>NZ_CP010341.1:993437-1324583 GCF_000940845.1 Propionibacterium freudenreichii subsp. freudenreichii | reverse complement strand
GCCCGGTTGTCGATGACGAGCTTCATCGGCACCTGGCGAACGGACGTGGCCGTGGGCACCGACAGCGATTCGTTCATGTTGACGGCGGTGGTCTTCGGAATGCCGCGCAGCACGGTGCGGGTGGCCTGGCCCTCCGCCTTCTTGGCGGGACGGACTGCCGGGTTGGGCACGTCGGCGGACAGGCCGCCACCCATGCCGGGCTGCTCGGGGGCGTTCCGCCGGATCTCGCGGGGCTCGAGGGTGGGGACGGGGGCCTGAACGCGGCTGGACGGTGGTTGGGCAGGTTCATTGGGCCCCGGTGCGCTCGAGGTCGGTGCTTGCGGGGTGGGGGCCTGCGGGGTGGGGGCCTGCGTTGGCGCCGGGGTCACCGGGGCCGGGCTTGCCACCGGCGTTGACGGATCGGGCGTGACTCCCAGTGCCTGGAAGTATGCGCGCCACCTCTCATCAACAGAAGTGGGATCTGCCAGATAGCGCTGGCGCATATCGGCAATGAGCCAGTCATTGGCCCCAAATTTGTCAGTACCCATGATGTTCGTGGCTGAGCCACGTCCCTCACTTCCATGTGATTTCTGGGCGGGCGGCTTACCTCTCCGACTCTACAGTTCGGGTTCGAAAACCCCGCTGCGAACAGCCGCCCTCCACGCCTCAAACCATGAATATGCGGTCAGCGTAACGAGTCCGAGATTGCGCAGCACGAGCAGCCAGGTAACCCCTGCATTCGGTGTGGAGGAGATCAACCCGGAGTAGCCCAGCGGGAACACCCAGGGCGTCAGGGCCAGCGACGTCGCCGCGAACGCCAGGATGCGCCGCACGACCCGGCGTTGGCGCTCGCCACGGGCGCGGGCCGTGATGATCGCCAACGAGGGGAACAGCCACATCAGGTACTGCGGGCTGAGCGTCTTGTTCGCCACGATGACCCCGCAGATGATGGCCAGCAGCGACAACTGGATCGCCCAGTCGATGGCCCCCAGGTCCTTCTCACCGGGTGCAGCCCATCGATGCCCGCGCAGGCCGACACCGCGCAGGCCGATCAACCATCCCAGCGCCACGGTGGCGACGATCATCACCACGAGCAGCAGGTCGCTGACCTGGATCCAGCCGGCCACGCCCGGGCCCGACACCTCATAGGCCTTGTACTGGCTGAAGAAGACCGTGAGCCCCGAATCACCGGAGATGACGCGCCGCACCATCGGCACCGTGGCCCACACCGATTCGATCTGGAGGCCACGATCCCCCTGGTAGGTCAGTGGCGAGGCGGAGCGTGCCCAGCCCTGCGTCAGCAGCGACCCGAGACCGAGCACCAGCCCGGCCACCACGAAGCCCAGCGTTCGGGAGCGGGCCAGCCGGCCCCGGCCCATCATGGGAATGATCAGCAGGGCCGGCCACAGTTTCAGGGCGGCACCAAGGGCGATCATCACCCCGGCCAGCCTGGGGCGACGATCCATCCAGTGCAGTGCCCCGAGCACGGCCAGCGCCGGCAACAGGTCTAGGCGGAACCACAGCAGCGGCCCCAGTAGCAGGCCCGCGGCCGCCCAGACCCAGCCGGCTCGCGGCGATTCACGGAAGAACAGGGCAGCGACGGCGAAACCGTCTGCCAGGCAGAGCACGAGGACGAAAACGGAGACGAAGGTGGACGTGGAGCCGCCCGCCAACGCGTTGATCACCTGGAGGAACCCGACGATCGGCGTCGGGTACTCGTCGAGCACATTGGTCATGCGGTCGAGCAGGGGGACCGGTGAGCTGGCGACCGCCGTGCCGTAGTAGAGCACGTCGTTGCGGATGTAGCTGCACAGGTCGGTCATGAAGATGCAGGCCATGACCACGCGGGACAGCGCCCAGAAGGCCACCAGCAGGGGGAAGCGTGCCACCCAGCTCCCGGTACGGGCGTCCGCGATGGCGGGTGGGCCGATCGTGACGGTCACACCCGTCGTGGACCCGTTGTCGGCGGACGCTGCGGTGGGCCTGGGGGCGTTCGACCCGGATGGTGTGTTCGACTCAGACAAGTTCTCTCCCGGAATCAGGGGCGGGATCGCTGCGTAGGCCCACCCGCCACGCGGCCCGCAGGGCGTGTCGGGTGCAGTGCAGGGCCAGGCCGACCATGACCAGGTTGCGGGCCACCAGCACCGTGGTCACGAACCCGCCGGGATGATCGCCGACCAGGGCCGTGTAGTTGAGCGGGAAGACAAGCTGCGTGAGGCCGGCCGCTGCGAGGGCCATGATGGTCACGCGCCGTGCGGGCCTGCGGGAACCGGCCCGGGTGCCCTCGGCCCACAACATCGCCAGGGGTCCCGCCAGCCACATCATGTACTGGGGGCTGAAGGCCTTGTTGGCCACGATCACGCCGACGATGATTGCGAGCAATGCCCACAGCATGGCTTCGTGCCGCTGGGCGTCACGGTCGGGATCGGCCGGCAGCGCGCGTCGGTGGCCCGGAAGTCCCATGCCGTCCAGGGCGATCAGCCAGCCGAGCAGCGCCGTCAGCGCCAGCAGGGCGGCTGTGGCGGCGGAAGAGACCTGCAGCCATCCCGCCACGCCCGGGCCGGAGATCTCGTAGGCGTGGAAACTGCTGACGGCCACTGACCAGCTGTCATCGGGCGACACCAGCCGTTGCACCATCGGCAGCGTCGCCCACACCGACTCGATCTGCAGGCCCCGGGTCGCCTGCCAGGTGAGGGGAGAGGCCGAACGGGCCAAACCCTGACTGACCACGACGGCCGTGCCGATCAGTGCGCCCACGAGCAGGAATCCGCCTGCGCGGCGTCGTGCGCTGCGTCGCGTGCCGGCCAGGGGAACGATCAGCAGTGCCGGCCACAGCTTCGTCGCCGCGCCCAGCGCGACGGCCGCCCCGGACCATGCCGGGCGCCGCGTTGTCATGGTCAGCGCGGCCAGGACCAACGCGGCCGGCACCAGGTCGATGCGGAACCAGATGAGCGGGCCGATCAGGAAGGTGAAGGCGATCCACAAGCTGCAGGCGCGTGGTGAGTGCCGCCACAACCATCGGCAACAGGCGGCATCGAGCCCACCCATCGTTGCGGCGAAGACGAAGACGAAGACATCGGCGGATGGCCCCGAGATCGCTGCCAGCAGCTGGATGAGCCACACGATCGGTACCGGATACTCGGACAGCACCCCGGCCAGGTGCATGGGACTGGCGCCCTGCACGGAGGTGAAGTAGTAGATGACATCGGAGCGCAGGTAACTGCCCAGGTTGATGAACAGGCACGCCATCAGGGATCGCGACACGATCCAGGCGACCACGGCCCACCAGCCGTTCGGGCGGACACGTGGCATGGTCGCTATGCCGGACCGGCGATGCCATCCCCGGCGGACGCCGGCGCTCGCCGTCTCCGGGCGACTCGCTGTCACCGGCCGGGTCACCGGAATGCTGGCGGGTGGACGGGAGTCGGGTCGTCGGTCAAGTGCTTGGCGACTCACTGAGGGGCCTCGACCCCACGGCGGCGTTGTCGCACGGCCTTCACGGCCCGGGGCCTCAGGAAGCTCCACACCCACCTGATGACATCGATCAGGACGATCACCACCACGATGTTGCGGGCGGCGAGTAACAGGGTGGCCGGGAACCTCAGCAGGCTGTCGCGCACATTCCAGTCATTGACCAGGAAGTCATAGCTGATCGGATAGACCAACAGCGTGAGGAAGGTGGCCACCAGGATCCACATCGACAGCGTGTTGAGCCGGGAGCGGTCGACGTAGAACTCCTCCACATGGTGGCTGCGTGTGCCAAGGACGGCGAATGCCGCCGCCTGCGGGCCGCCGAGCCACATCATGTACTGGGGCGAAAAGGTCTTGTTCGTCACGATCATGACGATGATCACGAACTGCACCAGCACGACCGCCTCGATCAGGCGGCCGTGTCCGCGCCACAGCCACACGAGATAGGCCAGGACCGCCACGGCAAGCCCGCCGGCGAAGAAGATGTCCGAGGCGCTGAGCAGGGTGTTCACCCCCGGGCCCCAGATCTCGAAGGCCTGGTACCGCGACAGGGTGACGGCGTAGTTGTCGGAGTTGACGGTGCGGGCCAACATCGGAAGGGTCGCCCACACCGATTCGATCTGCAGTCCACGGCCCTGCTGCCAGGTGAGGGGCGACAGCAGTCGGTCCCACCCCGCGTACAGCAGCGACAGCCCCACCATGGCCAGCCCGGTCAGCAGGAAGCCCGCCGTGGCCCGGAACTTCTGCCTGGCCGGGCCCGGTAGGAGCGCCGGCCACAACAGGGCCGGCCAGAGTTTCACCGAAGCCCCCAGCGCAGTCAGGCCCCCGGCAACTGCGCTGTGGCGTCGCAACAGGAAGATGATCGACCAGCCCGCCAACACCGAGGTGATCAGGTCGAAGCGCAGGAAGGCGGTGGGTCCCACCATGGCCAGGAACAGTGTCCAGAAGACGACCGCCTGCCCGCCCATGGAGCCACCTGAGTGCCACAGCGACCACGAGAACAGTGCATCGAGGGCCAACATCATGCAGACGAACGCAATGACATAGCCGTGTTCATTGCCGAAGCCGATCAGATAGGGGATCAGCAACACCCAGATCACAGGGGTCGGATATTCCTGCAGGGTGTTGGCCGGACCATCGCTGAACAACACCTGGATCTTCTGGTAGTAGTACACGACGTCGCCCTGGGTGGCCGGGGTGATGAACGCCCAGGTTGCCAGGATGAGGAATCGCGCGGCGAACCAGAAGAACAACAAGAACTTGGCCGAGCGCAGCCTTTCGCGGGTGAATGACAGGGTGAACTGTCGCGACATCCGCGTGGAGAAGCGTGCTGGTGTGGCGGCGGTCGCGCCCGCGCTCGTCACGGGCAATTCCGCCATGTCCGCCCCACTTGGTCCCATGCACCGACCTTCGGCGACGAGAAGGCTATCAAAGCATCCAGTGGATCCCACCGCACGCCCTGTGGGTTCGGCACGCACACTCACAGCCCGCGGACAGGCGTGCGATGTCGGTTCCCGGTTGCCATGATGGCAACTTGCCGGGCAGTGGGGACATGATGGCAGCTTTCCGACCGGTGGGGACATGATGGCAACTGGCGGTTGGCCAGCGATGAGGGGTGGGCGATGGACCTGTCAGGATTCTTCTTCGGGCTTCCGGCCGGCTGGGCCTATGTGCTCGTCGGGTTGGTCGTCGGACTGGAGAGCCTTGGGGTCCCGCTGCCCGGTGAGACGATCCTGATCTCGGTGGTCCTGCTCACCCACCATCCCGACGCGGGCTTCTCCGCATGGGGCATCGGGATCGCCGCGAGTGTTGGGGCGATCATCGGCGACTCCATCGGGTACACCCTGGGCCGGCGCCTCGGCCCGCGACTGTTCGGCTGGTTGGGTCGTCGCTTTCCGGCACAGGCCTCCGCGGTGCGCCTTGCCTACGCCGAACACCTGATCAACCGCTTCGGTGTCACGGCCGTGTTCTTCGGACGGTTCATCGCCCTGCTGCGGATGTTCGCGGGCCCCCTCGCTGGGAGCCTACGGATGAGCTATCGACGGTTCCTGATCGCCAACATCTGCGGGGCAGTGGCGTGGGCGGGCGGCACCACCGCGCTCATGTGGGCACTCGGCTCGGTGGCAAGCCATTGGATGTCACGGGTTGGCTGGATCCTGTTGGTGGCGGTCATCCTGGTGGGTCTGGTCGTTGGCCACGTCTCGGGTTCGGCGCTGTCGGCGAAGGCCCGCGACTGGGCACGTGATCATCCCGACGAGGTGGCTCGTGCCACGGGTGTGCGCGATGAGCTGCCGGGGGGCATGAGCCTCACCGGGCGGCCCAGGCTGATCGGGTGGGCGCTCGTGCTGATCGGGCAGGGCCCCATGGCGAGCAGGGGACCATGCGGGGAGCCCTTCGGTTCCGGGCTGGGATC
The DNA here is from genome assembly GCF_000940845.1 of Propionibacterium freudenreichii subsp. freudenreichii. Lineage (NCBI taxonomy): Bacteria > Bacillati > Actinomycetota > Actinomycetes > Propionibacteriales > Propionibacteriaceae > Propionibacterium > Propionibacterium freudenreichii. The sequence continues at coordinate 1,318,720 of NZ_CP010341.1, read as the reverse complement.
CGGGTCGCCCGGACTTGCTGCACGTCCCGGGTCCGGCACGGCGCTCCCGGAGGGATTCGAACCCTCGCACCCGCCTCCGGAGGGCGGTGCTCTATCCCCTGAGCTACGGGAGCATGGCCGCCTTGGGGTGGCCGTCCGACAGCTTAGCGCCCCGGGTTGCACTACGGCCAGCGCGTCACACGGTCGTCCGCGGGCGAACGCCTGCACTCCGGCGTGGCGGCTTTCTGGAAGAATGGTGGACCGTGACCCATATGCATGTTGCGGGCGCGATTCACGCCGACGTCTCAACCCCGGGGCCCCAGTGGCTCACGAAGCCGGCCGACCTCAACGAACTCGACCCTGCCCTGTGGAGCCGCAATGTCTCCCGGGACGAGCACGGGCGTGTCGGTGTGGCCGGAATCGACGTGGTTGATGCGATCGAGCGTGAGGGCTCCCCGCTGTACTTGTTCGACGAGGACGACTTCCGCCACCGGGCCCGTGACTTCAAGAGCGCCTTCGACGGATGGAATGTCTATTACGCGGGCAAGGCGATGCTCACCCGGACGATTGCCCGTCTCGTGATGGAGGAGGGCCTGGGCATGGACGTGTGCTCAGGTGGGGAACTCCAGGTCGCCCTCGCCGGCGGCATGGACCCGGCACGGATCGGGATGCACGGCAACAACAAGACCAGTGACGAGCTGGCGCTGGCCCTGAGCAACGGCGTGGGCCACATCGTGGTTGATTCCCTGGACGAGATCGGACGCATCGAACAGCTGTGCCGCGACAATGACTGGCATGCGCGTGTGATGGTGCGGGTGACCCCCGGGGTTGAGGCGCACACCCATGAGTACATCGCCACCGCCCACGAGGACCAGAAGTTCGGCTTCTCGATTGCGAACGGGCAGGCCATGGTCGCCATGGTGCGCTGCCACTACAGCCCCTATATGGACCTGTTGGGGATCCACAGCCACATCGGGTCGCAGATCTTCGACACCGGGGGCTTCGAGGTGGCCGCCCTGCGCACCATGAAGCTGTCGAGCCAGTTCACCGACGCGACCGGCGTGCACCTGCCCGAGCTGAACCTGGGGGGCGGTTTCGGCATTGCCTACACCAGCGCCGATTCGCCCTCCACCCCCGATGCGCTGGCCACCGGGCTGCGCGAGATCGTGGAGCACGAGGCGCGGGCACATTCGATGGCCGTGCCGAAGATGTCCATTGAGCCGGGCAGGGCCATCGTGGGACCCACCACCATGGCCATTTACACGGTCGGCACCGTCAAGGTCGTCGACCTGGACGGCGGTGGCCAGCGCGTGTACGTGAGTGTCGACGGCGGCATGAGCGACAACATCCGCCCGGCCCTGTACGGCGCCGAATACTCTGCGGTCCTGGCAAATCGCACGTCCTCCGAACCCGGCGTGCTGAGCCGGGTGGTCGGCAAGCACTGTGAGGGCGGCGACATTCTGGTGCGCGATGTCTTCCTGCCGTCCGACATTGAGCCCGGCGACCTCATTGCCGTGCCCGATATGGGGGCCTACAGCCGCGAAATGGCCAGTAACTACAATCATGCGCTTCGCCCTCCGGTGGTGCGCGTGCACAACGGAGAGCTCTCGGCGATGATTCGCCGTGAGACCATGGACGACCTCCTCAGTCTCGACGTGGGACGCTGAAAGGGTGGCAATGAATCAGGACGCGAAGGTGACCGCGCCGACCAGGGTGCTGCGAGTGGCTCTGCTGGGCTGTGGCACCGTCGGCCGACAGGTTGCGGGCACCCTGCTGGACAAGGCCGAGGACCTCGCCGCCAAGGCGGGCTGTCATCTCGAGCTCATCGGCATCGCCGTACGCAATGTGAACAAGCCGCGCGAGGGCATTCCCCCCGAGCTGCTCACCGATGATGCGGCCGGCCTGGTGGCCAACGGTGGCGCCGACATCGTGATCGAGCTCATCGGGGGCATCGATCCGCCCCGGGAACTCATCGTCTCGGCGATCACCCACGGCGCCTCGGTGGTCACGGCCAACAAGGCCCTGCTGGCCGCCCACGGCGAGGAGATCTATGCCGCGGCCGAGAAGAACCGGGTGGACATCTACTTCGAGGCGGCCGTCGCGGGCGCCATCCCCATCGTGCGACCCCTGCGGGAATCGCTGGTGGGCGATGAGATCCGCAGCGTGATGGGCATCGTGAACGGCACCACCAACTACATCCTCGACAAGATGACCAACGACCATCAGGACTTTGAAGAGGCACTGGCGACCGCACAGCAACTCGGCTACGCCGAGCAGGATCCCACCGCCGATGTCGAGGGCTATGACGCTGCCGCCAAGGCAGCGATCCTGGCCGGACTGGCCTTCCACTCGCCGGTCTCGGGTTCAGATGTGTTCCGCGAGGGGATCACCAGCGTCTCCACCGCAGACATCGAGGCCGCCCGCGCCAGCGACTGCGTGGTCAAGCTCCTGGCGATCGCCAAGATCGACGAGCACGATCGCATCAGCGTGCGCGTGCACCCGGCCATGGTGCCGTATTCGCATCCCCTGGCCATGGTCAATGGCCCCTACAACGCAATCTTCGTGGAAGCGGCGAATGCCGGGCGCCTGATGTTCATGGGTCCCGGTGCGGGGGGCTCGCCGACGGCCAGCGCGGTGACCGGTGACCTCGTCACCGTGGCGCGCAACCGGATGCGGGGCGTGGTGGGACCGGCCCATTCGGTCTATCAGGCCCACCAGCTCGCACCGATGGGGGAGACCCGCACCCGCTACTACGTCCGCTTCCGGGTGGCTGACCAGTCGGGGGTGCTGGCGTCGGTGGCAAGCCTGCTGGCCAAGCATCACGTCTCGGTGCATTCCATCCGCCAGACGCCGATCGAGGACGGCCGCGAGGCCGCTTCGGCGCGCGTGTCAATGATGACGCACGAGGCCCAGGAATCCGACATGATGGTTTGCCTGGAAGAACTTGAGAAGTCTGATTATGTGCTGGGGTCGGTTCGACTCATGCGCGCAGAAGGAGCCTAGGAGAGAATATGCACATCGCCTGCCTTGACCTCGAGGGCGTATTGGTGCCCGAAGTCTGGATCAATGTCGCCGAGCGCACCGGCATCGACGAGCTGAAGCTCACCACTCGCGACATCTCGGACTACAACGAGCTCATGGACCATCGCCTGGCCGTCATGGCCAAGCATGGGCTCACCCTGAGCGCCATCAAGAAGGTCATCGCGGACATGGGCCCGCTGCCCGGCGCCAAGGAGTTCCTTGACTGGCTGCGGGCGCGTTGGCAGGTGGTCATCCTGTCCGACACCTTCTACGACTTTGCCGATCCGCTGATGGACCAGCTCGGTCGACCCACGCTGTTCTGCCACAGCCTGGTGGTGCGTGACGACATGGTCGTGGGCTACCAGCTGCGCCAGCCCAACGGGAAATATGAGGCGGTGCGCGCCTTCCAGTCGCTGAACTTCACCACCTTGTCCACGGGTGATTCGTACAACGACACCGCGATGTTGAACCAGGCCGACTACGGGGCACTGTTCAACCCACCGGCCAATGTGATCGCCGAGTTCCCCCATTTGCCGGTTGCCCACGACTACGAGGAGCTGAAAGAGCAGTTCCTCGCCGCGTCCGAGCAACTGGAGTCAGGGCTGCAGGCCTGAACGCCCCGCGCCGTCCCGCGTCCGATGACGCCGGGGCGGCGCCTGCGTGATCCGCTTTGCTCGGGGCCCGACGCCTGCTAGCCTAGAAGCACGAGCTGCTGCTCAAGCAGCCGTATCTCATCCGGGTCAACGGCCTTGTCCGATCAGACCGGAAACGAGCCCACCAAGCGGCTGTTCCCCATCACGAGTCGACTCTGACCGTCTTGCCACAGCTGGCAGTGCGGTCGTCGGTTTCCGGTCCTTCGTTCGCCAGATCCTCTCGTAGTCCCGCCTCGGTTCCGATGCTTTGCCATGCGGATCCCGTGCGGTCGCCGATGGGCGCGTCGTGCCTTGGCCCCAGATGACATTCTTTCGCCCAGTGGGTCTTCCCCGGGCGACGCCGAAAGGACATTCGTGAGCGAAACCACGCAGGCCGTCGCAGAGAACGGGCCCGCAGATCCCATGAGCACGCTGAGTGCCATGAGGCTTACCGAACTGAAGCAGGTCGCCGCGCAGTTGGGGATCAGGGGCGTCAGCGCCATGCGCAAGGGCGATCTGATCAATGCCATTGACTCGCGTCGCGGCGGTTCCGGTGCCCAGCCCGCACAGCAGCAGGCCACACGCCATGAGGAGGGGCCCGCCGAGCGCCGGACCCGCTCAGTGTCACGCGCACCGCGTGAGGCGACGATCGAGGAGGGCCCGGCACGGGATGTGTCGACGGCCGACGCGATCGCTGCCCGCCTTGAGGCCGCCGAACACAGTTCGGGACGCAGCCGCCGCGAGCGGAACACCGACAGCGAGTCGGGCACCGCCACCGAGCGGACCACGGACAATGACCGTGGCGGCCGCAGCGAACGCAACTCGACCCGTACGAACAATTCCCGCAGTGACGGTGCCCGTAACGAGGGCTCCCGCACGAGCAACCAGGGCGTCGACGATGAGGTGGGTGCCCGCCTGGAGCAGCTGAGCGGCCGCGGGAATCGTTCCGAGAAGAACGAGCGCAACCGCGACGAGCGCCCCGAGCGCCACCACAACCAGTCAAATCGCAACCACAGCGAGTCCACGCGCAACGACTCGAACCGCAACGACTCGAATCGCAATGACTCGGGTCGCAATGACTCAGGTCGTCGTGACGACGATGAGTACAGCGGCGGTCGGCGCTCCCGGCGTCGTCGCCAGCGTGATCGTCAGGGTCGGCGCAGCAACCGCAACAGTCCCATGAACGAGATGGAGACCCCCACGGTCCAGGAGGACGATGTCCTGGTCGATGTCTCCGGCATCCTGGATGTTCTGGACAACTACGCGTTCGTGCGCACCTCGGGCTACCTCCCGGGGCCCAATGACGCCTTCGTCGCCATGGGAATGGTGCGCAAGAACGGACTGCGTAAGGGCGATGTGATCACCGGTGCCGTGCGCCAGCCGCGCGAGGGGGAGCGCCACTCCAAGTACAACCCGCTGGTGCGCCTCGACACGGTGAACGGCGCCGGCCCCGAGGCCATGCGCGAGCGTCCCGATTTCGGCAAGCTCACCCCGCTGTACCCCCAGGAACGCCTGCGCATGGAGACGGTCTCCACCAACATGACCGGGCGCATCATCGACCTCGTGTCACCCATCGGCAAGGGCCAGCGAGGCCTGATCGTGTCCCCGCCGAAGGCCGGCAAGACCATGGTGATGCAGAACATCGCCAATGCCATCACGGTGAACAATCCCGAGGTGCACCTGATGGTCGTGCTCGTCGATGAACGTCCCGAGGAGGTCACCGACTTCAAGCGGACGACCACCGCGGAGGTGATCGCCTCGACCTTTGACCGCCCGGCAGATGACCACACGACGATCGCCGAGCTGGCCATTGCCCGCGCCAAGCGCCTGGTGGAGCTGGGGCGCGACGTCGTGGTGCTGCTCGACGGCATCACCCGACTCGGGCGCGCCTACAACCTCGCCGCCCCCACATCGGGCCGCATCCTGTCCGGCGGCGTGGACTCGGCGGCGCTGTATCCGCCCAAGCGCTTCTTCGGCGCCGCCCGCAACATCGAGAACGGTGGCTCGCTGACCATCCTGGCCACGGCACTGGTCGAGACCGGGTCGAAGATGGATGAGGTGATCTTCGAGGAGTTCAAGGGCACCGGCAACATGGAGCTCAAGTTGTCGCGCCAGCTGGCCGACAAGCGGATCTTCCCGGCCGTCGACGTCGAGGCATCCAGCACCCGTCGCGAGGAACTCCTGATGAGCCGCCAGGAGCTCGACATCATCTGGAAGCTGCGCCGGGCCCTGTCCGGGCAGAAGGAGCAGCAGGCCCTTGAGACCCTGCTGAGCCGCATGAAGAAGACCCGGAATAATTCAGAGTTCCTGGTGTTGATATCTTCGACAACGCCCGGATCGGACTGACAGGGGGCCACGAGAGTGGCACTGAACGTTCGATCGGGTAAAGTCACCCAATGGCCCGGTTCACGCGCGTCGTCCAATGCGACACCGTCTGTGCAGCACGGTAGCGACCCGGTCCGCGACTAGAGGAGCAATCCAGATGAAGAACAGCACGCATCCCGAGTACCACGACGTCAAGGTCGTGTGCACCTGTGGCAATGAGTTCACCACGCGCAGCACTTTCCCCGGTGATGTGATGTCTGCCGACGTGTGCAGCAACTGTCACCCCTTCTACACCGGCAAGCAGAAGATTCTGGACACCGGTGGTCGCGTGGCCCGCTTCGAGCGTCGCTACGGCAAGGCAAAGGCCGCTGCAACCAAGTAAGTCTGTCCAAACAGGCGTCGGGTGTCATCTGGCACTCGACGCCTGTTTCATGTTCACCAACAGATGCCGGTGCCCGGACGTGGGAACCGACCAATAGGAGTGACCTGATGTTCGAGTCCGCCCAGGGGCTGCGCCAGGAGTTTGCCGATCTGGAGAAGCAGCTGGCCGATCCGGCCGTGGTCTCCGATCAGGCCCGCTCCCGCAAGGTGGGGCGGCGATATTCCGAACTCACCGGGGTCGTGCACGCCCTCGACGAGCATCAGCAACTCACCGAGGACCTGTCGGCCGCCAGGGAACTGGCAGACGACGATCCCGCCTTCGCAGCGGAGGCCGACCAGATCTCGGCACGGCTGGACGAGGTCACCGACAAGCTCACCGCACTGCTCGCCCCGCGCGACCCCCTGGACTCCAACGACGCCATCATGGAGATCAAGTCCGGTGAGGGCGGTGAGGAGTCCGCGTTGTTCGCCGGCGACCTGCTGAACATGTACCAGCACTTCGCCGAGCGCGAGGGCTGGTCAACCGAGATCATCGACGCCGAGCCCACCGACCTGGGTGGCTTCAAGTCGGTCACCCTCGCCTTCCGTGCCACCGGGCATGACGCCCAGGCCCCCTACGGCGCCCTGAAGTTCGAGGGTGGCGTCCACCGCGTGCAGCGCGTCCCGGTGACCGAATCCCAGGGACGCATCCACACCTCGGCGGCGGGAGTGCTCGTCATGCCCGACGTCGAGGAGAGCGAGATCGAGATCAATCCCGACGACCTGCGCATCGATGTGTACCGCTCCACCGGCAAGGGTGGCCAGGGAGTGAACACCACCGACTCGGCGGTTCGCATCACCCACCTGCCCACCGGCGTGGTGGTGACCAGCCAGGACCAGCGAAGCCAACTCCAGAACAAGGAGCAGGCCCTGCGCGTCCTGCGGGCGCGCCTGGTGGCCGCCGCAGAGGAACAGGCAGCCCAGCAGGCCGAACAGGCCCGCAAATCGCAGGTGCGCACGGTCGATCGTTCCGAGCGCATCCGCACCTACAACTTCCCGGAGAACCGCATCACCGACCACCGGATCGGCTTCAAGGCGCACAACCTTGACGCCGTCCTGGGCGGTGAATTGGAACCCCTCATCGAGGCGCTACAGGCCGCAGACCTGGCCGAGCGCCTGGGTCAGGCGACAGAAAGCGAAAAGCAGTGAGCACTCACCGTCCCGCAGCCCTCATCAAGCAGGGCATCAATGAACTCACCTCGGCAGGCGCCCAGTCGCCCCGCGCCGAGGCACGCCACCTGCTGGCGGCCGCCGCCGACCTTGATCCTGCCGGTCTGGCCACCACGCGGGAGGTCGACGACGCGGTGGCCGACCGCTACGCGGACCTGATCAGGCGTCGCGCCGCAGGAGAGCCGGTGCAGTACCTCACGGGGCGTGCCTGGTTCCGCAAGATCGATGTCCAGGTGGGTCCCGGCGTGTTCATTCCCCGGCCCGAGACCGAGGCCGTCGTGCACTTCGCGCTCGACCAGTTGCTCAACCTCAGGGCCGACACGGGCCCCTCACCGGTGATCGTCGACCTGGGCACCGGGTCCGGGGTCATCGCCAAGTCGATCCTCAGTGAATACCCGGGCACGCCACGCATGTATGCCGTGGAACGCTCCCCGCAGGCCCTGGAGTGGGCCCGGCGCAACCTTGCCGACACACCGGCCACCGTCGTGGCCGGTGATATGGCCGATGCGCTGCCGCAGCTGGAGGGAAAGGTCGACCTGGTCATCTCCAATCCGCCCTATCTGCCGGCCGCACATGCCGATGAGCTTCCCGCTGACGTGCTCGACTACGACCCGCACGAGGCCCTGTTCGGGGGTGACGACGGGCTCGAGACGATCCGTGGGATCGTGCCGGTGGCGACGCGACTGCTGCGCCCCGGGGGATGGCTCATCGTCGAACATGACGACACGCAGGGCCATTCCGCGGCGGGCATCATCTCGGCGGCGGGTCGGTTCGAACACGTCGAGGACCATCCCGATCTCACCGGACGGCCACGGTTCGTCACGGCGATCCGGCGCGACGACGTGGGACAATGACGCACGTGAGTGGTGCGCAAACCAACAAGACCGACCAGATGGGGCAGGGCACGTCCGCCGCATCGCCGCAGGAGGGCGGCTCCGGGGAAGAGTCCTTCCGACGCTTTGACCTGGCCACGCAGAGGGATGAGGCGCTGCGGGCGGCCCAGGCCGCGGTGGGTGCCGGCCAGAACATCGTGCTGCCGACCGACACCGTGTACGGGATCGGGGCCGATGCCTTTTCGGCCGATGCCGTCCAGGGCCTGCTCAATGCCAAGCATCGCGGGCGCGATATGCCACCACCGGTGCTGATCGCCGAGCCCGCCATGCTGCCCGCCCTGGTCAGTTCGATCCCCCTGGGTGCCGAGCGCATGATCAAGGAGTGCTGGCCCGGCGCGTTGACGCTGATCCTCAATGCGGCCACCGCCCTGCACATGGACCTGGGGGAGACCGCGGGCACGATTGCGGTCCGCGTCCCGGACAATGACGACGCCCGGGCGCTGCTCCTGCACACGGGCCCCCTGGCAGTGTCCAGCGCCAATATCTCGGGGCAGCCCTCAGCCACCGACGTGGGGGCCGCCATCGCGATGCTGGGCGATTCGGTGGCCGTCTACCTGGATGGTGGCCGGACCCCGGGTCCGGTCGCGTCCACCATCGTTGATTTCACGGTCAGCCCCGCCGGGCGCATCCTGCGTCAGGGCGTCATCGGCTTCGACCAGCTGGAGGGGCTTTCCCCCGGGCTGGAGGACCTGGTGACCGAACAGGTGCAGGCCGATCAGGCGGCCGCGGCCACCCCGCCCTCGTCGTCACCTGATGCCCCATCCGGGTCCGGGCCCTCCGGGACGCCCGACAGCTCCGCCGATGCGGGGGCCGGATCAGGCTCCGGGCAGGACTGAGCAGCCCCATGCGCGAGTACCTCCTGGTGATGCTGACCGCATTCGCCGCGACCTATCTGTTCGCGGGCCTGTGTCGACGGGTCGCCATCCGGACCGGTGCGCTGGCCCCTGTGCGCGAACGCGACGTCCACGCCACCCCGACGCCCTATCTGGGCGGGGTTGCCATGTTGGTCGGGGTGGGCGCGGCCTTCCTCCTGGCTGCCCACATGCCCTTCCTGGGGCGTCATCCCACGGTCTCGCGCGATGCCCTGGGCATCTTCCTGGCAGCGCTGGTGATCTGCGTGATCGGGGCGATCGACGACGCGATCGACCTGCCGTGGATGGCCAAGATCGCGGGTCAGGTGCTTGCTGCGGGCGTCGCCGTGCTCAACGGGGTGCGCATGTACTGGGTGAGCCTGCCGCACCAGATCTTCGCGCTCGACGAGCCGACCTCGATCCTCATCACGGTGCTCTACATCTTCGTCTGCGTGAATGCGATCAACCTGATCGACGGGCTCGATGGCCTCGCGGCGGGGGTGGTGGGCATCGGCTCGCTGGCGATGTTCGTCTACACCTATCTGCTCGCCTATCAACAACAATTCGTCGTCGCCACCACGGCCAGCCTGGTCACGGCGACGATCGCGGGTATCTGTGCCGGTTTCCTGCCCCACAATTTCTTCCGCGCCAAGATGTTCATGGGCGACTCCGGCGCCATGTTGCTGGGACTTCTCCTGGCGTGCAGCACCTTGTCGTTGACCGGGCAGATCGACTCGTCGGCACTGACGCCGAGTCGGGGTGACGCACTGCCGGCCCTGCTCCCGATCGTTCTGCCGATAGCGATCATGGCCCTGCCCCTGATCGATATGACAATGGCCTACATCCGCCGCACCTGGAACGGGAACTGGTGGTTCGTCGCCGACAAGAAGCACCTCCACCACCGGCTCCTCCAGCGTGGACACTCGCAGATCAAGGTGGTGCTCATCATGTACATGTGGACCGCGATCATCGCCTTCGGCGTCATCGCCCTGGGGCTGGCTTGGTACTGGCCGGTGATCCTGGCGGTGGCAGTGGCCATTGCGGTCGCGATCGTGTTGACCGTGGTTCCCATGCGCCAACCGAAGTCGCCCGCACGGCGGCTCGTCGAGCCCAAACCGGTTGAACGCTGAATTGTTTCTTGCGGCCCAATGCGTGGTAACTTCAAAGTACTCATGGTTGCACCCAACTGCTCTGAAGGGCCCCACCGTTGAACCCCTCTGTCAACAGTGCATGGCTGCGCTCGATGACGCGTCGTGGCCTGCTGTTCGCGATGGTCTGCGCTGTGCCCGCAGGAGTGGTCAACGGCATCGTCGGCGGCCTCGAGTCGGTCATCGGCTGGTTGCTCGCAGTGGGATTGGTGGGGCTGTACTTCATTGCCGGAGTCGTGGGTGACGCCCTGGCGGTGCGGCGTGCCGATGCCTTCGGGATGACCATGCTGCTCGCCGGGTTCCTGGTGCGCGCGGCAGCGGTCGCACTGGTGCTGTGGCTCCTGGCGAGTCATGGGCTGCTGGCCGGGGCAAACCGGGGCAATGGATTCGTGTGGACCGTCCTGGCGATGGTCATTGGTTGGACTGCGGGACTGGTGGATGCCCACCGTCGCGCTCGTTTGCCGATCTACGCATCGGTGGGAAGGGAGACGCCATGAGCGAACCGGTCGAGCATGACGAGCATCCTGACCAGGCCCAGCCCGGCAGCGGACTACAAAGCGTTTCCTATCTCCTGGCCGGAATTGCGCTGTATGGCGGGCTCGGCTGGCTGGCAGACAAGCTATTCAACACGGTATGGTTCCTGCCGGCCGGTTTGCTGATCGGGACTGCAGCGGCCGTGTATCTCATTGTCAAGCGATTCGGGGGCCGTCATGAGTAATGAAGCGACCGTGGTGGACGCTCCCGAGACCTCAAAGGGCCATCCCGTTGCCATTGTGGTGACGATGCTGGTGGTCTGGATCGCACTGACCTTCCTGGCCGAGCGCATCGGCGGGGGAGTGAGCAGTTGGCACGCGCCCAGCCAGGAGGATTTCGAGTTCTCCGGCTGGTTCGGAACCACATGGTTCAACAAGCCGATGCTGCTGGCAATTATCGGATTCGTGGGTGTTCTCGCCTACTGGCTGATTGCCTCGCGTCGCCTCAAGGTGATTCCCTCGAAGGCCCAGTTCTTCGCCGAGTACGTCTATGACTTCGTCCGCAACATCGGGCGCGACATGATCGGCCCCGGCTACCGCCGCTTCACCCCGTACCTGCTCACCTTGTTCTCGTTCATCCTGGTCAGCAACTGGTTCGGCGAGACCTTCGTGTTCATGTTCCCGACCTTCTCGCGCGTCAGCTACGCCTATGCCGGTGCGATCCTGACCTTTCTGGCCTATGTGATCTCCGGCTTCGCCAAGCACGGCCTGGGCTATCTGCGCGTCGCCCTCATTCCCAGTGGGGTGCCGCCGTGGCTGTACCCGGTGATCATCCCGCTGGAATTCCTGTCCTCATTCATCACCCGACCGCTCACCCTGTCGGTGCGACTCTTCGCCAATATGTTCGCCGGACATATGTCCATCATGGTGTTCGTTGGTGGCGGTGCCGCGCTGCTCGGTTGGGTGCACAACAGCTTCTACAATGTCACCGGCGTCTTTGCCCTCCTCTTCGGAGTGGCGATGCTGTGCCTGGAGTTGTTCATCGGGTTCCTGCAGGCCTATATCTTCACGATCCTGGCTGCGCAGTACATCGGTTCCTCGGTGGGCGCAGCCCACTGACCAAAGTCATCTTCATTCGAAGATAACCATCCGAAAGGAAATGCAATGACACCGTTGGAGATCTCCGGTTCGCTCAACGTCATCGGCTACGGTCTGGCGACCCTCGGACCCGGCATCGGCGTGGCGCTGATCTTCGCCGCGGCCATTCAGGGCATCGCTCGTCAGCCCGAGGCCCGCGGCTACATCATGACGCCGGTGTACATCGGCTTCGCCATTGTTGAGGCCCTCGCCATTCTGGGCTTCGTCTTGGCATTCATCAAGTGAGCCTCGGCCGATGACACCCAACGGATTGGTGCCCCATATCGATTTGGGGCCGCTGCTCCCGGAGCTGCCTGAGTTCCTGGCGGGACTGTTGCTCCTGGGGCTCATGTGGATCATCGTGGCCAAGGCCGTGGCGCCCCGCTTCGAGCAGCTGTATGAAAAGCGCAGCAGCGAGATCGAGGGCGGCATCCAGCATGCCGAGCAGGTGCAGGCTGAGGCGGCAAAGGCCCGCGAACAGTACCAGGCGCAGCTGTCTGAGGTTCGTGAGTCGGCGGCAAAGGCCCGCGAGGATGCGAAGACCCGCAGTGCCGAGATCCTGCGCGATGCCAAGAACGAGGCCGCGCAGGAACAGGCCCGCATGATCGCGGAGGCCCGTGCCCAGATCGCCAGCGAGCGTGAGATCGCCGCCGGCCAGTTGACCACCCAGGTCGGCGGACTGGCAACCACCCTGGCCGGACGCATCGTCGGGGAGTCCCTCGACGACGACGAGCGTGCCAAGCGCACCGTCGAACGCTTCCTGAAGGAGCTGGAAAACCAGCCCGCACGAAACCAGACCATCGGAAAGTGACCAACGTGAACGGCACCCGCATTGAGCGCCTGGACGAGGCAGCCGACAAGATCGTGGCCACCTCGTCCCTGAGTACGGAACTCTTCGCCCTGGTGGATGAGCTGAATGCTCAGCCTGACCTGGGGCGCGCTCTGACCGACCCGGCGTTGGAGGCCGAGGGTCGGGGCAAGCTTGCGGGAGCCCTCCTGGGCAAGCGCCTCAGCGGGCCCACGGTCGACTTCGTGGTCCAGGCACTGGCCCTTGATTGGGCCAGCGGTCGGGAATTCACCTCGGGGCTGGGCCGCCAGGCGATTCGCATCGCCCTGCGCAGCACAGACGCCGATCAGGTGCGCACCGAGCTGAACGTGGTGCGTGAGACCCTGGCGACACATGACGAGCTACGGGTTGCCATGGCCGGGCACACCGCCGGTGAGGAGGCCCGGGCCAAGCTCGTCGACCAACTGCTCGGCGACAAGGTCGACCCCGTGACCGCGATGTTGGTCGGCCGGGCGGTACGTGACGGCGAGCACGTGCAGGACGCGCTGTGGTCGTGCATGGAGCTGGCCAGCCAGGTCCTTGGCCGGATCCTGGCACGTGTCACCGTGGCAAGGCCCCTGCCCGCCTACCAAATGGCCGAACTCGGTGAACAACTGCGCCGATTGTATGGACAGCCGGTGGACATGGCCGAACACGTCGACCCGTCGGTTCTTGGCGGGGTCCGCGTCGAGCTGGGCGATGACGTGATCGACGGCACGGTGGCCTCGAAGCTGTCCGAAGCCCAACGTGAGCTGGCCTGAGCCCCATGGCCGACAAGTTACCCACGACCACTCCCGTACCGGGACAACATGCGACAACCAGGAAGGCAAACGCCATGGCTGAACTGAGCATCAGCTCGGATGAGATCCGCGACGCGCTGGACACCTTCGTCCACAATTTCACGCCCACACAGGCGGCCCCCGAAGAGGTCGGCCACGTCACCACTTCCGGCGACGGCATCGCGCGCGTCGAGGGCCTGCCCAATGTCATGGCCAACGAGCTGTTGCGCTTTGACAACGGCACGATGGGCATTGCACTGAACCTTGACGAGCGGGAGATCGGCGTCGTGGTCCTCGGGGAGTCCGAGGGCATCGACGAGGGCTCGATCGTGCGGGGCACCGGTGAGATCCTGTCCGTGCCGGTCGGCGACGGCTATCTCGGTCGTGTCGTGGACGCGATGGGCAATCCGATCGACGGCAAGGGTGCCATTGACGGCATCGCGGGGCGTCGCGCCCTCGAGCTCCAGGCCCCCGGCGTGATGGATCGCCAGGAGGTCACCGAGCCCCTGATGACCGGCCTCAAGGCCGTCGACTCGATGATCCCGATCGGACGCGGTCAGCGTGAGTTGATCATTGGTGACCGCAAGACCGGCAAGACCGCCATCGCCACCGACACGATCATCAACCAGCTCGACAACTGGCGCAGCGGTGACCCGAAGAAGCAGGTGCGCTGCATCTACGTCGCGGTCGGCCAGAAGAACACCACCGTCGCCGAGGTTCATGAGAATCTGCGCAAGGCCGGCGCCATGGAGTACACGGTGATCGTGAATGCCCCGGCATCCGACCCCGCCGGCTTCAAGTACATCGCCCCCTACTCCGGCTCGTCCATCGGACAGCACTGGATGTACGAGGGCAAGCACGTGCTCATCGTCTTCGACGACCTGACCAAGCAGGCGGAGGCCTATCGGGCAATGTCGCTGCTGCTGCGCCGCCCGCCGGGCCGCGAGGCCTACCCCGGCGATGTGTTCTACCTGCACTCCCGCCTGCTGGAACGTTGCGCGAAGCTGTCGGACGAGCTCGGTGCGGGATCCATGACCGGATTGCCGATCGTCGAGACGAAGGCCAACGACATCTCGGCCTACATCCCGACGAACGTGATCTCGATCACCGACGGTCAGATCTTCCTGCTCTCCGATCTGTTCAACGCCAACCAGCGGCCGGCTGTCGACGTCGGCAACTCGGTGAGCCGCGTCGGCGGCGCTGCCCAGACCAAGGCCATGAAGAAGGTCTCGGGAACGCTCAAGATCGACCTGGCCCAGTACCGCGACATGCAGGCCTTCGCCATGTTCGCCTCGGACCTCGACGCGACCAGTCGCCGCCAGCTCGACCGGGGCGCACGCCTCACAGAGCTGCTGCGCCAGCAGCAGGCCCAGCCGCTGCGCATGGAGGAGCAGGCCGTCTCGATCTGGGCCGGCGTCAACGGCAAGCTGGACGACGTGCCCGTGGACGATGTGCTGCGCTTCGAGTCCGAGTTCCTGGAATTCCTGCGCGAGAGCACCGACCTGCTCACCACCATCGCATCCAGCGGTGCGCTGAGCGACGAGACCGTGGCCTCCCTCGATGACAGGATCGCCTCGTTCAAGCAGACCTTCCGCACCAGCGACGGCCAATTGCTGGCCGGTGCCAGGGATTCGGAGAAGGTCGGCAATGAGGACATCAACCAGGCCAAGATCGTGGCCACGAAGAGGTCCTGACCATGGCGACATCCCTGCGTGAGCTGAAGCAACGGAGAAATTCCGTTGCCACGACGATGAAGATCACCAAGGCCATGGAGCTCATCGCCGCCTCGCGCGTCACCAAGGCCCAGCAGCGGGCCCGCAACGCCGACGAATACACCCGTGAACTCGTGCGTGCGGTGTCAACCGTGGCGGCCTACACGCGCGAGGACCACCGGCTGACCCAGATCAAGGAGCATCCCAAGCGCGCCGCGGTGCTGGTGATCAACTCCGACCGTGGTCTGGCCGGCGGTTATCCCGCCAATGTGATGAGGGCCTCCGAGGGACTGCTCAAGCACCTGGCCGAGGGTGGGCTGGAGACCGACATCTACACGGTCGGGCGCCGTGCCCTGGATTACTTCAACTTCCGCCATGTGCCGATCAAGCAGTCGTGGCAGGGGTTCTCCGAGGATCCGCACTACGCCAATGCCCATGACATCGGGCGGGTGCTGATCGATCAGATCATGAAGGACACCGAGGCCGGCGGAGTCGATGAGATCCACGTGGTGTACACGCGGTTCCTGTCCCTGGTCTCCCAGCGCACCGAATTGGTGCGGCTCCTTCCCCTGCAGGTCGTGCGCGACCAGGAGGAGACGGCCCACGCCGGCGACGACGTCGTGAGCGACAATGCGGAGATCGCACCGCCCTACAACTTCGAGCCCGATGCCGAGACGGTCCTGGACGCACTCCTGCCGCTGTACGTGATCGATCGGATCAAGTACATGCTGCGTGAGTCGGCGGCGTCCGAGCTGGCGGCCCGCCAGCAGGCCATGCACTCGGCCACTGACAATGCCCAGCAACTGATCGACACCCTGACGCGTCAGGCCAATACCGCGCGCCAGGCCGAGATCACCCAGGAAATCACCGAAATCGTGGGCGGCGCGAGCGCGTTGTCCGAATCAACACAGGAGATGTGAATGACTGCCACACAGACAGCTCCCGAGGACGCCGGGACGGCCGGCACCGGTCATGTCGTCCGCGTGATTGGTTCGGTGGTCGACGTCGAGTTCCCCTCGGGTCGCCTTCCCGAGATCGACAATGCCCTGCACGTCTCGCTCGACAGCGGCGATGGTTCAACGACCATCACCATGGAGGTCGCCCTCCAGGTCGGCGACAACACGGTGCGATGCATCTCGCTGAAGCCGACCGACGGCCTGCGCCGTGGCACCGAGGTGGTCGACACCGGTGCACCGATCAAGGTCCCGGTGGGCGATGTGACCAAGGGTCACGTCTGGAACGCGACCGGCGACCTGCTCAACGCCGACCCCGCCACGGTGAAGATCGACGAGCGGTGGTCGATCCACCGCGAGCCGCCGGCGTTCGACGCCCTGGAACCCGAATCCCAGATGCTCGAGACGGGCATCAAGGTGCTGGACCTGCTGACCCCCTACGTACAGGGCGGAAAGATCGGCCTGTTCGGCGGCGCCGGCGTCGGCAAGACCGTGCTGATCCAGGAGATGATCTACCGCATTGCCCACAACTTCGGTGGCACCTCGGTGTTCGCCGGCGTGGGGGAGCGCACCCGCGAGGGCAATGACCTCATCCATGAGATGGAGGAGGCCAATGTGCTGAAGGACACCGCACTGGTCTTCGGCCAGATGGACGAGCCGCCGGGAACGCGCCTGCGCGTGGCACTGTCGGCCCTGACGATGGCGGAGTACTTCCGCGACGTCGAGAACCAGGACGTGTTGTTGTTCATCGACAACATCTTCCGGTTCACCCAGGCAGGTTCTGAGGTGTCGACGCTGCTGGGCCGGATGCCCTCGGCGGTGGGCTACCAGCCGAACCTGGCCGACGAGATGGGCCAGCTCCAGGAGCGGATCACCTCGACGCGAGGTCATTCGATCACCTCGATGCAGGCCATCTACGTGCCGGCCGATGACTACACCGACCCGGCTCCGGCAACGACCTTCGCCCACCTGGACGCCACGACGGAGCTCAGCCGCGACATTGCCTCGCGAGGCCTGTACCCGGCCGTGGATCCGCTGAGCTCGACGAGCCGCATCCTGGCCCCCGAGTACGTCGGCAAGGAACACTACGACGTGGCCACCGAGGTGAAGCAGATCCTGCAGCGGAACAAGGAGTTGCAGGACATCATCGCCATCCTCGGCATCGACGAGCTGTCGGAGGAGGACAAGATCGTCGTTGGACGTGCCCGTCGCATCCAGCAGTTCCTGTCGCAGAACACCTACATGGCCACGAAGTTCACCGGCGTGGAGGGCTCCACCGTGCCGGTGGCGCAGACCGTCGAGAGCTTCAAGATGATCGCCGAGGGCAAGTGCGACGAGATTCCCGAGCAGGCCTTCTTCAACGTCGGTGACATGGATGATGTCAACAAGAAGTGGGACCAGCTGAAGAAGGAGGGCTGATGCCGAATCTTCTCCAGGTCGAGGTGGTGGCTGCGGAGGGCAAGGTCTGGGAGGGCCAGGCCGTCTCGCTCGTCGCCCGTACGACCGAAGGCGATATCGGTATCCTCGCCGACCACGAGCCGTTCATGGCGGCGCTGGTTCCCAGCGCCGTGCAGGTGACCACCCCGGAGGGCATCGACGAGATCATCGCGGTGTCCGACGGGTTCATCTCGGTCTTCCGTAATCGCGTATCGCTCCTGAGTTCGTTTGCCGAGCTCGCGCAGGAGATCTCCGTGGAACAGGCGCGGGTGACGGTCGCGAACCTGCATGAGCGCATCGACAGCTCGGAGGCCACCACCGACGAGGCCCGCGAATACAACCGTGCGTTGGCACAGCTGCGGGCCGCCGGCCAGTACCAGGCGAAGATGAAGGGCCAGAGCTACTCGGAGATCACCCCGCAGCCCGCAAAGATCGCGCCGGGGGACTAGGGGTCCGCGACGATGGATAACGAGCACAGGGCGATCGCTTCATGATCGCCGCGCTCGAGATCGTGGCTGTGGTGCTGGCGCTGGCCGTCGTGGCCGGCCTCGGCGTGCTCATTGCCAGGCGGCAGTGGCTCCTGAGCCGTGAGGGGATCTTCAGCTGCGAGGTGCGCCAGCGCCTGCCGAGGAATGGTTCGCGGTGGGTTCCCGGTGTGGCCCGCTACTCGGGCAATTCGTTGCTGTGGTACAAGATGCTGTCGGCGAGCTTCCGACCCACCTTGGTGATTCGCCGCCGGGGGGCCCGCCTCATGGACCATCGGGCACCGAGCCCCCAGGACGGTCTGCTGGCAGTGAACAGCCACCGGATCGTCCGCCTTGAGGTGCACACTCCAGGTGGGGCGGAGCATGTGATGGAGTTGGGTCTCGCGCCGGAGTCGCTCATGGGCCTCATGGCGTGGCTCGAAGCGGGCCCCCCCGGTGGCGAAAGCTATCGCGAATTCGACTAGGTCAGCTGACAGGGGGAGACACCATGGCCGAGGCAGCGTTGCGCGGCGAGTACAAGGTGCGTGGAGGAAAACTGGTGGCCGTCGATCTGGAGATCGTGGACGGGCGGCTCGCACGCGTGCACGTATCGGGGGACTTCTTCCTGGAACCGGATGATGCCTTGGACGAGATCAATGCGGCGTTGGAAGGCCAGCCGGCCAACGCCAGCGTGGCTGACCTCGCCGCGGCAATCCGGGCGCGGCTGTCGCCCGACGCGCGACTGATCGGCTTCGATCCGGAGGCAGTGGGTATCGCGGTTCGTCGGGCAGTGCGCGGCGCGCTCGGATGGAACGACCTGACCTTCGAGGTCATGGGACCCAAGGTGATGGATCCGACGCTGCACGTGGCCCTGGACCAGGTAATCCCCGATGAGGTGTCGCAGGGCGTGCGCGGACCGGTCTTCCGCTTCTGGGACTGGGACCGGCCCCTGGTGGTCATCGGCTCGTTCCAGTCGGTGCGCAATGAGGTGGATGAGGCCAACGCGCGCAAGTACGGCATCAAGGTGGTGCGTCGCATCACCGGCGGCGGGGCGATGTTCATGGAGCAGGGCAACTGCCTCACCTACTCGATGGTCGTCCCCGGATCCCTCGTCGAGGGACTCAGCTACGAACAGTCCTACGCCTACTTGGATGACTGGGTGCTCGGTGCGCTGGCAGAGGTGGGTGTGAACGCCACCTACAAGCCGCTCAACGACATCGCCAGCGACAAGGGGAAGATCGGAGGCGCCGCCCAGCGCCGGCTGGTCGATGGCACGGTGCTCCACCATGTGACGATGAGCTACGACATCGACGCCGACAAGATGATGGAGGTGCTGCGCATCGGGCGGGAGAAGCTGTCCGACAAGGGGACGAAGAGCGCCAACAAGCGCGTCGACCCGATGCGCTCACAGACCGGGCTGCCCCGCGACGAGATCTTCACCAGGTTCCTGGCGTACTTCAAGAATCGCTACAACTGCGTCGATTCCGATTACACGCCCGAGGAGATGGCTCGGGCCCAACAGCTGGTCGACACCAAGTTCAACACCCCTGAGTGGACCTATCGGGTTCCCTGAGCCCGAACCATTCCCGGCGGGCGTCCTGCCCGCCACCTGCTGACGCCGCCCACCTGCCGATCCTGCCCGCCACCTGTTGGTGCTGGGTTGTGGGCAGGCCGTTGGGGGGTGCAAGTGGCGGCCGGGGCCTCTCCGGGTCACGCGGGTTCGGCAGTGCGCGGCACCACGCCTCGCTCAGACCTCACGCTCGCCGTCGGGCACCCAGAGCACCTCGTCGTGTTCCGCCTCGTAGTTGGCATGGCGCGACAGATTGAACAGCAGGTCCGAGAGCCGGTTGAGGTACTTCACCGCGATCAGGCTCACCCCACCCTTGGGCTCGGAGCTTCCGTCCTCGCCGCCGAAGGCCTCGACGGCCTCCCAGGCGGCCCGCTCGGCGCGGCGGCAGGTTGATCGGGCCACGTGGAGCTGTGCGGCCAGCGGACTTCCCCCGGGCAGGATGAATGAGCGCAGTGCCGGCAGGTCCTCACCGAACTCGTCGATCCACTTCTCCAGGCGATCCACCGAGGTCTGGTCCACGCGTACCGGCCTGAACTTGGGATCGGACACCACGGGACTCGACAGGTCGGCGCCGACGTCGAACAGCTCATTCTGCACGATCGCGAGCACCTTCTGCATGTCGTCGCTGGGGTCGAGCGTCAGGGCCACCCCGATCGTGCAGTTGGTCTCGTCCACCTGCCCGTATGCCTGCACACGGGGATCGGTCTTGGGAGCAACTTCGTTGTTGGACAGGCGGGTGGTGCCGGCGTCGCCGGTGCGGGTGTAGACGCGCGTGATGTTTACCATGTCTCTTACCCTAATCGGCAGTTGCGGAATGGCGGTGGGGAGCAGCGGGGAATCTGTCCGCGGCGCAGTGCGTGGCGCTCACTCACCGTGCGTGACGAAGTTGCGGAGCAGCTGCCCGAACTCGGCGGGTTCGTCGGCGTGTACCCAGTGGGCGGCGCCCGGCACGGTCACCAGCTCAACCCGGGGGAACAGCGCCTGCATGGCCGCGTGGTAGGCGGGTTGCACATAGTCCGACTTGCCACCCGAGACCCACAGGGTGGGTCCGTCCCAGTGGCGCCCGGCGAAGTCGGGAAAGGCCTCCATCTGGGGCAGCGCCCGGGCCAGAAGAGCCAGGTTGGCGCGCCAATGCCAGGTCTCGGGTCCGCGGTCCCCGAGCGCCGGCGTGGACGGCCCGTGGTGAAGGTTCTGCAGCACGAAGCCACGAATGACCGGGTCGGGGATCTGCTGGGTCAGGGACTGGTCAGCCTGGCGCCGTGATCCCAGGGCGGCGAGGTCAAGGCCGCGCATGGCGGAGATGAGGCCGGTGAAGAACTTTGAGTGGCTGTACCTGACCGGCGCAATGTCCACGACGCACAGCTTCTCGACGAGCTCCGGGTGGTCCAGGGTGAGGCACATCGCGGTCTTGCCACCCATCGAGTGCCCGATGAGGACCACCGGTTTGCGTGCGGCGCCGCGGTGTTTGAGTTCGGCGGCCACGGCGTCGCCCATGGCCCGGTAGTCGAATTCCCCGGTCCAGGGTGACAGCCCGTGGTTCGGGGCATCGATGAGCAGGCTGGTCGCCACGCCATCAAGGGCCTTGGCCGCACCCGCCAGGTTCTTGCCCTGGCCGAGCAGGCCGTGCAGGAACACCGCAGTGGCCGGCCCGGAGCCGATCGTCGTGACGTGAAGGGACCCGGATGACTGGTTCATGGCCGCCTATTCCAGCAGGAGGTGTGAAAGTGATGACGGAACTCAACCGGCGAAATTGCGCCGATCGGGGGCGTTTCGAGCCACGCGACCACGTGCGCGGTGCCCGCCGGGATCATGCGGTTGCATTCCGGACAGCGGTACTCCTTGACGGAGCGTCCTGCCACGATCTGCTGCACGATCCAGCGTCCGTCGTACTTCTGCACGGCCGTGCGCATGGCGCCGACGTTCAACGGGCGCGCGGCGCGAAGATGCTTGCTCGGACGGTGGTGACCCATGCGTCCAAGACTAATCGGCCCGTCCGAACAGGTGGTGGCAGCGGCCTCGCTCGGCCCGGCGATCGGCTGGAACGCCCTGCTACCGTGTACGCCGTGCGCGTTGTTATAGCCCGCTGCCAGGTTGACTACGGCGGAAGATTGACTGCCCACCTACCCATGGCGAAGCGGCTCATCATCATCAAATCCGACGGCTCAGTTGCCGTGCACAGCGATGACCGCGCCTACAAGCCCCTGAACTGGATGAGCCCGCCCTGCACTCTCACCGTCCTGGATGCGCCGCAGGACCTTGCGGCCACAACGGCCGACCTCGATGCCGAGATCGACCAGGTGTGGATGGTCAAGGCCCGCAGCGGTGACATCCTCCAGATCGCCATCGCCGAGATCATCGACGATCATGAATACGATCTGGGCATCGATCCGGGACTGCAGAAGGACGGAGTCGAGGCCCATCTGCAGGCACTGCTGGCGGAGAACCCACAGACCTTCGGCAAGGGCTATCGATTGGTGCGCCGAGAATTCCCCACTGCCATCGGTCCGGTCGATCTCCTGCTGCGCAGTGACGACGGGGGATACGTGGCGGTTGAGGTGAAGCGACGCGGCGAGATCGACGGAGTGGAACAGCTCACGCGGTACCTCGAGCTGATGAATGCCGACCCCCTGCTGGCACCGGTGCGGGGTGTCTTCGCCGCACAACTCATCAAGCCGCAGGCAAAGGTGCTGGCAAGCACCCGCCACATCGACTGCGTGACAGTCGACTATGACGCATTGCGGGGCATCGACAACGCGGAGGAACGCCTGTTCTGAGCCGACGGGGCCGGCGGTTCTGGCCGCCGACCCGGCACGGTCAGCGGGACTTCTTGTTCCGCCGCGAGCTGCGCGGTTCCCCCTGGGGGTCCTTGGTCTTCAGCATGGTGGTTTCCTCGTCGGGTGAGGCATCCGTCGCCCCATTGTCGCCCGAGTGCGCCAGCCACTGCTGATCGTCCTCGTGCCCCCCCGACTGCTGTCCCTCGGGGCCCACGGTCGCCTTCAGGGCCATGGTGGCGTCGGGTCCGGTGGAGGTGCCATCAGCCAGCGACAGGGCGGCGTTGGTCAGCGAGTCGGTGTTGGGGAAGTCGGCCACGGATTCCTGGGCAAGCGCCCGCACATTCGACAACTGGGCCAGGACGGCGTCCTTGCGCAGCTCGAGGGCGTGCGTCTCGCGTTCGAGCTGTTCCTTGCGCCAGGCGTACTGCTCCTCGAGGCGATCCTTCATCATCGCGGACTGGCGATGGGCGGCCGCGACCTGCGATTCCGCTTCGCGCACGCCGTCGGTCTTGCTCTGCTCGGCGGTAGCCAGCGCCTTGGCGCTCAACTCGGCCACCTGATCGGCCTGGGCCTTCACCCGGGCGGCCGATTCCTGGGCCGTCTTGGTGCTCTGCGCCAGGAGCGCATCGATGTCCTTGCGCACCTTGTCCGCCTGGGCGGATGCGGCGTCCAACGCCTTCTGGGCTGCGTCGTGTGCGTCGGCCTGGATCTGATCGGCCTGGGCGCGGGCCTGGTCCAGGATCTGCTTGGCCTGGGCCTGCCCCTGGGCTCGCGCGTCCGCGGCTTCCTGCTTGCCCTTGTCCACCAGCTCGCTGGCCTGGGATTCGGCGGAGGCCTTGGTGGCATCGGCCTCGCGGCGCGTATCGGCAAGGATCTCCTCGCCCTTGGTGTGCGCGTCAGCCAGGGTCGACTCAGCGTTCGCCTTCGTCGCCTGTGCCTCGTTGCGGGCATCGGCCAGGATCTCGTCGGCCTTCGCGTGCGCGTCGGCTAGGGCGGCCTCCGCCTTTGCCCTGGTGGCATCGGCCTCGCGCCTGGCGTCGGCCAGCACCTGGTCGGCCTGCGCGTGGGCATCGGTGAGCGCCTGCTGGGCCTTGGCCTTCGTGGCCTCCCCGTCACGACGTGCACCGGCAAGGATCTGCTCTGCCTGGATGTGGGCCTGGGCCTCGATCTCCTGGGCCCGGTTCTTTGCCTCCAGTGCGGTCTGGGCCGCCTTCTGCTGGTTCTGCTGCTCCGAGGCCTTCGCGGCGTCGTCGGCCTTGTGTGCCAAGATCTCGGCCTGCTGCTCGGCCTCCTGGATCACGGCCTGCGCCTGCTGCTCGGCCGAGGCCACCACGGTGGCGGCCTGTTCCTTCGCGTGCGCGATGACCGATTGCGTCTGTTGCTCGGTCTCCTTGCGCAGGTTGCGCAGGTTCGTCAGCCCGGAGACACGCACATCATCGGCTTCGGTCTGGGCATTGGCGCGCAGGTCGGCCGCAACGCGGCGGCCTTCCTCCTTGATGCGCTCGGCCTCGACCCCGGCCTTGGTCACCAGGTCGTCGGCCTGGGCCTCGGCGGCGCGCAGCAGGTTGGTGGCATGTGCACCCAACCGGGTGAAGTCGGTCGTCCCCTGCTCGGACTTCAGTGACTCGAGGTCGCGCAGCCGATCGCGATTGAGCTGGCGGGCTGCTGAGAGACGCTGCTCCAGGTCACGTACGTAGTTGTCGACCGTGCTCCGGTCGTATCCCATCATCGCGTGGGGAAAGCTCCCGGCCGCGCTGGCCCGGTCGTCGAAGAGGTTTAGGCCGGTCTCCTCGCTCTGGTCATCACCGGTGTGGCTGTCGTCGTATTGGCTCATCGAAGGCTCCTCGGGCAGGTCTGGATCGAGGCTACCAATTCCGGGCGGGATTGAACTTGTGAACCGCCCGGACGTGGGGGCATCCGACCAGGCTCTGGCAGGTGTACTTGTCGGGTGGATGCGGATCTGGATGTCGCCGTGACCGCGCGACGGCCCGGTCAGGAGTCCTCCTCGCGCAGCCGCGGGTCGGAGCGCAGTTGCGGGTGGACGCCATCGAAGCGGTCGTAGAAGGCACGGATGCGATCCATGTCGGCATGGACATCGCCGGTCAAGCGGATCGTGGGTCCGACCTCGACCTGTCGGCGACCGGCATCGATGCCCGCCAGCGTCACCGGCAGCCCGGCACCCAGTGCGATCCGGTAGAAGCCGGACTTCCAGTACTGGCGAGGTGACCGGGTCCCCTTGGGGGCGATGACGAGCTTGAAGGAGTGTCCCTGCTCTGCCTGCGCCACCAGGTGCTCCACCACCTGTCCGGGATGGGCACGATCCACCGCCACGGCGCCGAGGGCCTTTCCGAGGGCCCACAGGGGCCCCCGCATCCACGACTTCTTCACCAGCACCTTGAGTGGCACCCGGTAATACCAGGACACGCCCAGGAAGGCGATGAAATCCCAGTTACTGGTGTGGGGCGCGCCCAGGACCACGCCCGGCTCGCTGGTCAGTTCCCGGCCGACCAGCTGGTAGGGACTGATCGCCCACCCGATCCTGGCGATGGCCTGGCGCACTCGCATCATGGGCGGCGTTCCCTTCTCGGAAGCTGGTGGGTGGCGGTGGGGTGAAAGTGGTCGTGAACGCAGCTGTGGCGCATCCGACGATGGATGCGCCACAGGCAGATGTCGCCGGGTCGGTGGTGATCAGGACCCGCGGGCGACTAATCGACTACTCGCAGTCAGTTCTTCGGGTACTGGGTGAGCTCGATGAGCACGCCCTTGCCCGACTTGGGATGCATGAAGTTGATGCGGTTGCCGCCGGTGCCGAGCTTGGGCTCGTCATACAGCAGCTGCACGCCGCGCTCGCGCAGGGTGGCGCTGACGGCGTCGATGTCATCGACACGCCATGCCATGTGGTGCAGTCCGGCGCGACCATTGTGCTTGGCAAGCCACTTGGCAACGGTCGACTCGTCGTTGAGCGGGGCCATGACCTGAACCTGGGTCATGTGCTCGGTCAGCTTCGCAGCCGGGGCCATCATGATCTCGACGACTCCCTGCTCCGGGTTCTCCTCGCGGTGGAGCTCATGCCAGCCGAAGGTCTCCTGGTAGTACTTGGAAGCCTCGTCGGCGTCGGGGCACGCATATGCCACGTGATCGATACAGATGAAAAGATCCTCATTACTCATGGGGCCATCATCCCACAATGCCGCCGCGATGTGACCAGATGGTATTCGCATCCATCCGTCCCGGGTCGGTGTTACCGCGCGGATATTGCCGCCGGCACCGCGGCGGGGGTTCCTCCGGTCCGGTGGTCGTCGGGAACGGAGGAACCACACGCCGCGCGGTCTCAAATCCGGGCCCTGGAGAAAGGGCCGCGGTGAGAAGTGCCGAAAAGGCGCTCGGCCGGGAGCGGGGGCCTAGTACAGGGCCGCCCCGAGGGCGCGACGTGCGGCCAGCAGTTCGGGATCGGCCTGGTCCATGGTCTCGAACAGCTCCAGGAGCCGCGTGCGGACTGCGTCGCGCTCGTCGCCGGCAGTGGTGCGGATGAGGCCGATCAGGCGGCCGAAGGCGTCCTTGGGACGCCCGGCAATCATGTCGACGTCGGAGGCGGCCATCGCCGCCGGTACGTCGTCGGGTGCCGCCTTGGCGGCGGCAAGCGTCGCTTCCGGATCGGCATTCGCGGCGCGCGACATCAGCCGTGCGGTGGCCTGCCCGGCAGCGGCCTCGCTGTCCTTGGGATTGGCCGCCAGAAGCTTGCCGAACTCGTCGGCCGCCCGGTCGTAGTCCTCGGCCTCCATCGCCGTGTCGGCTGCGGCGAAGCGCGGATCGGGGCCGGCCTCCCCGTGGGAGACGGGCTTGACATGGCCTGCCACGCCATTTGCCACGGCGGAGGCCATGACCTGCTCGAGCACGCCGCGCACCTGGGCCCCGTCGGCGGTGCCCTGGAACAGCGGGATCGCCTGACCGGCCAGCAGGGCGAGCACAGTGGGGATGGCCGTCACCTGGAGCGCCTGCGCGATGCGCGGCTGGGTGTCGATATCGACCACGGCGAGCAGCCAGCGGCCGGCGGACTCGTCGGCCAGCCTGGTGAGCATGGAGCGCAGCTGGTTGCTGCCCGGGTCATTGGCCGACAACAGCGCCAGGATCACCGGATAGTTGACCGATTGCTGGATCACGTCATTGAGTTCGGCCTCCGTGACGTCGACGACGTAGCTGCCCGTGGACGCGCCGGCCTGACCGGGCTGCGGGGCAGCGGGGGAGGTGGCGGCGATCTTGGACAGGTCGATGGCGCCGGGTCGGGAGAAGTCGGAATGTGCCGAGGGGGCATGGCCCTGCGGGGCAGCGGACGACTGACCGCGGGCGGGACCCTGCGGACCGGACGGTTGACGAGGCGTGAGAGGTTGGCTCATGTCTCCCTATTCTTCCACCCCCGGCCCGGGGAGCGATCGGGGCGATGCGGGGCACGGGAGCCCGGGCTGCTCACAGGAACCGATCACCACCATGACGCCCATTGCGCCACCGGCTGCGCCATGATGGAGACATGGCAGATCCACGCGCCGGACAGCCGGCTCAGCCCTCCGATCTCATCGACGTCGATGCGCTCATCGCCGCCTATTACGACAAGCGCCCCGATCCCACGAACCCCGACCAACAGGTCGTCTTCGGCACATCGGGCCACCGCGGATCAGCATTCGACACGGCATTCAACGAAGCCCATATCGCCGCCATTACCGCGGCGATCGTCGAATACCGGGCGTCACAGGGGACCACCGGCCCCCTCTACCTGGCCAAGGACCCCCACGGCCTGTC
Source organism: Propionibacterium freudenreichii subsp. freudenreichii (assembly GCF_000940845.1). Lineage (NCBI taxonomy): Bacteria > Bacillati > Actinomycetota > Actinomycetes > Propionibacteriales > Propionibacteriaceae > Propionibacterium > Propionibacterium freudenreichii. The sequence continues at coordinate 1,291,362 of NZ_CP010341.1, read as the reverse complement.
GCTCCCGGCATGGAAGACGGCCATCGAGGTGCTCGTCGCGGCTGGCGTCCACGTGCTCGCAGAGGCCGAGGACGAATACACCCCGACACCGGCGTTGTCGCGGGCGGTGATCCTGCACAACCGCGGACGCGAACGCGATCTGGCCGACGGCATCGTCGTGACGCCATCGCACAATCCGCCCAGGGACGGCGGATTCAAGTACAACCCGACGAACGGGGGACCGGCCGACACCGATGCCACGGGATGGATTGCCGGACGCGCCAATGAGCTGCTCGGCAACCTCGAGGGGATCAAGCGCATTCCCTATGAGCGTGCCAAGGACCAGGTGGAGCACTTCGACTACCGGAGTCGCTATTGCGAGGATCTGCGGAGTGTGGTTGACATCGAGGCCATCAAGGCCTCGGGACTGCATATCGGTGCAGACCCGCTGGGCGGGGCTTCCGAACAGTACTGGGAATACATCAGCGAGCACATGCTGCCGAACCTCAGCGTGGTCAACAAGGTCATTGACCCGACGTGGTATTTCATGACGCTCGATACCGATGGCCAGATCAGGATGGATTGCTCCTCGCCCGATGCGATGGCCTCCCTGGTGGCCAAGCGCGACCAGTACGACATCGCCACCGGCAATGATGCCGATTCCGATCGGCATGGCATCGTGACACCCGACGGGGGACTGATGAACCCCAACCATTACCTGGCCGTGGCGATCCAGTACCTGTTCGGCAATCGTCCCCGGTGGGCGTCCAACACTGCCGTCGGCAAGACGCTGGTGTCGAGCACCATGATCGACAACGTAGCCGGGCTGTTGGGGCGCTCCCTTTACGAGACTCCCGTCGGATTCAAGTGGTTCGTCCCCGGGCTGATCAGTGGCGAGCTCGGGTTCGGTGGTGAGGAATCGGCCGGTGCGTCCTTCCTCGAGCTGGGTGGCAAGACCTGGACGACCGACAAGGACGGCCTCATCATGGACCTGCTGGCCTCCGAGATCACTGCCAGGACCGCGAAGACGCCGAGCGAGCACTACCGCGAACTCGAGGCCAGATTCGGCACCTACTACTACGCGCGCATCGATTCCGAGGCGGATCGGGCCCAGAAGGCCAGGCTCAAGGCATTGTCGCCCTCGGATGTGACGGCGACCGTGCTGGCGGGCGACCCGATCACGCACATCTATACGAATGCGCCGGGTAATGACGCCCCGATCGGCGGGGTCAAGGTGACCACCGAGGGGGGATGGTTCGCCGCACGTCCCTCGGGAACCGAGGACAAGTACAAGATCTACGCCGAGAGCTACCGCAGTGCCCAGCACCTCAGCGAGCTCCAGGACGGTGCCCGCGAGGTGGTCTCGGACGCCCTCAAGGGCTGAGCCCGCCGCTGAGTCCCGCCCAACATCGACAAGGGCTGTGTCCCACCAGAACCGGTGGGACACAGCCCTTGTGCATGTGAGGGGGGAGTGGGTCGGGCCACGGGCCCGCCCGATGCTAGGCGTCGGGCGTGACCGCGCTGCCCGCCTCGGTATAGGCAGGTGCGGTGCCGGCGACGAGCAGCGCGAGCCGGCGGGCGGACAGTGGCGTGACGTGTTCGGCTATTTCCTCGGGCGCCACCCAGTGGTAGCTGCGGATCTCCTGGGCGGGGCGTTCGAAGCGTTGCATGGTGCTCGACGGCAGTTGGCCTCCGTCGAAGATGAACTCCATGGCGTCGCGCCAGCCCAGGTAGGGCGGCATCCAATCGGCGACCAGGGGCTGGTTGAGCCGGATGTCGACACCCAGTTCCTCGCGCAGCTCGCGTTCGGCGCCGACCCGGGGGGATTCGCCCGCCTCGACGATGCCGCCGGGCAACTCCCAGTCCTCCTTGTAGGTGGTCTCGACGAACAGCACGCGCCCGTGCTCATCACGGATGAGCACGTGGCCGATCAGCCGGTGGGTGGCCATGACGGTATCCATCACCGCGGTAAACCCACCGGCACCGTAGACCTGGTCGTCAATGAGTCGGGCGTACAGCAGGGCGTCGTGCCAACTGCCGTCCTCGGCACGTACCGCCTGACGACGACGCCCCTCGCGGCGGAAACCGGCGCGATGCAGCGCCCGCATCGCCATCAGGTCATCGGCGGTGATACTCGCCTCGACCCGGTGCAGTTCGTGGCCGATCAGGGCGTCGTCCGCAGCGAGGCTGACTGCCTCATCGAGCGTCTTCTGGTCAACGGTTCCCTGCCAGTGCAGGGTTCCGATGCCGGCATCGACAACCACATTCACCTTGAAGTCATCCACGGCACTCCCTGATCATCCGCACTCGCCCGCCGTCCCTATGAGTCGGTGGCCTCCGGTTCGAAGCGTAGCCACACGCCAGCCATGGGCGGGATCGAGATGACCAGTTCGGCCCCCTCCTCGCCGTCCACGGGTTGTGCGATACGGGTGCCGTTCGCCGCCTCGCCGCTGCCGTCCCAACGTTGTTCGTCGGTGTTGAGGATTTCGCGCCAGCGCCCGGCCCTGGGCACGCGCAGGCCATATTCGGGGTAGGGCTCCGGTGAGAAGTTCGCCACGCACGCCACCATGCCGCCCTGACGGTCGAAGCGCAGCCAGCTGAAGGTATTGGCCATCCAGTCGTTGTCGTTGATCCAGCGGAAGCCCTCCGGCTCGCTGTCCAGTTCATACAGTGCCGGTGTCCGGGCCTGCACATGGTTGATCTCGCGCATCATGTCGCGCAGGCCCTTGTGCCACTGCAGGGAGTCGACCCACCACTCCAGGCCCACCGCCTCATTCCACTCCGAGCGTTGGCCGAACTCCTGGCCCATGAACAGGAGCTGCTTGCCCGGGAAGGCCCACATGAACGAGTAGAAGCTGCGCAGGGTCGCAAACTTGCGCCAGTCGTCCTGGGGGATCTTGTTGACCATGGATCCCTTGCCATGCACCACCTCGTCGTGGCTGATCGGCAGGATGTAGTTCTCCGAGTAGGCATAGACCATGGCGAAGGTCATCTCGTTGTGGTGGTACTGCCGGTAGATGGGGTCGAGCTTGATGTACTCCAGCGAGTCGTTCATCCAGCCCATGTTCCATTTGAAGCCGAAGCCCAGGCCCCCCACGTCCACCGGTGCGCTCACCTTGGGGAAGCTCGTGGACTCCTCGGCGATCATCATGACACCCGGCTGGCGCCGGTAGAGATGCCTGTTGATGTAGCGCAACAGGTCAATCGCCTCGAGATTCTCGCGGCCGCCGTACTTGTTGGGCACCCACCCGCCCGGCGGCCTGGAGTAGTCGAGATAGAGCATGGACGCCACGGCGTCCACCCGCAGGGCATCGATGTGGAACTCGCTCACCCAGAACAGTGCATTCGAGATGAGGAAGCTCTTGACCTCGTTGCGCCCGAAGTTGAACACATAGGTGCCCCAGTCGAGTTGCTCGCCCTGACGGGGATCGGCATGTTCGAACAGCGCCGTGCCATCGAAGCGGCCCAGGGCCCAGTCGTCCTTGGGGAAATGTCCCGGGACCCAGTCGAGGATGACGCCGATCCCGGCTGCGTGGAGGGCCTCGATGAGTACGCGCAGGTCGTCCGGGCTGCCATGACGCGGGTCCACCGCGTAGTAGCCGGTGACCTGATAGCCCCAGCTCGCCTCGAGCGGGTGGGCCATGATGGGCATGAGCTCCACATGGGTGTAACCCATCCAGGTGAGGTAGGCGGGCAGCTCCTGGGCGAGCTGACGGTAGTCGAGGCCCTTGCGCCAGCTGCCCACGTGGAGCTCGTAGATGCTCATCTGCGAGTGGTACGGGTCGGCCTGCGCCCGATGCGCCAGCCAGGATTCCTCGCTCGGCGCCCATGCGTGCTCCCGCTCGAAGACGACCGACGCGTTGGCCGGAGGCACCTCGGTGCTGAAGGCGAAGGGATCGGCCTTCTCCTGCCAGCTGCCGTCGCGGTGCTGGATCTTGTACTTGTAGCGGGCGCCGGCACCCACGCCCTCCTTCCACAGCCCCCAGACGCCCGAGCCCGGCACGAACTCCATGTCGTCGCCCTGCCACCAGTTGAAGTCGCCGATCACCTGCACCCGCTGGGCGTTGGGTGCCCAGACGGCGAACCTGGTGCCGCTGAGGTCACCGCGCGCGTCGTCATGCACGGTGACGACGTGGGAACCCAATCGCCGCCAGGCCTCGGTGTCACCACCACTGTGGAAGCCCTCCAGGTCCGTGCCGGTGAGGTTCCCGAACTTGTCATGCATGATGTGTCCTTCCCCTGGGGGCTTGGAATTGGTGCTCGTGCCATGACGTGATGGCGGCCATCGGGATATGGACCCAATCGGGCCTGTTGCGCGTCTCGTAGACCACCTCGTAGATGGCCTTGTCCGCCACATAGGCATCCAGCAGGTCAACCTGGTCATGCACCCCGGTGATCTCCAGGTAGGCGGCGATGAATGCGGCCTGGCTGCGTTGCAACCAGTGCTGGCGCGCGGGGGCGTCGGGGGAGCCGTCCTGTGCCGCCGCGTAGCCCAGGGAGCGCACCATGCCGGCGACATCGCGCCACACCGAGTCGGGCAGCGTCCTGTCGGCCAGGGGTCGCAGGGGCTCGCCCTCGAAGTCGATGATGCGCCAACCGCCCGGGGTGAGAAGCGTCTGGCCCAGATGGAAGTCACCGTGCACGCGTTGGGCCGGCAGGCGATGGCCCCGCAAGCGGTTGAAGCCGACCACCAGCATGGACCGGTAGTCCGACAGCGCCGGCACGGCCTCTATCGCCCTGTCGAGCCTGGCCACCATGCCGTCAGCCACATCGTCGCCCTTGAGCATCACGGGCGGAAATGCCTGCACCAGCGCCAGGTGCACATGCGCCAGCGCGCGGCCGATCCCGGCCGCATGTGCCGAGAAATCGGTGTCGGCGGTGGCGGACTCCACCGCCATCGGCCATCCCTCGCCAAGGGTCTTGAGCTGTTCGGTGATCATGAGCAGGTCGGCATGCACCGCGCGCCCGGAGATCGCCCGGAAATGTGCGGTGACCCAGCCGTAGAGCTCGTCGACGTCACGTACCCGGTAACGGCCCAGGGCCTCGTGCAATGGGATGTCGACGTTGTTCCCGACCTCGAGGTGACGGAAGAACTTCACCAGCGCGGTGCTGCCCAGGAAGACCGTCGAATTCGACTGCTCGCCGGTGAACGGACGTGCCGGCATCGGACCGGTGAGGCGATCGCCCCGGGGCAGCATCGCCGACCAGTCCCCACTGTTGACGCGCCTGCCGAGTGAGGCGATGAGCAGCTCCATGGCCTCAGGGTCCCTGGTGGCGTCATGCGCATAGCCCAGCTGGGGGTCGTCGGCGGGCCCGATCAGGGCGTCGGAAAGTGGCGCCGTGCGGTAGCTGATCGGCAGGTGGTAGTAGTCGTGGGCGCCATCGGGGTAGGCAATCGTGATGATCTCGCTGCGCACGCCCAGGTGTCCCGGTTCGGGGGCGCGGTACCAGTCCAGGGCCTCAATGCGTCGTGCCACACCTCCGCGCCCCTTGCCGGCGAACCAGCGTGCGGTCGATGCGTAGCGCCACCGCGGATCATCGTTCGGCGCGACCATCAGTGGGCCTCCTGTTCACTCGGACTCGTGCTCGTGCTCGTCCGAGCCTTTGCTCAAATCCAACCATGCAAAGCCCCAAGCGGGGAGGGTGTCGTGAAACTCACCGTTGGCCGCGATGGGTGCCATGGCCTGCGACGTGAGCAGCGACACCGGTTTCGTGCCGGCATCATCGGGAAGGTAGAGCAGGACGTCCTGTTCCTCGGGCGACAGGTTGTTGAGGCACAGCAGGCGTTGTGAGCCGTGCTTGTCATCGTCGAGCACCCGCAGGAAGCTGAGCACCGCATCGTTCTGGCCACCCATGTCGATGAACTCACCGCGCCCAAACACCGGGAACTGGCGTCGGGTGGTGAGCATGGAACGCATCCACACCAGCAGGGATCCGGGATCAGCCATCTGATCGGTGACATTGACCTGCTGGGGACTGTAGGGGTCGGCCAGCAGTGGCAGGAAGAACTTGTCCGGCGTTGCCGTGGAGAAACCGGCTGAGGGATCGGCGGTCCATTGCATGGGCGTGCGCACGCCATCGCGGTCGTGGAGCCAGATGTCGTCCCCCATGCCGATCTCGTCGCCGTAATAGAGCACCGGGGAACCGGGCAGCGAGAGCAACATGGCATTCATGAGCCGGATCTTGTCGGGATCGTTGCCCATCAGCGGCGCCAGGCGGCGCCGAATTCCCAGGTTGAGGCGCATCCGGGGGTCCGGCGCATACTCACGCCACATGTATTGACGGTCATCCTCGGTGACCATCTCGAGGGTGAGTTCGTCGTGGTTGCGCAGGAACGTCGCCCACTGGCACCCCTGGGGTACCGGGGGAGTTGAGGCCAGGATCGTCGTGATCGCCTCGCGCGTGTGCCGGGCCACGCCCATGTAGAGCCGGGGCATCACCGGGAAGTGGAAGGCCATCTGGCACTCGTCGTTGTCGCCGAAGTACTCCACCACGTCGTGGGGCCACTGGTTGGCCTCGCACAACAGGATGCGACCGGGGAATTCCTCATCGACCATCTTGCGCACCTGCTTGAGGATGTCGTGGGTGCCGGGCAGGTTCTCGCAATTGGTCCCCTCCTCCTCGACGAGGTAGGGCACGGCGTCGAGACGGAATCCGTCCACCCCGAAGCCCAGCCAGAACCTGAGCGCGTCGAGCATCTCGGCGAGCACCTTGGGGTTCTCGTAGTTGAGGTCGGGTTGGTGGGAATAGAACCGGTGCCAGAAATATTGGCCGCGCACCGGATCAAAGGTCCAATTCGATGTCTCCGTGTCAATGAAGATGATGCGGGCGTCGGGATATCCATCCGGGTTGTCGCGCCACACGTAGAAATCGCCGTAGGGGCCGTCCGGGTGTCGGCGTGACTCCTCGAACCACGGATGGTGGTCCGAGGTGTGGTTCATCACGAAGTCAATGATGATCCGGATGCCGCGATCATGGGCCTTGTCAATGAAGTCGCCGAATTCGGACAGTGTGCCCAGGTCGGGGGAGATCGCGCGGTAGTCGGCGACGTCATAGCCACCGTCGGTCATCGGTGAGGCGAAGAACGGTGGCAGCCACAGGCAATCGACGCCCAACCACTGCAGATAGTCCAGGTGCTCGGTAAGTCCGGCCAGGTCACCGATGCCATCGCCCGATGAGTCGGCGAATGAGCGCACCATCACCTCGTAGAACACGGCGGTCTCGAACCAACTGGTGTCGTGCGGGTCCACCGCGCCGGTGGGCTGGGTGAGGCTCAGCGCCATCTCCAGTTTGGCCCTGGCGTCGGCGGTGCGTTCCTCGTCCTCGCCGAGCAGGGCCCGGATGGGCGGGGTCTCGGAGTGCTGGTCAGACGTCATGTTCTGGTCAGATGTCACGGGGCAGATCGGCTTCCATCGGTCAGGGTGCGGGAGGTGGGAGTCATCACGACACGAAGGTGCATGACTAGGCCCAGCTGATTGTCAGGATATGCGCCGGCTGTGCCGGCCAGAGCCGCACGTAGTGGGCGGCATTCCAATCGAACACCGTATCGGTCAGCTCGTCGTGTGCCACCAGGCGGGCATCGGCGGGCAACCCCAGGGCGCCGAGGTCGGTGTACACCGTGCCTTCCACCGTGTTGTCCGGGTCCAGGTTCACCACGACGATCACCCGGTCGTCGCCGCTGCGCTTGGCGAAGGCGAAGAGCTGATCGGAACTGGTTTCCAGCACGGTGGTGTGATTGAGCTGCTGCAATGCCGGATGGTCGTGGCGTACGCGGTTGAGCTTCGTCATCAACTGGTTGAGGTTCGGTTCCGCGGTGAAGTCCCGCGGCCGGTACTCATATTTTTCTGAGTCGAGGTATTCTTCGCCACCGTCCACCAGCGCGGCGTGCTCGAACAACTCGAATCCGGAATACACACCCCATGCCGGGGACATGGTGGCGGCAAGAATCATTCTGATGGCAAATGCGGCCGGGTTTCCCGACCTGGTGAACTTCGGATTGATGTCGGGTGTGTTGGTGAAGAAGTTCGGCCGGAAGAACGACTCGGTCTCGTGGGCCAACTCATTGAGATAGTCGGATAGTTCCTGCTTGGTGGTGCGCCAGACGAAATAGCAATATGACAGGTGGAATCCCACCTTGGCCAGGGCGTGCATCATCTCGGGGCGCGTGAAGGCCTCGGCCTGGAGGAGCACCTCGGGGTGGCGGCTGTGCAACTCTGCTGCGAGCCAGGCCCAGAAGCTGACCGGCTTGGTGTGCGGATTGTCGACGCGGAAGATCGTCACCCCGTGCCCGATCCAGAATTCCATGAGGCGCAGGACCTCTGCGTAGATGCCGGCCGGGTCATTGTCGAAGTTCAGCGGGTAGATGTCCTGGTATTTCTTCGGGGGATTCTCCGCGTACGCGATCGACCCGTCGGGCCGGGTGGTGAACCACTCCGGGTGCTGCGTGGCCCATGGATGGTCAGGCGCTGCCTGCAGCGCGAAGTCCAGGGCAACCTCGAGTCCGAGCTCGCGGGCCCTGGCCACGAAGTGGTCAAAGTCCTCCAGCGTGCCCAAGTCAGGATGCACGGCGTCGTGGCCGCCGTCGGCGGAACCGATCGCCCATGGGGATCCGGGGTCATTGGGGCCGGCGGTCAGGGAATTGTTGGGTCCCTTGCGGAAGCTGTGGCCGATCGGATGGATTGGTGGGATGTATGCGACGTCGAAGCCCATCGCGGCGACGTGCTCGAGCATTTCCTCGCTGGAGGCAAGAGTGCCCGAGGTCCACGAGCCGTCCTCATGGCGCTCGGCGCCGATGGAGCGGGGGAAGAACTCATACCAGGCGGAGAACTGTGCCGCCTTGCGGTGCACGACGAGCGGGAATTCGCGGGTGGGGGTGGCCAACCTGCGCGGGCACCACCGCACCATCGCCTGGTGCAGGTCCTCGCGGGTCGGCAATGATGCGAGCACCGTCATGGGCTGTTCGGGGTCCAGCTGGGAGGCTGCCTGCTCGAGCAGGGTGACCGCTGCATCGTCGCCGGCGGCCCGTGCGGCGTCACGCGCCTCATCAAGCAATTGGAGGCCCTCAAGGCAGACCAGTGCAATGTCCTGCCCGACCGAGAACTTGATCCCCGCGTTGTGCCGCCACGTACCCCAGCGGTCGTCGTAGGCCTCGATGTGGAAGCTGTAGTCGCCCGGACGCCCCACCCTGATCCATGCCTTCCAGATGTCGAGGCCGATGGGCTCGATCTGGGCCATCTCAAAGCGCTGGGTGGCTCCGGCGGGGTCGGTGAGGACCACTGCTGCCGCGACGGCGTCGTGACCCTCGCGGAAGATGTTCGCGGTCACCGGGAGGTCACCGTTCTCCACGGCCTTCGCCGCGTAGTCGCCCCCTTCAAGGACCGGTTGCACATTGTGTACCGGGATCCTGCCGAATCCGGGGGGAATGGGGGGAGGCACGCTCAAGGCCGCTGGCTGGGGTGGCACCTCGGTGGGCCGGGCCTGGGCGTCGGTGGGCTTGGGGTCAGCGCTCGCCTGCACCGTGACCCGTGAACGGACGCGTGCCTGGGCACTGCGCTGACGCTTCTTCTTGGAGACCACGCCCCCACGCTATCCAAGGCGGACTCGAACTGGGGCTGACAGGCGCGAATGGCGTGGCCATTATTGCTGGCCCGCAGCGTGCGGTGGGTCCTGTCCATCTTCGCGCGAATCGGCGCGCGGCTTGCGTGCCCATTAGCCTTGTGGACGTGCGAGCTATTCGACGATTCATTGTTCAGCCGGTCCTACCCGAGTCCCTCAAGCCCTTGGCCGTCCTAGCGCGCAATTTGCGCTGGTCATGGCATCAGGACACCCAGGACCTGTTCGAGGCCATCGATCCGGTCCTGTGGGAAGAGACATCCCATGACCCCCAGAAGCTGCTGTCCCGCGCTTCACGCGAGCGCCTGGACACACTGGCTGGCGACCGCCGTTATCTGCGCCACCTGGAACTTGCCGCCGCCGACCTGTCTGATTACGTCTCGGGGGATCGGTGGTACCAGGGATTCGTCTCCCGCCACCCGGAGGCCCCCAAGGCGATCGGCTATTTCTCGGCGGAGTTCGGTGTCAGTTCCGTGCTGCCCCAGTACTCCGGCGGACTCGGCGTACTGGCCGGTGACCACCTGAAGTCGGCATCCGACCTCGGGGTGCCGATCATCGGCGTCGGCCTGCTCTATACCCACGGCTACTTCCGCCAGTCCCTCAACGCGGCCGGCTGGCAGCAGGAGCACTACCCGGTGCTTGACCCCAATGAGCTGCCCGTTGAGATGCTGCGCGAGGACGGCGAGCCCGTCACGATCACGCTCACCATCAACCACCGACCCGTCGTTGCCCAGCTGTGGGTGGCCCAGGTCGGACGCGTCCCACTGTTGTTCATGGACACCAATGTGGATGCCAATGACGAGGCCGCACGGTCGATCACGGATCGCCTCTACGGCGGCAGTGCCGACCATCGCCTCGCCCAGGAGATCCTGCTCGGGGTGGGCGGCGTGCGGGCCCTTCGTGCGTTCTGCCGCGTCACGGGCCGTCCCGATCCCGATGTGTACCACTGCAACGAGGGCCACGCCGGTTTCCTCGGGCTCGAGCGGATCCGCGAGTACATGACTTCGGGTGATGACTTTGATACCGCGTGGGAGAAGACCCGCGCCGGGAACGTCTTCACCACCCATACCCCAGTGCCCGCCGGCATCGACCGCTTCGGCAACGAGCAGGTCGCCAATGAGTTCGGTGACTTCACCCCCCTGCCCATCGATCGCGTCCTGGCACTGGGCGCTGAGGACTATGAGGGTGGTGACCCCAGCCGCTTCAACATGGCCGTGATGGGTCTGCGTCTGGGTGAGCACGCCAATGGCGTGTCGCGCCTGCACGGCAAGGTGAGCCGCGAGATGTTCCAGGGCTTGTGGCCCGACTTCGATGTCAGCGAGGTGCCGATCGGGTCGGTCACCAACGGCGTCCATGCCCAGAGCTGGATCCATCCCGACCTGCTGGAGCTCCTGCAGGCACAGACCGGCGACTCCGAGACGGTGGTTGACGGACTGGACCTCACGGCCCTGGACCGGGTCGACGACAACACCTTGTGGTCACTCAAGCGACAGATGCGCGGCGAGATGATCAAGATGGCCAGGGAACGCCTGGTGCGCAGCTGCAAGAGCCGGGGCATGAGCAGTGAGTGGGTCAGCAATGCACTCAATCCCCACGTGCTGACGATCGGTTTTGCACGCCGCGGCGCCTCCTACAAGCGCTTGACGCTGATGATCCAGCAGCCTGAGCGCCTCAAGAAGCTGCTCAACGATCCGGAGCACCCGGTCCAGATCGTCATCGCCGGCAAGGCACATCCGGCCGATGACATCGGCAAGGGCTTCATCCAGCAGATGGTGCAGTTCTCCGATGACCCCGAGGTCCGCGGAAAGCTGGTGTTCCTGCCTGACTACGACATTTCGTTGGCACGCCCGCTGTACCCCGGCTGCGATGTGTGGCTGAACAATCCACTGCGCCCCCAGGAGGCGTGTGGCACCTCCGGCATGAAGGCGGCGCTCAACGGCGCCGCAAACCTGTCCATCCTCGACGGCTGGTGGGACGAGTGGTACGACCCGGCGTACGGGTGGGCCATTCCCTCGGCCACCAATGCGGCCTCCCCGGAGGAGAGGGACCGCATGGAGGCCGAGTCGCTCTACCAGATCATTGAGCGCGATGTGGTGCCGAAGTTCTATGCCCGCGACGCCAATGGACTCCCGACCGGGTGGATCACGATGATGCGCGAGACGATGGAGGGACTGGGTCCCAAGATCCTCGCCACCCGGATGGTGCGTGACTACGTCACCGACCTGTACACACCGGCTGCCCAGTCGGCCAGCGCGCTGCTGGACAACGATGTGGCCGCCAATCTGGCCGCGTGGAAGCAGCGGGTGCGCCAGGCGTGGGATGGCGTGGCCATCGACCGGGTGGAAAGCGATCTTCCCAACCCGGTGGCCGTGGGTTCACGCAATGTGTTCTCGGCATGGGTGAAGCTCGGGTCGCTGGAGCCCACGGACGTCAGCGTGCAGGTTGTTTCGGGCGACGTGGACGCCGATGACCAGATCCACAATGTGCGCATCTTCGAATTGGCGCCCACCGATCAGGTGGACCAACAGGGGCAGCTCTTCCGGGCCAACCTGGTCTCTGCCATCTCAGGTTCGATCGGATACACCGTGCGGGTCGTGCCCAAGCACCCCTTGCTGCACGATGCCGCTGAGCTCGGTCTTGCCACCGTCGCCACGGCTGCGGTTGCCGAACAGGACCGCTGATTCACTGATTGATTGAACGAAGGCCGGGGGCCGGTTCCGCATTGCGGGGTCGGTCCCCGGCCTTTGTTGTGGGTTCGGGTGGGGGGTTGGGGGGAATTGCCCGAACGCTGGTGTTGGGGTGGTGCGCGGTGGGGGTGTGGGTTAGTTGTTGGGGACGAGGAGGGAGTGGAGTTCGATGACGTCGAGGGTGGGTGCGGTGGCGGGGCGGGTGATGGTTTCGGTGCCGGTGTGTCCTTGGGCGGTCCAGGTGATGGTCCAGGTGCGGGTGGCGGTGATGGTGTAGTGGCCGGGGTGTTGGTAGCTGGTGCCGCAGACTGGTGAGGGTTGGTTGCCGTTGGTGGTGGCGGGTCGTGGGCGTCCGGTGGTGCAGTGGATGGGGGTGGTGTGGCCGCCGGGGTTGATGGTGACGGGGCCGGGTGTTGCGGTCAGGGTGATGGTGATGTCTGTGTTGGTGGTGGTGGTGTGTTGGGGGCCGGGGTTGTCGAGGGTGAACCACAGTTGTTGTCCCACCGCGGCGGCGTGCCATTGGTTGGTGGTGGGGTCGGGGTCGAGTTTGATGGTGGTGTCGGGCAGGGTCATGGTGGCGATCGCGTGGTGTGCGGTGGTGGCGATCGTGGTGGTGTTGGGTGTGGTGCAGTCGATGCCCTGGCGGGTGGCGGCTTGTTTCTTGGTTTCGGGGGTGAACAGGGCTCCGGTGTTGGCGGCGGGGTTCATGATGGTGCTGCAGGGGGACAGGGCCCAGCGGGTCCATGCGGTGGAGTCGAATTCTGTTGCGGTGGTGCCTGCGGTGTTGGTGGTTCCGGTGGTGCCACCGGCCCACGCCTCAACGCGCATCGTGGACCCCGAACCAGAAAATGCGGTGGTCCGGCCAAATCCCCTGCCATCCGCAGCAGCAGCTGTGGGAATCAGAAGCCCCGCGGCGGTAAGAGCGGCAAATAATGTCCGAATTCCTATGCGGTGACTGGGCATGTTTCGACCTTTCCTGTCCAGGAAACAAATATCTTCAGGTTGTTGTCAACATCTTTCCTGAGGAAAAAGATATGATGCGCAATTCCGCCGCCGTTCTCGACGACATGATTGTTGCGATCAACGATTGGACTCGAAGTGCTGTCGGTGCAGCTCTCGATGATGATTGAGGCCTGCTCTCGTGCGTCCGCCATCTCAGGCTTGTCGGGCCCGGTGTAAATTCTGGGTCCAATCAGAGCGGCCTTTGTGCCGGGTCGCGTTCGCAGGGATTCCGGGCCTTGACCCGCGATCGTGGACACGGTGTCGGTTCGGGGTTATGCCGCTTCCGTGAGGGTAGCGGACGCGGTCGCCGCGTAGGCGGCTTCGTAGGTGCTCGGGCTGATGTGGCCGATCGCGGAGTGGCGCCGTCGGGTGTTGTAGCGGTTCGCCCACCGGAACACGGCCCGGTAGGCGGTGGCCTGGTCGGGGAACGCTGAAGCGCCTTCGAGGAGCTCGCGTTTGAGCGTCGCGTTGACGCTCTCCGCAAGGGAGTTGTCGGCGCTCGTGCCCACCGCACCCATGGACTGGGTCACGCCCAGGTGCTCGCAGAGGGTTGCGTAGGCCTTCGAGGTGTAGACGCTGCCGTGGTCGCTGTGGAAGATCGCGCCGGCCAGCGTCCCGCGGTCGCGGGCCGCGGCGCGGAGTGCATCCTCGACGAGTTCGGTGCGCATGTGGTCTGCGATCTGCCAACCCGCGAGCTTCCGGGAGCCGAGGTCGATGCAGGTCGCGAGGTACAGGTTCGACCCGTCGGCGATGGGAAGGTAGGTGATATCGCCGACATACCGGCGGTTCGGCTCGCCGATGGAGAAATCCCTCCCGATCAGGTCGGGGAAGCGGCGTCCGGACTGGTCCGGGATCGTGGTCTTCACCCGCCGGCGTAGCCGGATCCCCGCGAGCTGATGCGCGCGCATCACCCGGGCGACCCGCTTGTGGTTCACCCGCTCGGCAGCGGTGACGCCGTCGTTGAGGTCGGCGGTGATCCGCGGTGCCCCGTAGGCGCGGTCGCCGCCCTGGGCGGGGTCCTGCAGCACCCGGATCCGCGCGGCGAGGGCCGCGTCCTCGGCCGCTCTCGCCGCCCGTCCCGGGGCCGCCGCGAGCCAGGCGTAGAACGACGACCTCGCGATCTCGATGACCTCGCACAACCGCTTCACGCCGTAGGCGTCCTTGTGGTCCTCGACGAACTGGAAGCGGTTCACCAGTTCGTCTCCCCGGCGAAATACTTCGCCGCCTGACGGAGGATGTCCCGCTCCGTCTCGAGCTTCAGCTTCTCCGCCCTCGACTGGGCCAGCTCGGCCTCGAGCCGCGCGATCCGCGCTGCCTGGGACTCTGACCGACCCGACGTGGGCGGCGACATGCTGTCGGCGGTCGTCGTGCCCGAGCCATGCTTCTCGACCCACTCCCGCAGCGCGCCGCGGGAGATACCCAGGTCCGCTGCGATGCCCTTCAACGTCCCGCCGGGCGTGGACTCGTACAAGTCCACCGCCCGCTGCCGGAACTCGTCCGTGTAGTTCTTCCTTGCCATCCCTTGAATTCTCGCTTCCCCAGCGCCGTGCTGGAATCAGCGTGTCCAAGATCAGGGGTCAAGCGCCTCCCGTTGGACGATCGCGTTGTGCTCAGATACGTCGTCGGCGAATTCACCCATCACAAACCTGGACATATCGGGGGGCGGGGTCTGTGTACCACCCTGGAGAAGTAATGACTCCTCGAGGTCGAAGAATCCTTGGTTGGTGGCCTTGGCCTCTTCGAACAGGGCGTCCCGTGCGGCACTCACCGAGTTGTGGAACGAGGCGGAGGCCTTCTCCGAGGCCGAGGGGCCACTACAGGCCACCATCGACGACATCATCACCGCTGCCAGGGCAATGGCCCCGGCACGCATTGATCGGCTGGACATCCGCATCGAGCTCCCATGATCGACGAGCAGTTCGCGAACATCATGGCACGCAAAACACCCCAAAACGCCACCACAAAGCAACACGCGACTCGGCATGCGGGCAATCCGCCTAGTCACACCAAACTTCCACCGGAGAAAAATAGTTATCCACAACGCGGTGGTTGGCGTGTCCGAAGTGCTTGCACGGGGTCGGCCCGGGGGGATTGGGCCGCGGAAACTAGCTGGTGTGGGCCGCGGCCTCCGGTGTGTCCGGGATATGCGGATCCCCGGTAGCGATCTCCTGATCGGTGACTGGCTGATCGTCGGGAACCGGCGCCGTGGTCATCACGGCGACGCGCATCGTCACCACGGTTCGGGGCGGCATCGTGAACGAATCGCCGGGAGCCAGGTCGGCATCGGGCACCTCGCCGTCTTCGCAGGTCGACGCCACGATGTGGAAGCTCTCTCCCCAGGGCGCGGGTGGCATCTGCACCTGGATGGGCTGATCGCCGGAGTAGAACCAGCTGAGATATGCCACGGAGGAGGCGTCCGAGACGTACATCCCGAGCAGGCGTCGGGAGCCGTCATGCCAATCGGCCTCGCCCATCTCGCCACTGGAGCCGTTCATCCAGGCAAGCTCGTAGCGACCGAGACCGGCACCGGCGGGGTCGGTGACCTCTGTGCGGTAACGGTAATCATTGGCGTGGAGCAGGGGAGTGGACATGCGCAGATCGGTGAAGGTGCGCACCGTGTCGAGCACGTCGCCCCATTCCTCCATCTGGTCCCACCGCAACCAATTGATCGGGCCGTCCTGGCAATATGCGTTGTTGTTGCCCTGTTGGGTACGCCCCATCTCGTCGCCAGCGCAATACATGGGAACGCCGTCAGAAAGCATCAGCGTGGCGACCATGTTCCGGATCTGACGATGGCGCAGGGCGTTGATCACCTCGTCCGCGGTTTCCCCCTCAACGCCACAGTTCCACGAGCGGTTGTCGTCGGAGCCGTCGCGGTTGTCCTCACCGTTGGCCTCATTGTGCTTTTCGTTGTACGTGACCAGGTCGCGCAGCGGAAAGCCGTCATGGGCATCAAAGAAGTTGATCGAGCTGGAAGGCGGTCGATCATCATGGTCGAACAGGTCGGCGGAGCCGCTCAGGCGGGTTGCGAGCTCGTCAACGCCATCAACCTGACCGCGCCAGTAGTCGCGCATATATCCGCGGAAGCGATCATTCCACTCGCTCCACCCCGGTCCCCAGTTCCCGACCTGATAGCCATAGGGGCCCAGGTCCCACGGCTCGGCGATCATCTTCACGCCCTTGAATGCCGGATCCTGGGCAATGAGCTTCTTGAAGTCATGGTTCTGGTCAACGTGGTGTTCGCCGTCGCGGATCAGCTCTGTGGCCAGATCGAAGCGGAATCCGTCAACGCCCATCTCCTGCACCCAATAGCGCATCGAATCGACGACCATCGCCAGGACGTCTGCGTGCGCGGTATTGACCGAATTTCCGGTGCCGGTGATGTCGTAGTCATTGCGCAGGTCATCGGTGAGGCGGTAGTAGCCGCGGTGATCGATCCCCCGGAAGCTCAATGTGGGACCCTCATGGTTGCCCTCGCAGGTGTGGTTGTACACGACGTCGAGGATGACCTCGATACCGGCACGATGCAGCGCGGTGACCATTTCCTTGAACTCGGCAACCTGATCGCCCTCGGTGCCGACCGAACAGTAGGCGGCGTGCGGGGCAAAGAATCCCAGTGAGTTGTATCCCCAGTAGTTCGACAATCCCCGGCCCATGACGAATGGCTCGGAGATGAAGTGGTGCACCGGCAGGAATTCCACCGCGTTGACACCCAGGCTCTTGAGATGCTCGGTGACGGCCGGATAGGCCACGCCAGCGAACCGTCCCCGCAGGTGCTCGGGAACCGTGGGATGCAGCTGGGTGAGTCCCTTGACATGCGTCTCGTAGATCACGCACTCCTCAAGCGGACGCCGTTCGGCAATCGGCTCGGGGGCCGGACTGTCGGCGACCACCACGGACAACGGAACGGAGCCGGCCGAATCGCGGGTATCGGGTTCGAAGTACGAGCCGGGAACGTGATCGAAAATGGGCCCGGAGTAGTCGACGCCCGCCGTGATCGCACGGGCATAGGGGTCGACGAGGAGCTTGGCGGGATTGGCTCGCAGCCCCTGATCCGGGTCCCACTGGGCATGTACGCGGAAGCCATAACGTTGGCCTGCCACCACATCGGGCACGAAGACCGACCAGGCACCTCCGTCCGGGGTCATGTCGACATTGCGTTGGGTGGAGCCATCGCCATCAACCAGCGCGAGCTCAACTCTCTCGGCTCGGGGTGCCCACAGCCCGAAATGGCAGCCATCTGCCGACAGATGGGCTCCCAGCACGTGTGCGGCATCGGAACGGTTGATCTCAGTCATCCAGGTGTACTTCCTACGCGCCACCCGGTTGGTGGCGTGTGCTTCAGGTGCGTCACGGTCTTCACGGCAACGCGGCGTGGTGCCACGGGAGCGGCCCACGCCTAGAATTCAGTTTATCGACTACCCGGCGACCATGGGCTGAGCGACGTCTTCCGTAGTGTCCGGCTTGTTGCCCGGCTGCGGAGGTGCTTCGCACCGACGAGTCAAGGAGCCCATCACCTGCGGGGCCGTCATCCAAGCGAAGAGGAGAGCGTACGTGCGCGTAGCAGTTGCCCTGTCGGGGGGAGTGGATTCCGCAGTCACCGCGGCCCGTGTGGTGGAGGCCGGGCATGAGGCCATGGGGGTCCACCTGCTGCTTGGTGCCGGCTCGGTCCCCGAGACGCGCGATGCCCGGGCCGTCGCTGACGCCGTGGGTATCCGGTTGGTGGTGTGGGATCTGAGGGATCGTTTCGAAGACCGTGTCCTGGACTATTTCACGACTTCCTATGCGGCCGGACGCACCCCCAACCCCTGCCTGCGGTGCAACCGGGAGGTCAAGTTCAGGGGATTGCTGAGTCGCGGGATCGCGGAGGGCTTCGACGCGGTCGCCACTGGCCACTACGCCCGTCTCGAGCCCGCCCCGGACGGCAGCATCGGGCTGCACCGGGCTGCGAACACCCGCAAGGATCAGTCCTATGTGCTGGGCGTACTCAGCCAGGACGACCTTCGCCACTGCCTGTTCCCGCTCGGAACCGTGACCACCAAAGACGAGGTGCGCGAGGAGGCCGAGCGCAGGGGCCTTCCCGTGGCCCACAAGCCGGACTCCACCGATATTTGCTTTGTCACCCAGGGAGGAGCTGCCGAGTTCCTCGCTGACCGGCTGGCGGACCGGCAGGGAGACATCGTCGACGCCCGGGGGACGGTGCTCGGCACGCACCACGGAATCCAGCACTTCACCGTGGGGCAGCGCAAGGGACTCGGCCTGCGTCGACCCGCAGACGATGGCAAGCCTCGCTATGTCACCGCCCTGGACGCCGCGACCAACACGGTGCACGTCGGCCAGGGTCGCGAGCTGTTGGTGGGTCAGGTGGATGTCGAAGACCTGTCCGACACCGGCATGCCACTCGGCCCGCACTGGCGGGGACTCGTGCAGTTCCGGGCACATGGACGGGCGGTGCCGGCGCGCCTCGAGGAGGCGGACGGGCAACTGCGCGTGCACTTCGCTGAGCCCGTCTCCGGGGTTGCACCCGGACAGTTCATCGTCTTCTATGACGCTGATCGGGTGCGCGGCGCTGCCGAGATCGTTGCCAGTCATGCCCCCGGCCCATCCATGGTCCCTGAGCACGAATAGGGCCACGGGGGACGGGACCTCCCCCTCACATGCGAGGATCAAGCCATGATCGCCACCGCCCTGGGCTCGTTCGCCGGCACGGACCTGCGCGCCACCGCGCACGCAGTCCTCGGGGAACTGCCCGACAGGGCTCCCATCGTCGAGCTGCCCGACCGGGGCCCGCAGGCCTCGATGATTGCCCGCACGGCCGCCATATTGCCCGATATGCCGTTCGATCGGCGACCCTCGGGGTGGCGCCTCGCCCCGGGACCTTCCCTTGTTGGCAGAAGGGCCGCCGCCCTGTTCAACGACGACGTGACCATGACCGCTGAGGTGATCGAGGACTGGCAGGGGACCCTTACGCTCACGATGGCCGGTCCCTGGACGCTGCTGGCCAGTCTCGACCTCGTCCGTGGCGGACGTGCCGTGGGTGACGCCGGCGCGCGTCGGGACCTGGCCCAGGCGTGGCTGGCGGGGGCCGTGGACCGCATCGCCCATACTCGCAGTCAGCTGGATCGTCCCCTGGCGGTGCAGATCGATGAGCCGGCGTTGCCGGCCGTGCTGGCCGGGGCGATCCCTGACGAGTCGGGCCGTCGCCGCCTGCCGGCGGTTGAGGCCCAGGAGGTACAGGAATCCTTGGGTGCCTGCGTTGACGCCACGCGTGGGGCGGCCGAGGACATCGTGGTGATTCACTGCTGCGCTGACCGCCCACCCCTGACGGAACTGGCGGCCGCGGTTCCGGACGCACTGAGCATCGACACCCAACGCCTGGACGCTGGCTCATGGGACGCGTTGGCACAATGGTTCTCCGCAGAACCGGGGCCCGGCATGGACCACGCGCTGTGGCTCGGCCTGTTGTCCACATCCACCCCCGGGTTCGGAGTTGATGCGATCAGGGGAGCACTCGACGAGTGCCGTAGGAAGCTGGAGGCCGACCCCGGCGGTCCCGCGGACAGGCGCCTGGCGATCACACCCGCGTGCGGCCTGGCGTCCGCCGACCCGGTCGATGCCTTCCGCGCGCTGGCCGACCTGGCCGCTGTTGCCCGCGGCTGACCCACGGCGTGCTTGCGCCATACGGCGCGGATGCCGCGCGCTCAGGGACGGTGGTTAGGATCACCTTTATGCGCAGGTTCTCCTCTGATCTCGACCTGACCGGCGGTGCCCCGGTGCGGGCGCGTCCAAGCATCGGCGAGTGGGGACCTGACCAAGTGCCCACGACGGCCCAGAAGAAGAGGTTGCGGATATGGGTGAGTATCGCGCTGGTGGCGGCCACCACCGCCATCGGGGTCCTGATGTACGTGTTCTACAAACTTCTCGGCTACTGAATTCTCGGCGGCTGACGGCGTCAGGCTCGGGCGACCGACGCCAAGTGCTCGAGGCGGAACAACTCTGAATCCAGGAACTCGGGCCCGCCCTGACGGCCGACCAGCAGTGTGCGATCCTCATCAACCGGCGCCGCCGCGACCGCCACATCGCCCCAGTCGGGCATCCAGTCCTCGCCCATTGCGTGGCGACCCGCCTTTGCCAAGTCACCGAGCTCGCGCAATTGGTCGGCTGTGAACTCGGGCGCCCGCTCGGTGGCGTGCAACACCTTGAGTCCCTTGCGGTCGACCAGACTCGCCCATTCGCAACGGAAGACCGTGGGTGCGTCCTCGGTCAGGATCTCCGCTGCGCGGGCCCGCTGCTTCGACATCCGGTTGATCACCTCGATGTCGCTTTCGAGGTTCCATTGGTCGGGATAGCGCGACAACCAGAGCACCTTCACGTCGGGCATCTCGGCACAGGCATTGATGATCGTCTCGGCGAGCGATCCCGGAGGCATGGCCAGGATGAAATCGTCGATCACGTGACCATCCGAACGGCGCTCCACGATCTCGATGGCGCTGATGTCAGCGCCGACACCGCCCATGGCGGTGGCAACCTGACCCAGGGCGCCGGGTCGACCGGGCAGTTCTACGCGCAGCAACAACACGACCCAATTGTCTCAAATCATCCTCCGGTTGGAACCCCGTCCGCGTTAATGTCTTGTTTCGCCGGCGTCCGCCGCATGCGCTGGAGGCGCCGTCGCCCAGCACCCGGTTGTCGTTAGGATGGCCACGTCACCGAGGTGGTCATCCTCCCTCGGCGGGGGAGTCGTAACGCTCACCCCTGCGGCCAGCGCCGCGGCATCGACACATGAAGGAGTAACGAACGTGGCTCTCACGCCGCATGACGTCAGCCGGTTGGCCGACCTGGCGCGCATCGAATTGACCGACGACGAGTTGGCCGAACTCGCACCCCAGCTGGACGTCATCCTGAACGCCGTGGCCGGCGTCGCCGAAGTGGCCGACGAGGACATCCCCCCGACATCACATGCCGTACCGATCACCAACGCCTTCCGGTCCGATGCGATGAAGCTCTCGTGGCCCGCCGGCGAGATGTTGCGCAGCGCGCCCGCCGAGCAGGACCAACGCTTCCGGGTGCCTCGCATCCTTGATGACTCCGATGAGCAGTGAGGCCACAGTGACCAACGACATCCTGACCACCCCGGCGCTGGAACTCGGTCGGCGGATCGCCGCCCGCGAACAGTCCAGCACCGAAGTCACCGGGGCCTTCCTTGACCAGATCGATGCTGTCGAGCCCGCGGTCCACGCCTTCCTGGCCGTCGATCGTGATCTGGCCCTGCGCCGTGCCGGCGAGGTCGACGCACAGATCGCTGCCGGCGAGCGCCTCTCGCCGCTGGCGGGCGTGCCGGTCGCCGTGAAGGACCTCCTGTGTTACCAGGGCCTTCCCACGACGGCCGCATCACGCATCCTGGAGGGGTGGATGTCGCCCTATGACGCCACCGTCGTGCGTCGCCTGCAGGCAGGCGGACTGGTGATCCTTGGGAAGACCAACCTGGATGAATTCGCCAGCGGATCGTCCACCGAGTCCTCCGGTTATGGCCCCACCCACAACCCGTGGGACCTCGAGCGGATACCCGGTGGTTCCGGTGGTGGCTCGGCGGCCGCACTGGCGGCATGCGAGGCGCCCCTGGCGATCGGCACCGACACCGGCGGATCGATTCGTCAGCCCGCAGCAATGACCGGCACGGTGGGTGTCAAGCCCACCTATGGCGGTGTCAGCAGATTCGGGATCATCGCCATGGCCTCGAGCCTTGATCAGTGTGGGCCCTGTGCCCGCAACGCCGCCGATGCGGCGGCCCTCCACCAGGTGATCGCCGGCTATGACCCCCAGGACTCAACGTCGCTTGATCGTCCGGTGCCGCCCGTCCGCCAGGCCGCGGAACGCGCCGACGTGACCGGAATGCGCATCGGCGTGGTGCGTGAGCTCGGTGGTGAGGGCTATGCGCCCGGCGTCGAGGCGCGCTTCGGTGAGGCGGTGGCCCAGCTCGAGGCGGCCGGCGCCGAGGTGATCGAGGTCAGCTGCCCGAGGTTCGAACAAGCGCTGGCCACCTACTACCTGATCATGCCCAGTGAGCTGTCCAGCAACCTCGCCCGCTACGACGCAATGCGCTACGGGCTGCGGGTGGGCGACGACGGCCATCACTCCGTTGAGCAGGTGATGCGGCTCAGTCGCGGTCAGGGATTCGGCGCGGAGGTGAAGCGTCGGATCATCCTGGGCACCTATGCCCTGTCCGCCGGGTACTACGACGCCTACTACGGCTCCGCCCAGAAGATGCGTACCCTCATTGCCCGCGATTTTGCGGCCGCCTTTGACCGGGTCGATGCGCTGGTGTCCCCGGTCGCTCCCACGACGGCGTTCAAGCTCGGCGAGAAGGTTGACGATCCGCTGGCCATGTACATGGGTGACCTGTGCACGATTCCCAGCAACCTGGCAGGCATCGCTGCCGGCTCCTTCCCCTGTGGCGCGTCACCCGACGACGGTCTGCCGGTGGGATTCCAAGTGATGGCGCCGGCCCTGGGCGATGATCAGGTCTACCGGGTGGGTGCCGCGCTCGAGCGCCTTGTCGGTCCGGGATACGACGCGGCATTGTCCGACCGGGCGGCAGCGCTGCCCGGCTCACTGGTGAGCATGGGGAAGGACGCGAAGTGAGCGTGCAATACAGCGATGACAGGTTGATGGACTACGACGAGGTCATGGCGCGCTTCGACGTGGTGCTGGGCCTCGAGGTGCATGTCGAGCTCAACACCGAATCGAAGATGTGGTGCGGCTGCTCCACGAAGTTCGGCGCCGAACCGAATACCCATACCTGCCCGGTGTGCTTGGGTCTGCCCGGTGCGCTGCCGGTGGTCAATGGCAAGGCAGTTGAGTCGGCCATCAGGATCGGCCTGTCGCTGGGCTGTTCCATCGCAAGCTGGTGCCGGTTCGCCCGCAAGCACTATTTCTACCCGGACATGCCGAAGAACTACCAGATCAGCCAGTACGACGAGCCCATTGCCTATGAGGGCGAGGTCCGACTGGACGTCGAAGGCACGCAGTACACGGTGCCGATCGAGCGCGCCCACATGGAGGAGGACGCCGGGAAGTCCCTGCATGTCGGTGGCGCCACCGGGCGCATCCAGGGATCGGACTACTCCCTGATGGACTACAACCGTGCGGGCGTTCCGCTCATTGAGATCGTCACGAAGCCGGTCTACGGCACGGGCACTCGTGGCCCGGAGGTGGCGCGGGCATATATGAGCTATCTGCGCGACATGGTGCGTGCCCTCGACGTGAGTGCGGGACGCATGGAACAGGGCCAGTTGCGCTGCGACGCCAATGTGTCGCTCATGCCCAAGGGATCGACCGAACTGGGCACCCGAACCGAGACCAAGAACGTGAACTCCCTGCGCAGCGTCGAGGCGGCCCTGCGCTACGAGATCTGTCGGCAGGGAGCCGTGCTGGCCGACGGAGGACGCGTCAAGCAGGAGACCCGGATGTGGAATGAGTCCGGGGGCTTCACCACCGCGGGACGTTCGAAGGAGGAAGCCGAGGACTACCGCTATCTACCGGATCCAGACCTCGTGCCCGTCGAGGCAAGTGCGCAATGGGTGGACGAACTGCGCAAGACCCTGCCGGAGCTTCCCGCGGTGAAGGCCGCGCGGCTGCAGAAGGAATGGGGATTGACCGACCTCGAGATGCGCGACATCGAGGGGAACGAGGGTGCCCTGGCACTGATCGAGGCCACCGTGGTGGCCGGGGCCGATCAGGCTGCGGCACGCAAGTGGTGGCTGGGAGAGCTGTCGCGACGGGCCAATGAGACCGAGGTCGAACTGGCCGAATTGCCCATCAGCCCCGTCCAGGTGGCGCAGGTCGGGAAACTGGTGGACTCGGGCAAGCTCACCGACAAGATGGCCCGACAGGTCATCGAGGCCGTGCTCGCGGGGGAGGGCGAACCCGCCGAGATCGTCAAGGCCCGCGGACTGGAGGTCGTCTCCGATGACGACACGCTCTCGCGCGCCGTGGACGAGGCCATTGCGGCCAACCCGGGCGTGGCGGACAAGATCCGTGGCGGGAAGGTCCAGGCCGCCGGAGCCCTCATCGGTGCCGTGATGAAGCAGATGCACGGACAGGCTGACGCCGCCCGCGTGCGGGAGCTGATCCTCAAGGCCCTCCAGTAGCGGCGCGTCGGCGCCCGGCCCGTGACGCCCCCGCCGATCACAGTGTGACCGGCGCGAACCGTCGTCGCCCGGACGGTGCCGCCGCCGTTGGGCGGGAAGGGCCTGACTATTATCGGTTGTCGTGAGCCAACGAACCCCGCACGCTGAGACCGGCGTCCGGAGCATTGCACGGGGCTTGTGGAGGCGACTGATCCATGCGCCCGTGTGCATGGTGCTCGCCGTGCTCGGCGTGGCGACCATCGCATGGCAGTTGTCCCCGGCAGGGGAGTGGCTCAGGCACTGGGTGCGCACCGGCGGGGGAACCGCCCACATCGGCGGAGCCTCGAATGTGGCGCGTGGGCTGGTCATGCTGGTGGACCCCGGCTCGATCGGTGCGACCGTTGCGCTGCTGGTGCTGATGGTCTCGGTGTTTCCCTATATCGAACGCCGGCTCGGTGCGTGGCGGTTCGTGGCCGCCCTGGTGTGCTGCCATGTCGTCGCGACCGGGCTCACCCTGGGCTTCGCATCGCTGATCGCATCCCAGTGGCCGCGCTGGTCAGACGCGTTGGTCAATGGCTGGTCCAATGGGGCCATTCCCGCGCTCCTGGGCGTTGCCATGGCGGCGTCGGGGGGGTTCAACCACCTGTGGCGTGTCCGCACGCGATGGATCGGTCTGGCGATCACCCTCACCCTGGGCTTCTACGACGCCTCGACCTTCGCTGCCATGACCCTCGGATCGATGGTCGCCGGCCTGGTCATCGGCGCCTTCTGGTGGCGCGGCGCAGAACGCTTCGACCTGTGGCCGCGCTTTCGTGAGCGCCGCGTCCTGGTGTCCCTGGTGATCGCCTGTGCGTCACTGGGGCCCCTTCTGGCCGCATGGTCGACGCGTGCTGCCGGCCCGTTGGAGGAGATCGCCGGCTACGTCCGAACCGGGCAATTCGAGTCACGCGAGGCACATGCGATCTGCCGACTGGCCAGCTCACATGCCTGCACCCTGGCCCACCTTCACCAGAACCTCGGCTGGCCCGTCCTGCTCATGAGCGTGTTGCCCGCCGTCATCATGCTGGTGCTCTGCCTGGGACTCGTACGGGCCCGCCGGTCCGCCTGGTTCTGCGCGCTCCTGGTGGAGGCGGCCATGGCGGCCACGACCGTGACGGCCACGGTGGTCCGGGCCAAGGCGGAGCTGGCATGGCGCCAGACCCACGCGAGCACGGGCTTCATCTTCTTCGTCCGCATGGTCATGGCCTTCCTACCGGCTGCGATCCCCGTCGGCGTGGTCGTCCTGTTGCTCCTCACGGTGCGGCTGTTCCCGGTGCGCCTGCCCCGGCGGGTCGCAGTGGGCCAGCTCGTGCGCTACGTCGCGCTGTTCGGCGTCGCCACGATCGTCTATGTGGTCGTTGGCATGTTGCTGGCTGCGCAATGGTCCCCGCAGGCCTCCGTCGTGGCCCTGCTGCACGATGTGGTCACCCGGGTGTTCGGATTGGAAGTGCTCCTGTCGCTGGGGTCAACGCTGTCGCCCGCCAGCACCGCCACGCAGAGCCTGGCCTATCTGACGGGGCCGCTGGTGATGTTCGTGGCACTGGTGCTCATGGCGCGCAACATGCAGGTGGACCCGCGGGAGCTGGCCGGGGCCGATGCGAAGCGGCTGCGGGGGCTGATCACCCGCTACGGAGGTGGCATCTTCGCCTGGATGACCCAGTGGACCGGAGTGCGCCACTGGTATGACCCCGCGCTCGAGGGCGTGGTGGGCTACCGCCTTGCCCACGGAGTGGCAGTGACCCTGGGGGAGCCGATCGGTCAGGACCCGATGGCCACCGCCCTGAGCTTCGCCCGACGGTCGGACGAGGGTGGGCTGACCTACTGCTTCTATTCGGTCGGTGCCGACTTCGCCCGCCAGGCGCGTGGCTTCGGATGGCGGGCACTCCAGATCGCCGAGGAATCACGCATCGAGTTGGGTGAGGTGGCCTTCAAGGGGAAGCGCTTCCAGGACCTGCGCACCGCCATGAATCGCGCAAAGCGCGAGGACATCAGCATCGTGTGGACCAGGCTGGCGCAGTGCTCCCCGGAACGGCGCCGCGAGATCCGTGAAGTGGTCGAGGGCTGGCAACGCCAACAGACCCTCCCGCCCCTCGGGTTCACCCTGGGCGGGTTCGCCGAGATGGAGGATCCGGAGGTCCGCTGTGAGCTGGCCGTCGACGAGAGCGGACATGTCCATGGGGTTGCCTCCTGGTTGCCGCTCTACCGTGACGAAAAGGTCATCGGCTGGCTCCTCGACGTGATGCGACGCCGCGAGGGGGCCACCGGGGTCTTCCACTCCACCATCGAGTTGCTCATCTCGAAGGCGATCCTGCAGTTCCAGGATGAGGGATTCGAGGTGGTGAGCCTGTCGGGCTCGCCGCTGGCGATGGAGCCACGCGATCAGCCACCGGTCACCGATGCCGTCTCAGGGACCCTGTACCAGGGACTCGGAAGTGTCTCGGGGCTGCTTGAAAGATATTATGGATTCACCTCGCTGCACCATTTCAAGGCGAAATTCGGACCGGAGTTCCATCCGCTCTACCTGGTGTACCAGGACCCCACTGATCTTCCGAAGATCGGTCGTGCGCTGACGACCGCGTATGTGACCACGGAACCGACAGTTCGAATCAGCCGGATCATCAAGTACTTCCGGGGTCGGCGTGGATCAACCGACGAGAATGGATCAGATACATGACGCAGTTGTCGCGAACGTGGCGCAGTTTTGTCAATTGGTTGATGGCGCGCAATATCGTCGGTCCCAAGGAACTCATTCCCGCTGCGGTCATTGCGGCGCTCGTGGTGGCCTGGCTGGTGATCAGGCGACACCGTGGTTGGACCAGGACGGTGGCGATCTGCGCCGGCGTCGGAGCCGTGGTCGGCGTGATCGCCTGGTTCCTGGGCGAGAAGGTTCTCAACCTGACCCTGGGGCCGATGCCCATGCTGGGACGGATCTGGGTGGTGGCCTTCTTCATCGGCCTCGGCCTTGTGGTCGCAAATTTCCGGTGGTCGACCTGGCGTCGCAAGGTGGCGGCCGTCCTGGCAGCCGTGGTGCTGTTGGGGGCCACCGTGCTGGCCGTCAACAAGGCCTACCAGATCAACACCACGCTGGGTGCGTTGCTCGGTCGGGTGCCGGCGAATCCGATCACCCTTCCGTCACAGCCGACGTCGAGTCCGTCGCATCACGAGGACTTCGACGGTGCGCACTGGGTGGCACCGGCGGACATGCCGGCCAAGGGCCAGGCCGGTAACCAGTACCTGCCCGGCAAGGTCTCGGGATTCCACCCCCGCTCGGCGAGTATCTATCTGCCGCCCGCAGCGCTGGTGGCGAATGCGCCGAAGCTGCCCGTGGTGGTGTTCATGATGGGTCAGCCAGGGACTCCCGACGCCCCGCTGTTCAAGGACCAGCTGGACGGCATTGCCGCCGCCCACAACGGATTGTCCCCGATTGTCGTGTTCGTGGATCAGTTGGGGAATCCCAATGTGGACACCCTGTGCCTCGACACGCAGAAATTCGGGAATGTTGAGACCTATATCAATACAGATGTGGCGAATTGGGTCCGCGAGAACCTCAATGTGTCGACCGACCGTCAGGACTGGACGGTTGGTGGATATTCACAGGGGGGGCAGTGCGCGGTGAGTTTCGGGGCAAAGCATCCGGACCTGTGGGGAAATGTGATGAGTGTCTCGGGGGAGGCGTATCCCGGATTTGACCACGCCCCAGATGTGCTGGCGAATGTGTTCCATGGAGATCAGGGTGCCTATGATGCGGTGAAGCCATCCACGATCCTCGCAAAGAATCATTACCCCGATACCTGGGCATTCTTCTCATATGGCACCGACGACCACTATTTCGGCCCCAGCCTGCAGGAATTGGCCCAGCAGGCCGCTGCAGCGGGCATGACCGTC
This sequence comes from Propionibacterium freudenreichii subsp. freudenreichii, assembly GCF_000940845.1. NCBI lineage: Bacteria > Bacillati > Actinomycetota > Actinomycetes > Propionibacteriales > Propionibacteriaceae > Propionibacterium > Propionibacterium freudenreichii. Next base: position 1,263,029 of record NZ_CP010341.1, on the reverse strand, counting down.
AAGGTCGATCCCCTGGAGAACGCCGGCCACCTGATGCCCGCCGTGCGTGGGGGACTGGGGGCCGGCCTCGAGTGGCTGTACCCGCGCACCGGCCTCAGCTGAGCCGCACCCGAGGGCGCATCATGTGATGCTCAGGGCAACTCCCACCTGGTGGGCGAGTGGTTGAGGCGGACGGGGGAGCCGTCGGCACCAATGAGCACGATGTCCTCGATGCGTACCCCGAAGCGTCCGGGCAGGTAGATGCCCGGCTCGATGGAGAAGGCCATGCCGGGGGAGAGCAGCCGGTCATCGCCACGGACGATGTAGGGCTCCTCGTGCACCTCCAGTCCGATGCCGTGCCCCGTGCGGGTGATGAAATATGGTCCATACCCAGCCTGCTCGATCACGGTTCGGGCCGCCTGATCAACCGCCGCGGCACTCACACCCGCCCGCGCCGTCTCAAAGGCCTTCTGCTGGGCCGTTCGGACGATGTCGTGCACCGTGGCGAACTCGGGATCGCCGGGGGAGCCAACGCAGTAGGTGCGCGTGGAATCACTGAAGTAGCCGCTGGGGGCGGGGCCTCCGATATCGACCACGACCGGGTCGCCGGCACCGATCACGCGGTCGGTTTGTTCCAGGTGTGGACTTGCCCCGTTGGGGCCGGACCCGACAATCACGAAATCAGGGCGCTGATGGCCCTCCGCGACGATCGCCGCGGCGATGTCAGCACCGACCTGCCGTTCGGTCCGCCCCGGCCGCAACCACTCATGGACACGGCGGTGCACCCGGTCGATGGCGGCGGCGACCGCGGTCAGCGCCGTGATCTCCTCGTCGGTCTTCACCACGCGCATGCCCCCGATCAGTTCGCCGGCAGGTTCCACCCGGCAATCGACGGCCGTCCGGATCTCGTGGGCATGCCGGACGGGCATCACATCGTCCACGGCCAACTCCGCGATCGGGCCCAGGCGTGCGGCAAGGAGCCGGTAGGGGCTGTCGCCATCGGGCCAGGTGGACATCTCGAGCCCCATGGACTCGGCCGATGATCCCTCCCACCCGGGCCTCTCCAGCTCGGGCACGATCAGGAAGGCCGACCCCTTGGTGGGCACCACGAGGGCGGTGAGTCGTTCGTGGGAACCCTGGCTCCGGCCCAGCAGATAGCGCATGTCGGCACCGGTGCTGATCACCACCGCATCAACCCCGGAACGTGCCGCCCTGGCCCTGAGCATCTGCTGACGTGCGGTCAGTTCGTCGACCGAAGCCGTGCGCAGCAATCCATCCGTCGTCATGATCTCAGGCTATCCCGGCAGGCCGGCCACTCCTCGTGGAGCCGATCCCGGGGGAGGCAGGCGCTGCGAGCGTGACGGGCCCAAATTTCCCCGTTCTGACATAATGTACATTATCGGTCAAACGTCACCGGTCTTCCTGATCATCGTCCACCCCCTTTCATCGCGCATGTGTCACCTCGTGCATGGAGCCCGCTTCTGCCTTCGCGGTGGATGCCGCGGGGCTCGTCCCGGCCGCCGACCGAGGAAGAACTACCGCCCGGGATTTGATGCGTGCCCACGTGCCCGGCACTCCCGGGCAGTCTGCGGCACGAAGGTCCCGAATCACGAAGGTTCCGAACAATGGGTGGTGGTTCGTGCTCGCCGGCCTGCGGGGATTGGGAGTTCTCCCGTGGCGGCCTCCCCCGCCTCGTCCGCTCCGGGATCGGGGCATGTTAGCGGTACCATGAGCCGGTCGGTTCAAGGAGGAACTTTCGTGATTCGTGTCGTCGTGGCTGCCCACGGGAACCTTGCAAGCGCCTTGGTGAAGTCCACCGCGATGATCCTGGGCTCGAATCCTGATGTGGTGGCGATTGATTTCGACCCCGAAGGCGACGTCCACGCCCTCTATCGTTCGGTCCAGGATGCGACCAAGGACGCCGCGGGCGTGATCTTCCTGGTCGACCTGCTGGGTGGCAGCCCCTACAACGCGGCCGTGCGCTGGTGCAGCCGTCACCTGGACAGCGATGTGGTGACCGGGGTGAACCTACCGATGGTCATCGACGTGTCCACCCTGGCCCAGCAGGAGACCCACGTGCCCCGTGCCGTGAGTGCTGCGAAGGCTGCGGGCGTCTCCAGCGTCGCGTCATGGCGCACGGGCCCTGCCAGCCGTCACCACACGGTCACCGACGACCGGTGAGGCCGGTGGCCGACGCCGGAAGGCTGTCTGCTCAGTCCTTGCCCGGCTCGTTGCGCAGCCGCGCGATCACTCGATAGCCCAGCCCGACCAATTGGGTTTCCAGGTCGGCGGTGTTCAGGCTGTTCACCCCCAGGACGATCTGGCTGGTGCCAGAGCCCGGGTACACCGCCAGGTGGGTGATATTCATGCCGTGGTCGGCCACCAGGCCGGTGATCCTCGACAGCTGACCCGGCGCATCGGTCGCCTCGAGGACCAGTCGCGTGCCACGCATCCGCATTCCCATGATGTCGACGAAGGAATCGAGGATGTCGCTCTCGGTGATCACCCCGACCAGCTTGTCGCCCTCCATCACCGGGACCATCTCGATCTTGTGGTCGCGCATGAGCACGGCGGCCTGTTCGAGGAGGGCATCGGCCGCGATGGTGTAGACGTCGCGGCTCATGACCTTGCCGACCTTCAGCTTGCTGAAGAGGTAGGTGATCTCGCCGATACTGAAGCTGGTGGCCTGGGACGGTGAGGCCTTGGCGATGTCGGAGTTTGCGATCACCCCGACCACCTTGCCGTCGCGCAGCACCGGCAGGTGGCGCACATGGTTGAGCTTCATGACCTCGACGGCCTTGGGAACGGTGTCGTCGGGGGTGACGGTGAAGGGATTCGCCGTCATGTGGTCTCGGATGAACATCTCAGCCTCCCAGGTAGGCGCGCTTGATCTCGTCGCTGGCAGACAGCTCGGCTGCGGTGCCGGACAGGACGATTCTGCCAGTCTCCATCACATATGCGTGATCGGCGATCTGAAGGGCCATATTTGCATTCTGCTCCACCAGCAGGACGGTGGTGCCGGCTTCGTTGATCGCCTTGATGATGTCGAAGATTTCCTGCACGAACAAGGGGGCCAGGCCCATTGACGGTTCATCGAGGAGCAGCATCTTCGGGCGGCTCATCAGGGCGCGTCCCATGGCCAGCATCTGTTGCTCGCCGCCCGACAGGGTGCCGGCCTGTTGCTTGAGCCGATCAGCCAGCACGGGGAACCGTTCGTAGACATCGCGCAGGTCCCGGGTGATCCCCGCCCGATCCTTGCGCAGGAAGGCGCCCAGTTCGAGGTTCTCCAGCACCGACATCTTGGGGAAGACGCGACGCCCCTCGGGAACCTGGACGAGTCCCTGCTTGACGCGTTCGCGTGCGGAAGCCCTGGTGATGTCCTGGCCGGCCAGGGTGATCGTGCCGCCACTGGGGCGCTCCAGGCCCGATGCAGTGCGCAGGGTCGTGGTCTTGCCCGCCCCATTGGCACCGATCAGGGTGACGATCTGGCCGTCCTCGACACTCAGCGAGATGCCCTTGAGCGCCTGGATTCCGCCGAAGTTGACCTGGAGGTCATGGATCTCAAACATCGCTGGCCTCCTGGCCCAGGTATGCCTCGATCACCTGTGGATCGTGCTGCACCTCATCGGGGGTTCCCGAGGCGATCACGATGCCGTGGTCGAGCACGTAGATACGCTCGCAGATGGTCATCACCAGGCTCATGTCGTGTTCGATGAGCAGGATCGTCAGGTCAAAGTTCTCACGGATCCAGCTGATCAGCGTGGTGAGCTCGGCGGTCTCGGCGGGATTCATGCCGGCCGCGGGCTCGTCCAGCAGCAACAGCGAGGGGGCGGTGGCAAGGGCCCGCGCGATCTCCAGGTGTCGCTGGTCGCCGTAGGGAAGGTTGCGGGCCAGCTCTGATTCCTTGTCCGCCAGTCCCAGGATGCCGAGCATCTCGCGGCTGCGCTGCCGGATGTCGGCCTCGCTGCGCTTCCAGACCGGCGTGTGCCCGAAGGTGGCGAGCAGGCCGTAGCTCTCCTGCAACTGCATGGCGCTGACCACATTCTCCAGCACCGTCAGTTCCTTGAACAGTCGGATGTTCTGGAAGGTGCGTGCCACACCGGCCCGACAGATCGCATTGGGCTTGCGCCCGCCGAGCTCCACCGCAGTGCCGTGCTCGTCGAAGGTGATGGAGCCGCTGGAAGGGGCATAGACACCGGTGAGCATGTTGAACACGGTCGTCTTGCCGGCACCGTTCGGGCCGATGAGCCCCACCAGCTCGCCGCGGTTCAGCGTCATGGACATATCGGACAGCGCCGCCAGTCCCCCGAAGTTCCTGGTCAGGTGCTCAACGGTGAGGATGGGTTGGCTCATCGCGTCCGCTCCTTTCGTGCGCGGCCGGGGATCAGGCGCGAGAACAGCTTGACGCTGAGCTCACGCGAGCCCATGAGTCCTTGTGGTCGGAAGATCATGATGAGGATCAGGATCAGCGCGTACAGGATCATGCGAATCTCGGGGAAGGGCTGGAGCAGCGTTGACACGATGGCCAGCAGGATTGCCGCGATGACCGATCCCGACAGGGACCCGAGTCCGCCCAGCACCACGATCACCAGGATGTCGACCGACTTCATGAAGTTGAAGGTGTCCGGCTTGATGAAGTAGAAGAACGACGCGTACATCCCCCCGGCGATGCCACCGAAGAAGGCACCCACCATGAAGCTCATCGTCTTGGTGCGGGTGGAGTTCACGCCGATGGACTCGGCGGCGATCTCGTCCTCGCGCACGGCGATCGAATCCCGCCCGTGGCGCGAATGCAGGTAGTTCGAGATCAGCACGACGCTGCCGGCGGTGAGGATGAACAGCCAGGTCCAGTTGACGAACTGGGGAATGCCCTGGAGGCCAGCAGCACCATTGGTCACCTTGAGGTTGAGCAGGACGATGCGGATGATCTCGGCCATGCCGAGGGTGACGATGGCGAGATAGTCGCCGCGCAGCCGCAGGGTCGGCAGGCCGATTAACAGCCCGACCAGGGAGGCCAGCAGGGCACCGGCCAACAGGCCCAGGACGAATCCCCACACCGAGTCGATCTGAATGGTGACCAGGGCCGTCACATAGGCGCCGATCGCCATGAACCCGGCGTGACCCAACGAGAACTGTCCGGTGAAACCGGTGATCAGGTTGAGGCTGGTGGCGAGCACGATGTTGATGCAGATGGTGGCGATGGTGATCAGGCGGTAGTCATTGATCACATCGGCCTGGACGAGCAGGAGCACCACCAGGTAGACGGCCGCGAGCAGCACCGTCTTGCGGAACCAACTGGCGTGCACGAAGGAACGTGAGGGGGTCGTGGACGTGTCGAGCCCAAGGGTCTGGGAGCCACTCATGGTCACACCTTCTCCTTCTCGTTCTTGCCGAGCAGGCCGGATGGTTTGACGACGAGGATGATGATCAACAGCGCATAGACGACGGCGTCCTTGAACGTCGAGAAGCCGGTGCCCGACACGAAGGTCTCGACCACGCCGATGAAGTAACCGCCGATCAGTGCCCCGGGCAGCAGTCCGATTCCGCCGAGGACTGCGGCGATGAACGCCTTCAGGCCGGGCACCATGCCCATCAGCGGATTGATCGAGTTGTAGTACACCGCCACGAGCACTCCGGCGGCGCCGGCGAGCGCCGACCCCAGCGCGAAGGTGAACGAGATCGTGTTGTTCACATTGATGCCCATGAGGCGGGCCGCATCGGCGTCCTGGGAGACGGCACGCATCGCCTTGCCCAGCCGCGTGCGCCGCACGATGAGTTGCAGGGCGATCATGAGGGCCACGGCGATGGCGAAGATCAGCACCTGCAGGGAGGTGATGATCACCCCGCCCAGGTGCCATGAGACCTGCATCCAATGTGGCAGCGGCGGGTAGGAGCGCACATCGGCCCCGACGAAGAACATCATGGTGTACTCGAGGAGGAAGCTCACCCCGATGGCCGTGATGAGCACGGCTATTCGACTTGATTTGCGCAGCGGCTTGTAGGCGACACGTTCGATCACGACGCCGAGCACGGTGCACACGGCCATCGCCACCACCAACGAGGTGAAGAAGCCCAGGTGGAAGTGCGCCATGCATGCATAACCCACGTAGGCGCCCACCATGTACACGTCACCGTGGGCGAAGTTGATCAGCTGGATGATGCCGTAGATCATCGTATAGCCGAGGGCGATCAGGGCGTAGACACTGCCGAGTGACGCCCCATTCACCAGCTGTTGCAGGATCTGATCCACCGATCCCTCTCCCCTCCGCACGTCGCGGCGCGACCATATTGGTGTCGCACTGCACGCCCCTGTGTTTGTCCTGTTGTCGGGCCCGACCTGTTTGCCTCAGGAGGCCTTGTAGCTCTCGCTGGATGCCTGCTTGCCGTTTGTCAGCCCCACCACGACGATTGACTTCACGGGGTTGTGGTTGGCGTCCATGCTGAAGGTGCCGGTGACGCCGCTGAAGTTCGTGGTCGTGGCCATGGCCTGTGCGATCGACGGTCCGTCGATGCTGCTGGCCCGGTTGATCGAGTCCGCCACGAACTTGGCCGTGTCATAGCCCAGCGCATTGAAGGCATCGGGTTCCGCTCCGTAGCGGGCCTTGTAGGCCTTGATGAAGTCCTGCACCTGGGCCGAGGGGTCCAGCGAGGAGTAGTGGTTGGAGAAGAAGACATTGTTCAGGGCGGAGTCCCCGGCCAGGTCCTCCAGCTTCGGGCTGTCCCAGCCGTCGCCACCAAGGATCGGCGTATCGATGCCCTGCGCGCGGGCCTGCTTGATGATGAGGCCGGCCTCGGCGTAATAGCCGGGCAGGTAGATCACATCGAACTTCTGGTTCTTGATGCTGGTCAGGATCGCATTGAAGTCCTGGTCACCGGTGTTGTAGGTGACCTCATTGGTGATGGTGCCACCCTCCTCGGTCATCTTCTGGCGGAAGCTCTCGGCCAGGCCCTTGGAGTAGTCCGAGGAGTTGTCCTTGATGATGACTGCCCTGGTGGCCTTCATGCGCTTGACCGCGTAATCGGCCATCCCGGTGCCCTGGTAGTTGTCGGAGAAGCAGGTGCGGAAGGCATACGGCTGCACCTTGCCGTGCAGGACGGTTGCATCGTTGGCGGTCGCCGACCCGGAGACCACCGGCACCTCGTGCTTGTTGGCCACGGGGATGGTTGCCTTGAAGGACCCGGAAGTGGCCGGCCCGATGATGGTGACGACCTTGTCCTGACTGGTCAGCTTTGTCGCCAGCGTGGTGGCCTCGGCCGGCTCGGACTTCGAGTCGTACTTGACCTCCTTGAGCTGCTTGCCCCGCACTCCCCCAGCGGCGTTGATCTCGTCAATGGCCATCTCGATGCCCTTGACGTTCGATGAGCCATAGGAGGCCACGGTGCCCGACAGCTCATAGTTGACGCCGATCTTGATCGTGTCGCCGACCGCCGAATTCACCTTGTTGGGTCCGCAGGCCACCATGCCCAGGCCCACCACGGCGGCCAACACCGCACTGACCGCACGTCTCATTGCGCCACCCCCGTGACAGCTCCAGCACCGCTGGACGGCTGTGCTCCCCCGCTGGGGAAACAGATTGAACAAGCCCGGCACCCCTCATGGTGTCCGTGCGAAATCTAGGGCCACAAGGGCAAACGCTCCCAGTGATTCAAACTGTGAGACGTACCCCTGTGGCCCCAGGATTCTTCTGTGAACACTACTCAGTGATCACAGATTCGTCATATGCCCCTCAATGCCCTCGGCGGCCTCCTTGACGGCCTCACCCAGCGTCGGGTGCGAGTGGATGTTGCGGGAGATCTCCTCGGTGGTCAGATCGAACTTCTGCGCCAGGGTCAGCTCGGGCAGCAGCTCGGTGACGCCCTCGCCGATCATGTGCGCGCCCAGGATCTCGTTGTAGCGGCCGTCGGCCACGATCTTCACGAACCCATCGGGGGCGCCCATGCCGACCGCCTTGCCGTTGGCGGAGAACGGGAACTTGGCGACCTTGACGTCGTAGCCCTCGTCCCTGGCCTGCTGTTCGGTGAGTCCGAAGCTGGCGATCTGGGGCTGGCAGTAGGTGGCGCGCGGAATCATGCGGTAGTCCACGGCCATCGTCTCGGCGCCGGCGATCGTCTCGGCCGCGACCACGCCCTGTGCCTCGGCCGTATGGGCCAGCATCATCTTGGCGGTGACGTCTCCGATGGCGTACACGCCGGGCACATTGGTGCGGCAGAAGTCGTCGATGGCGACAGCGCCACGGTCGGTCAGCGCCACGCCGGTGTTCTCGAGCCCATAGCCCTCGGTACGCGGTGCGAAGCCCATCGCCTGCAGCATCTTGTCGGCATGCAGCACCTGTGCCTCCCCGCCTGCGGCCGGGGCAATCGTGACGTCCACGCCACTGCCGGTGTCGACCACCGACTGCACGGCCGTGCTGGTGAGCACCTTGATGCCGAGCTTCTTGTACTGGCGGGTCAGCTCCTTGGAGATGTCGGCGTCCTCGTTGGGCACCATGCGGTCGAGGAACTCGACGATGGTGACATCGACGCCGTAGCTGTTGAGCACATAGGCGAACTCGGTGCCGATAGCGCCCGAACCGCCGATGATGATGGACTCGGGAAGCGAATCGGACATGATCAGCTCCTCGTAGCTGAGCACATTGGCCGACTTCGAGGTGCCCGGCAGCATCTTCACGGTGGCACCGGTGTCGAGGATCACGTTGTCGAAGGTGATGGTGTCGGTGGTCCCGTCGTTGCCCGCAAGCTGCAGGGTGCGTGCGTCGCTGAACGTGGCCCACCCGTTGTACTCGGTGATCTTGTTCTTCTTCATGAGGTAATGGACGCCCTTGACCATTCGCTCACTGACCTGGCGGCTGCGGGTGAAGGCCTTGCCGTAGTCGAAGCTGACCTGTCCGCTGATGCCGAAGGTGTCGGCCTCCTTCTGCACCAGGTGCGCCAGCTCAGCGTTGCGCAGCAGTGCCTTGGTGGGGATACAGCCGACGTTCAGACAGACGCCACCCCACCACTTCTTCTCAATGATTGCGGTCTTCAGCCCAAGCTGGGCGGCCCGGATTGCGGCGACGTAGCCGCCGGGCCCTGCACCGAGTACAACGACATCGTAATGAGCGCTCATGTTCGTCACTGTAGAGGATGGCGCGCGGCGTGGGACCGGACGGATTCGACGTTTCGCTGTGGGCGGGAGCAGCCCCACGCGCGACACACCTGGAAACACGAGCCCCCATCGGCTGTTTATCTCACATCTGAGTTAGAATCCTCTTCGTGACTCAGGAAACTACGCCCGCCAGGATCGGCCGGCTCATCCGCGACGCGCGCAAGCAGCGCGGCATGACGCAGAATCAGCTCGCTGAAGAACTCAGCACCAGCCAGAGCGCGATCCACAGGATCGAGTCCGGGCACCAGAACCTCTCCCTCGAGACGATCAACCGGATCGCCGGGGCGCTCGAGTCTCCCCTCATCGTGCCGGGGAACTCCAGCACCCTCAACTTCCGGATCGGTGGCGAGACCCACCTGTCAGGGTCCATCGAGACCCGGTCGAGCAAGAACGCCGCAGTGGCCCTGCTGTGTGCCTGCCTGCTCAACCAGGGGCGCACGGTGCTGAAGGGAATAGCGCACATCGAGGAGGTCAACCGCCTGCTGGAGGTGCTCACGAGCATCGGAGTGGACGCCAGTTGGTCGCCTGACGGCAAGGACCTCACCCTGCAGCGCCCGGAGACCCTTGACCTGGAGAACATGGACGTCGCAGCAGCGCGCCGGACGCGTTCGATCCTGATGTTCATGGGCCCACTCAGTCGGTTCTTCTCAGAGTTCCGCCTTCCTTACGCAGGCGGCTGCGACCTGGGCGTGCGCACCGTGGAACCGCACATGCAGTCACTGCGCCACTTCGGGGTCAACGTGCTGGCCACCGAGGGCTTCTACCGCGCCAGCGTCACCCGCACCGGGCCGGACACCCGGCACATCGTGCTCACCGAGCGTGGTGACACGGTGACGGAGAACACCCTGATGGCGGCGGCGGTCTCGCCGGGCGTGAGTGTCATCCGCAATGCCAGCTCCAACTACATGGTGCAGGACCTGTGCGCCTTCCTGATGCTGCTCGGGGTGGAGATCGATGGCGTGGGTACCACCACCCTCACCGTCCGGGGCCTGTCGGAGGCGCCCAGCATGGACGTGTCCTATGAGATCAGTGAGGACCCGATCGAGGCCATGAGCCTGATCACCGCCGCCGTGGTGACCAAGTCGGAACTCACCATCACCCGCGTGCCGATCGAGTTCACCGAGATCGAACTGTCGATCCTCGGCGAGGAGATGGGCCTGCACTACGGGCTGAGCAGCGAGTACAAGTCGGGCAATGGACTCACCCGCCTGGTCGACCTGACGATCTATCCCAGCGAGTTGAAGGCCCCGCCGGACAAGATCCACCCGATGCCCTTCCCCGGCCTCAACATCGACAACCTTCCCTTCTTCGCCGTGCTGGCCGCCACGGCCCACGGCCAGACCATGATCCATGACTGGGTGTTCGAGAACCGGGCGATCCACCTGCTCCAGCTCAACCAGCTCGGGGCCCACGTGCAGTTGCTCGACCCGCACCGCCTCATCGTGCAGGGCCCGACCCGCTGGCGCGGACGCGAGATGGTCTCCCCCCCGGCGCTGCGCCCTGCGGTCACCATCATGCTGGCCATGCTGGCCGCCACCGGAACCAGCGTGCTGCACGACGTCTACGTGATCAATCGCGGATACGAGGACCTGCCGGCCAGGCTCAACGCCCTGGGCGCCGACATCGAGACCTTCTACGACTGATCTGGATGCATCCCGGCAGGCGGGGCGTGGAGACCTGCCAGGCGCCGTCGCGCTGCACGGCCACCATCGCGATCCGGTCGTCGTGGCCGGCGCCCTGCGATGGGCGCAATGAGGGCACCGAGGTCACCACGACAGTGGAGGGCCCCGCGTCGAGCAGGGTGTCGGCGGCGATCAGGATCTCCTCGAGGCTGCTCGTCGGCAGGTTGGTCAATGCGGCCAGCTCGAAGCGGTTCGGCGTGATGACCTGTGCCAGCGGCAGCGCCTGTTCGCGGAACAGCTCAAGTGTCCCGGGCGCCGCATAGAAGCCGGTCTCGTCGTCCCCCAGCACCGGATCACAGCAATAGAGTGCGGTTGGTCGCCGTCGCTTCACCAACTGCACGGCCGCCATGATCTGCCGGCCCATCGATGGACCCGACAGGTACCCGGTGAGGACGCCATCGAGTTGCCCCAGGATCCCCAACTCGTCGAGGCCGCGAACGATCTCGGCTTCATCGATCGGTGTCAGCCGCGGCCCACGCCAGCTGGGATATCCGGTGTGGTTGCTGAACTGCACGGTGTTGACCGGCCACACATCGACGCCGATCCGTCGTAGTGCGAAGACGACGGCCGAGTTCCCGACGAAGCCGTAGGAGACTTCGGACTGGACCGACAGGATTCGAGTCATGGCTGCATTCTGACATTCACCGGCCGGACGCTCCGGTTCGTCGTGCCGCCTGGTCGCACCGGCGCTGCGGCGCTGGTGACCCCCGACATTCCCCCATTGCTGGTTCAAGGGTGGATTCTGCGTGACCAGCCTGCAGAATGGAATATGTGAGTCTCACGTCGACCGACCGCTCGCTGCGTTGTGCCCACTTGACGCGGCTGAGGCAGCGCGCATCCGTGATGGCGACCCATGGCATCTCACCGGCCCTGCCGCGTCGCGACATTCCGCGCCGGGAGCGCTTCGCCTGGCGCGCACGCATCAGGGCCAACCCGCCGGCATTGTTGGCCTACCGCGTCGTGGTGGCGATCATCGGATTTGCCTTCATCATCGCTGCTGGCCTCACCGGATGGCTACCCGGGCCCGGTGGGATTCCCCTGTTCCTGGCCGGGATGGCGATTCTGGCCAGTGAGTTCCGGTGGGCGCATTCGCTCACCATCCGGGCGATGGGCGTGCTGCGGGCCTTCGGACGCCAATCGCGGCGTCGCAAGACCCTCCTGGTCTGCGGATTCCTGGCGGCAGTGTTGCTGCTCGGCTATGTGGCACTGATCATCGTGGGCTCGCCCGGATGGCTTCCGGGCTGGTTGCACGCGGCGTTGGCCATGCTGCCCGGCGTGCGGGGTTGAGGGGCATCCACCCGACCCGGGCCCGCCGATCCGGCCATACTGGTGTGGTGTCCCGACGCCGTACTGCCGATGACTACGAATTCTTTGACGCCCCGTTTGCGGCGATGGCCCATCGGGGAGGCTGGGATGCGTTGGTCCCGGCCCGGTTCGAGAACAGCCTGCTCGCCTTCGAGCATGCGGTGAACGACCTCGGATACCGGTACGTGGAAACAGACGTGCACGCCACGGCGGATGGCGTGCTGGTTGCCCTTCACGACACCCGGCTGGATCGGGTCACTGATATGCACGGAGCCGTGGCCGGGCTGCCCTGGCGGGTGGTGCGTCGGGCACGGATCGGCGGATCGGAACCCGTTCCGACGATGGACGAGGTGTTCGAGGCCCTGCCCAACACCCGGATCAACATCGACATCAAGGAATCGGGAGCAATCGCCCCGCTTGCGGCGGCGATCCGGGCCCATCGGGCCGAGGACCGGGTGTGCGTCGCCAGCTTCAGCCCGCGTCGACTGGCCGGGTTCCGGGCCCTGATGGGCGATCGGGTGGCGACGTCGGTGTCCGTGGGCGCGGTGGCGTGGAGCGCCTATGTGCCCTGGCTGCCCCGGGTGCTCAACTCGGGTGCGCAGGTCTTCCAGATCCCCACGTCCCAGGCGTTCGGCGCGGTGGGGATACCGGTGCTCACCCGGAATCTGGCGCGCGTGGCAGCTTCGCGGGCCATGAGGATCCACGTATGGACGATCGACCAGTCCGACGAGATGGTGCAACTCATGGACAGTGGAGTGGACGGCATCGTGTCGAACCGCATCGATGTGCTGCGCCGGGTGGCCCGCGAGCGCGCACTATGGTGAGGGAACATCCCCGAGCCGGGATTTGTTGTGTATAAGACCATCGCCCCGGCCAGTCATGGGATGATCGCGACAGGTCAGGAAACTCGGCGGCAGAAAAGGAGACAGCATGGCGGATCGAGCGTTACGCGGCATGGGTCTCGGGGCCAAGAGCTTCGAGGACGAGGAGGGTGTGGAGTTCGCCACCCGCAAGGTACTGGGCTTCACATGCCCCAAGGGACATCATTTCGAGGTCACCTTCTCGACGGAGGCGGACCTACCCACCGAATGGGAATGCCCGCGGTGCGGTGCCGTTGCCACCCGTAGCGACGGCACGAAGGCAGAGGACAAGCAGGTCAAGCCGCCCCGCACGCACTGGGACATGCTCCTGGAGCGTCGTTCGGTGTCGGAGCTGGAGGACCTGCTCGCCGAGAGGCTTGAGGTCGTCCGAAAGTCCCCGCATTACTGAGACCCACTGAAGACATGACGAACCGCCGCAATACGGCGGTGAAAAGGGTGGTGCCCCCGACCAAGGTCGGGGGCACCACCCTTTTGGCTTGTTCGTCAGTCGAGCTTGTCCTTGACCCGGTCGACCAGCGGTTCCACCCGGTCGGCGGCTTCGCGGGCGAATTGGGCCACCTGGGCACCTCGACGCTGGGCACCCCACTGCGTGGTGCGCAGCAATGCCTCGCCGATGATCGATCCACTCATCTTGGACTCCCCCTTCTCGCGGTCGGGGAAGCTGATGGGCACCTCCCGCACGATCCCACCGTCGTCAAGCACGCGACGGGTGAGGTCGATCTGGAAGGTGTATCCCTTCGACGCGATGGTGTCCAGGTTCATCTTTCGCAGTGCGGAGGCCCGGAAGGCATTGAAACCGCCGGTGGTGTCGCGCACGGGGATGTTCATGCTGGCCTGCACCCAGATGTTGGCGAGCCGCGAGAGCCACTCGCGCTTCTTGTCGTAGTCGACGACTTCACCGCCGGGCATCCACCGTGAACCCTTGACCATGTCAGCATCGCGCAGGGCGTTCAGCATCGACGGCAGGAATTGCGGCTGGTGGGAACCGTCCGCATCCATCTCCACCAGGACGTCATAGCCACGTTCCAGGCCCCAGCGGAAACCTGCGACGTAGGCGGCGGCCAGGCCCTGCTTGCCGGCCCGGTGCAGCACGTGGATGTGATCATCGTCGGCTGCCAGGCGATCGGCGATGTCGCCGGTTCCGTCCGGGGAATTGTCGTCGGCAATGAGGGCATCGGCCTGGGGAACTGCCTGCCTCAGTCGTTCGACGATCGACTCGATGTTTTCCGCCTCGTTGTAGGTCGGGATGATAACCAGAACCTTGTCGAGCGACTCGCTGTGGTCGACCATGACGCTCCATTCGCCCAGATGACTAGTGAGAAAGTGCCCCTGGCGACTCACCGACCAGCTCATGGGCGGGGTCGCCGACACCCGCGTCAGTGTAGCGATCCGCCACGCCGGGCGCGACGTGGGGCGACCAGTCCGGCCACGACGGCCACGGCCGCGACGGCACAGGCAATGGCCTCGAACGCAGGCCCGGTGGACACACCCGCCGACACCCCCTGACGAGTCGGCACGGTGAAGGTGCGCGCCCAGGCGGTGTCCTCCTGACTGTGCTCGACCACCCTGCCCCGCGCGTCGATCAGGCCCGACAGCGAGCTGGTCGTGGAGACGACCACCTCGCGACGCATTTCCATGGCCCGCACACGGGTGATCGCAAACTGCTGGCGTGGCTGCATCGTGCCGGCGTAGGTCGCATTGTTGGATTGCACGACGACCACCTCGGCACCATGGCGCACCGTGTCGTAGACGGTGGAATCGAAGGCGAGTTCGTAGCAGATGATGTCACCCACCCGCACGCTGCTGCCGTCGGGCAGCGTCCCGGTGATCACGCCCGGCGCGGTGCCCGGAATCGTCTGGCGGCCAACCTCCCGGGCCATCGGCGCGATCGCGAAGACCAGGTCCTTCAGAGGGGTGAACTCCCCGAACGGCACGGCATTGCGCTTCGCGTAACGGGCGGTCTCGCCGCTGGCGTCCCACCACAGGCCAGCGGTCTGGCGCCCATCATCGCCGGGCCCCAGGGTGACGGCCCCCACCAGGATCGGGCGTGCGGCGATCGCCTGCGCGTCGGCGATGAGCTGGTGGGTCTCCTCATCCTGGTTGGGATCCATGTCCGTGGAGTTCTCCGGCCACGCCAGGAAGTCGGGCATCGCGTCGAGCCCGGTGCGGGCCCTAGCCATCGCCATGATCGTCTCGGACAGGTGATTGTCGGTCACCGAGCGTGCATAGCCCATCGTGTGGGGTCCGGCGGAGCCATCGACATTGCCCTGGACCACACCAACCGTCACCCCGCGCCCCGCGCCAGTGGTCGCCGGGACGGCAGACAGGACGGCCCCGCCGGCGGCGAGCAGCCCCATCGCGGCGATGCCCGCCGCCATACGGGGCAGCCAGCGGCCCCCACGAGCAACCACGGCGCGAACCACCACGACCACCAGGCATCCGGACAGGGCGAGCAGCCAGCCCGCACCGGCGGCACCGACCAGCCACAGGTAACCACCCAGTGGCTGATCGGGCAGGGTGAACGCAAGCCGGTCCCAGGCGAAGCCCCCGAAGGGGAAGCGGGCGGAGAGAGCCTCCACGAGGGTCCAGATGCTCGCGGACCACAGTGGCCACGCCCGCAGGAACTGCACATAGTGCTGCCCCAGGGCGGTGAGGAGGACCCAGCAGGCAAGCACCGGGACCATGAGCACCGGCAGCCACCATGCCACCACTGCCTGGAACGACACTGTCATCGAATACAGGGCCAACCCGGCCAACAGCCCACACCAGGCCACCCGTCGGGCACGGGCCTGGTCGGACAGCCAGCTGAGCAGTGCGATGCCGACGACGGTGGTGGGCCACAGCCCGAAGGGTTGGAATCCCAGCGCGAGCAGCGCCCCGGCGACCAGGGACAGGAGGCTGGCAAGCGCCCAGTGCAATCGCACCGGTGCATGGTCACCCCGCAGCAGCCTCGACCAGCCGCGCAGTGCGACCGGGGACCCGGCTGCGACGATGTCGGAGGTCGTGTTCACATCAGGGACGCTAACAGCACCGCACAAGCGCCGCCGCGCGTCGTTGTACCGGGGCGGTCAGCGTGGGCAGGTGGGGCGCATGGCCTTGATCGTTCAGCGCTTGGCGGCCGGCACATCAGGGTCGTCGATGGGGGGCCGATCACGGAACAGGGTACGCAGCACGACGGTGGTTGAGGTGGACACGTTGACCGCAGTGCGGATGCGCGTCAGCAGGTCGTCCAGCTCTTGCGTGGAGGTGACCTCGGCCAGACACAGGTGGCTGGCGTCCCCGGCCACCGAGTAGCAACTGACGATCTCGGGCATCGAGGCCAGGACGTCGACCAAGCTCTCATCGACCTGCCCCAGGGGGCGGATCTCGATGAACGCGGCGAGGGTATGGCCCAGGGCCGCACCGTCGATGCGTGCGTGGTAGCCGGTGATGATGCCACGCTGCTCGAGCCGACGGACCCGTTGTTGGGCCGCCGAAGTCGACAATCCGGTTTCGCGCCCGATCTCGGTGAAGGACATGCGTCCCTCACGCGACAACAGCGCAAGAATGTGTTGGTCAGTCGACTCCATGGGCCATATAGTCGCAAATCTGGCGCCGCCCGGGAGACGGGTTCAAATGGCGTAACCCCCGCGGGCGCGGATGGCGCGCTGCTATCAGGCCGGGGCGTCGGCGGCGTCGCGACGGGTGAGCACGTAGATCGCCGAACCGGCCAGCACGTTCGCCGTGTGCTGGGTCAGTTCCAGCGGCAGGCGCGGGCGGCGACCGTCACCGTCCAGGGGGATGCGTCGCTCAATGTCCAGGCCGCAGTCGTCGAACAATTCCTCCAGCGTGACCAGCGTGGTGTGGTGCAGGTTGGGGGTGTCGTACCAGGTGTACGGCAGGTCCTTGCTCTGGGGCATGCGACCGGTCAGTAGGCGCAGCCGGTGGCGCCAGTAGCCGAAGTTCGGCATCGTGACGATCATGCGTTGGCCGATGCGTCGCATCTGGAGCAGCACTTCCTTGGGCTTCAGCACTGCCTGCAGGGTGCGCGACAACACCACGACGTCGAAGGAGTCATCGCCGAATTCCTCGAGCTGGGTGTCGAGGTCCAGCTCGATGAGTGGCACTCCCCTGCCGATGACCTGCAACACCGCATCGGGGTCGCGTTCCACCCCGGTGCCGGAGCAGCCCATCGCCCCGATCAGATAGGCGAGGAGATCACCGGTGCCGCACCCGAGGTCGAGTACCCGCTCGCCGGGACGGATGAGCCGTGCCACCGACTGCAGGTCCTGGCGCAACAGTCCCTCACCCAGGCGGTTCGCACCACCAATGACCGAATCACGCGCTGATGACTGGCTCATCGTCCCCACTTCCGTAGTCGTCGACGTCGAATCGTGGGTCGGGGCACCGCGGGCTGTTCGACGAAGGCCCGCACGGAGTCAAGGTAGGGCGGGATGTGCAGCAGGAAGGAATCGTGGCCCCACGGCGCATGGATCTCGCGGAAGCTCACCGGCAGGGCCGCGTCCTGCAGGCGCCGCACGATGCGCCGGGAGTGGGCCGTGCCGAAGCGCCAGTCGGAGTCGAAGCTCAT
This sequence comes from Propionibacterium freudenreichii subsp. freudenreichii, assembly GCF_000940845.1. NCBI lineage: Bacteria > Bacillati > Actinomycetota > Actinomycetes > Propionibacteriales > Propionibacteriaceae > Propionibacterium > Propionibacterium freudenreichii. The sequence goes on along the minus strand of NZ_CP010341.1, from coordinate 1,245,467 downwards.
CACCAGGAAGCGCACCGGAGTCGCCACGAGACGGTCGAGGGCATGGGCGTCGGCGAAGGGATTGAAATAGTCCATGACGCGGGTCAGGTAGAGATAGCTCAGGGCATCGAAGCGCCCGATGAAGCTGCTTGCCTGATGGTCCAGGTAGCTCTCGACGGCGAAGTCGACACCGAAGCCCGGCTGTTGGGCGTCAAACTGGGGACGCCTGCCGAACTTCTCCTCGAACCCCTCCTCGCTGGTGTAGGTGATGTGGGCCATCATCCGGGCCACTGCAAGGCCGACATCGGGATTCGTGTCATTCTCGGCGAAGGCGCCGTTCATGAAGTTCTCGTCGCTCATGATGGCCTCACGGCCGACGGCGCTGAACGCGATGTTCTGTGCGGTCAGTCGGCTGGAGCTGGCAATGACGACGGCCTGGTTCATGTCCTCAGGATGGGTCAGGGCCCAGTCCAGGACCTGCATGCCCCCCAGCGACCCGCCCACTGCCGCGTGCAGATGCGGCACCCCCAACTTGGTGAGCAGGGCGCGGTGCACGACGACGAAGTCGTGCATGTCGAGCAGGGGGAAGTCGAGCCCGTAGGGCTTGCCCGTCTCGGGGTTGACGCTGCTGGGACCGGTGGTGCCGGAGCAGCCGCCTAGGATGTTCGAGGCGACGACGAACCAGCGGTCGGTGTCGATGGCCTTGCCGGGTCCGATGAGGGCATCCCACCAGCCCGGACGATCGTCGCCCTCGTGGTAGCCGGCGGCGTGGGCGTCCCCGGTGAGTGCATGGCAGATGTAGATGGCGTTGTCACGACGCTCGTTGAGGGTGCCGTAGGTCTCATAGGCCACCGTGATCCCCGGCAGGGTTCCGCCGCGGACCAGGTGCATGGGTTCGCCCGGGGTGTCGAAGAGGTCCATGAACTTCGTCTCGACGATGTCCTCGGGGGTGGGTGGGAGGTACTGGTGCCTGCTCGACGTCATGCCCGGTATCCCCCGCGACGCGGATGCCGCGTCGTCGCCATCGCCCGGATGCCCCATCGCGCCGGACCGCCTGCCGGCACCATGGTGGCGGCCGCCCCGGTCGTGGAGCAGATGCGTGTCACGTTCTTCTCATTTCCCTGGTCATTCACGAACACCACAAGGTTAGTAACCCCGCGACGGCACGGCCCGGTACCCACGCGTGGTGGACACCGGGCCGGGTTCCCCGTCGCCGTGGGTGTCAGCCGACCAGCGACACGAAGGATTCCTTGGCGTCCACCGGCTTGGAGATGATGCCTGACTCGGCCATGAAGGTGGCCATGTCGCTCCAGCGCTGGGCGTCCTGCTTGCCGAGCTGGGAGCCGTAGAGCTTGTTGGTCGCCTCCAGCGTTGCCCTGGCCGCTGCCCGTTGGGCATCGTCCGACAGGGCCGGCACGTACTTCTCGGTCAGGGCCACCGTGCCGTCAAGATCGGAAGTGCAGTAGGCGACGGCCTTGTCGAGCGCCCGCATCATGGCCTTCAGCTGGTCCTGCTTGTCGGTGACGGTCGCCTTCGAGGCCCCAAGGCCCAGGGCAACCAACGGTGTGGCCGCATCGAGCCTGATCTCGCGGATGGGGAATCCGGCCTGGCCGAACTTCACGGCATCGTTGTTCGAGAATCCGACCACGGCATCCACCTTGTTGCCCATGAGTGCGGCTTGCTGGGTGTAGCCGATTGACTGGATGTTCACATCGCCCTGGGTCAGCCCTGCCTGCCGCAACATGGCCAGCAATGCGTACCAGTTCTCCCCGAATGGCCCGGGGATTCCGATGCTGTGTCCACGCAGGTCGGCGAATGAGGAGATGGACGAGCCCTGCGGCACGATCAATTCGGCCGGATGGCTCTGGTACATGGTGGCGAAGTTGACCACGTCGACGCCCTGGGAGCGCGACAGGAGCATCTCGTCACCGCCCGCGTAGACGACGTCCTCGGTGCCCGACTGCAGGGCACCCATCAGGGATTCGGAGGCGCCATGGTGGCGCAATGTCACGTTGAGGCCCTCGTCGGCGAAGTAGCCCTTCTGGACTGCGACGTAGAACGGTGAGAACTGGATGTCGGGGGTGTAGGTGAGCCCGACGGTGAGGGGGATGCCGGCGCTGGACGAGGCCGACGAGGAACCCGACTGGTTCCCGCAGGCGCTCATGGCAGTTCCCAGGGTGAGGGCAAGGAGCACGAGGAGGAATCTGGTGAGTCTGCTGTGACGGGTCATGCGACGAGCTCCTTCTGGGCCGACGTGTGGGATTGATGGGCTTGCGTGGCGGCCACCAAGCGCAGGTCCGGTGCCGTCTCGAGTGGCACGGGATGCGCTGCCCGGGGCACGCGATAGGGATCGGTGAATCGCTCGACCGCAATCAGGCCGAGGTAGATGACCATTGCCAGGACGCACAGCACGATGAGGGTGGAGAACAGGCCGGTGGTATCGGCCGAGGCCGATTGCATGGAGACCACCAGGCCCAGCCCGGTGCCACCCATGACGAACTCGCCGACCACCGCGCCGGTCACCGACAGGGTGAACCCATTGCGCACCCCGCTGAGAAGTGCGGCCCGCGACAGCGGCGCCTCGATGTAGCGGATCATGCGCCATCCCGAGGCCCCGTCGAGCTCGGCCGCCTCGACGACCTCGTGGTCAATCGAACGAAGGCCCAGCACGGTGGACAGCAGCAGGGGGAAGAAGACGATCAGGGAGCACAGCAGGACAATCGGGGTGAGCCCGTAACCCACCCAGATCACCAGCAGGGGCGCCAACGCCACGGCCGGGATCGCCTGCGAGGCGGCCAGGTAGGGGGATATGGCGGCCTCGGCAAGCCGAACGCGCGCCACCAGGTAGCCGACGGGAAGGGCGAACACGGTGGCCACGATGCAGCCCAGGACCGCTTCCCAGATCGTGGTGGCCGTGCGGGCCAACAATTCACCGTGGACGATGTCGTGCACCAGTCGGCTCCACACGGAGCCGGGCGTGGGCAACAAGGTGAGTGGGACGGTGTGGGTCGACACGACCGCATGCCAGGCCAGGAGCAGGAGCGCCCCCACCACCAGGGGGGCACCGATCCGCACCCCGGTGGGTGCTGGATGGCGGGTGAACCGTGATGAGGCCATCGGCTGTCGACATTCCTTCCTCGGTCAACGTGGACCGGGGTGCTCGACAGTCCGACTGCACACGACTCACACGGCCGACCCGCACGGGCCGGCCGCGGCATCGTCCGCCGCACTGTTCACGCGCTCTCCCCTCCGGACTTTCACCGTCGGTACCGGAATCCCACCGGTTCGGCCGGACCCCACGAGGGGCCGCGGTTCGCGGACTGTCACCGCCGGTTCGGACTTACACCGACCCCGGGCACGTTGAAACGTTGACCCCAACTATATACACCGCCGCTCGTCGGCGGCCCAGCCGTGTCGCCGGGTTCAGGGGGCGGGCGACGCCTTCGGTTCGGAGCCCTCGATCTCGGCCTCATCGGGCGCGACCGGATGGCGCGGGAAGAAGATCGCGACCGCGATCGTCGCGAGCACGACGACGGCTGCGCTGGCCCCCAGGCCGACCTGCATTCCCGAGACGAATCCCCGCTTCAGGGCAGCCAGGATGTCGGGGTGCGCGCCGCCCGAGGAGAGGTCGAAGGCGCGTCCCACCGAGGCCAGGATGTCGGAGTGCAATGGCTCGCCCAGGCCCCTGACCGCGGCGTCGGCACTCATCACCTCGCGGTAGCGCCACGCCAGCAGTGATCCGGTGATGGCCACGCCCATCGCACTGCCCACCTGCATGAGCGCGCTGTTGGTGGCCGACCCGGCACCCTCCGACTCCGAGGGCAGGGAATCCATGACGGCCTGGGTGGCTGCGGGCATCAGGAGACCGGCGCCCAGCCCGAAGAACATCGCGCCGGGCAGCATCTGCAGGTAGGTCATGCCGACGTGGGTCAGGGACAGCAGGGTGAAGCCGAGCGCTACGCAGATCAGGCCTGCGATGACGGCGCGCTTGATGCCGATGCGCTTGAGGCTGATCGGGGCCAGGATCGCACCGACGAGCATCATGGCGGCGACCGGCATGATGCTCAGTCCCGATTGCCATGGCGTGAACTGCAGGACGAATTGCAGGAACTGGGTGAGCACGAACAGCGCTCCGGCACCACCGGCGGTGACCAGGCCGGACACTGCCACCGAGACGGCGAAGGGGCGGCTGCGGAACAGGCTGAGACGCAGCAGTGGAGCGCTCGCGTGGTGCTGCCACCAGACGAACCCGACCAGCAGTGCGATGCCGCCGAGGAAGGCGAAGATGATGGGCGCCGAGAAGAGTCCGAGTCCCGGTGCCGAGATGACCGCCCAGCACACGGCGCACAGCCCCGCGATCGACAGCCCCGTACCGGGCCAGTCGATGTGGTCCTCGTCGCGTTCGGCCCTGACCCGCGGCAGCAGGAACACCGCTCCCACCAGGCACAGTGCCGCCACGGGAACGTTGATCAGGAAGATGGACCCCCAGCTGAAATGGGCCAACAGGCCGCCGGACAGCAGGGGTCCGACGGCGGCACCGGCACTGTTTGCGCCTGACCAGATGGCGAAGGCCGTGGTGCGTTCCCCGGGCCGGCGGAACAGTACCGAGATCAGGGCGAGCGTCGAGGGGGTCAGGAGCGCCGCGCCGATGCCGGTCAGGCCACGGGCGAGGATCAGCATCGTCGTATTGGTGGACAATCCCGCAGCCAGGGAACACAGCCCGAAGACCGCCACGCCCGCGACGAAGGTGCGCGTCCGCCCCCAGCGGTCGACCAGGCCACCGGCGACCAACAGGAAGCCGGCATAGGTCACCTGGTAGGCATCGACAGTCCATTGCAGCTCGTCGGTCGTGGCGCCGAGTTCGCGTCCCAGCGTGGGCAGGGCGACATTGAGGATCGTGTTGTCCATGGACGCCATGAACAGCGCCAACGACAGGACGATCAGGGCGATCCAGCGACGGCGATCCGGATTGATGCCGGTGTGCTGTGTCGGGTTCAACGGCACCGCCTCTCGTCAGACGCCTGCAGGGGCGCTCAATGGTCCTGTGCGCCTCGGGCGCTGCACCTGGTGGGCGACACGTGGTGCCGCATTCCGCAGACGAACCTAAACCATTGGTGGGCGGCGGGGACCCCGATCAGGAGCCACGCCGCGGGATTGGTGGGAAAAATCATCCCGAGGGATGAGCCGTATCGGCCTCAGGCCATGACCTGTTCCCATTCGGCCCGATGCCTCAGCATCGTGCTGACGGCGTCCTTGGCCCCCTGGAGGCTGTGGTTGGCTCCCCAGCCGCACTGCACCACGTTGGCGGCGGGTACGGCATCGAGGGCCAGGATGTCGCGGAAGGTCTGCTCCACGAGGTCGGCGATTCGGGGCACATCCGGCTCGCCCACCATGATCAGGTAGAAGCCCGTCTGGCAACCCATCGGGCCGAAGTCGATGACCGAGTCGCTGTGGTTGCGCACGCATTCCGCGAAGGAGTGCTCCACCGAATGGACCGCCTTCATGTCCAGGTGGTTCACATTCGGCTGGCAGAAGCGCACGTCATATTTCGTCAGGGTGTCGCCCTGGGGAAGGTGCTTGACATCGGCGACCCGGATGAACGGCGCCTTGACCTTCGTGTGATCGAGGTTGAAGCTCTCGACGTTCATGTGCTGGGTCATCGAATCTCCTCAGGGGGTCGTTCCATCGGGGTGCGGCCACGGGTTGCCGCACCGCCAACAAGCCTAATGCGGCCGCGAAGTCGACCCCGGGGCGCCGTGTCCGATTCGCACGATCGGTGGCTGTCGGGTAAAGTCCTGCAACGGGTCTTTCAGGCCCGGCGGGCTGTGGCGCAGCTTGGTAGCGCACTTGACTGGGGGTCAAGGGGTCGCAGGTTCAAATCCTGTCAGCCCGACCGTAGTCAGAGCGGGATTCACCGATCAGGTGGGTCCCGCTTTGGTATGAAATACCCACTTCTTACCCACATGGTGGCATCCCCTCGGGGCCGCTTTTCCGTCCCTGATGGCCTGGTGGCCCAAAGGTGGCCCATCCCACGTTGCGGCGCAGGAGCCAGCGCGTCAGCTTCCGGTGCCGACGATCTCGCGCAGCGCGCGCACATGACCGTCGAAGGCGAGCCTCCCCGGCCCGGTCAGCGAGAGCCACATGATCCGGCGCCCGTCGCTGCGCTCGGTGGAGGCGGCCTTGCGGGAGGTCACATAGCCCGCTGCGGTGAGGGTCTTGACATGCTTGGACAGCGTCGCATCCGACACCTCCAGGGAATCGCGCAGCAGCGCGAAATCAAGCCCATCGACAGGGCGCAGCAGCCCACAGATGCGAAGCCGCAACGGCGCATGGATCACCGCATCAAAGCGTGCCTCAACCACGGCGTACGCGTTCCACGGCGCTTCGATAGGCGACGCCGGACAGCCACGTGGTGACCCCGAAGGCGACCAGGCTCATCACCCCGACCAGCCAGGCCATCCCCAGGGAGACGGCTCCCAATGACACGCTGAACAGGAGCAGGCAGGCCACGAGCACCGCGAGCATCGCTCCGTTGGCCCGGGCCCCCAGGGCGCGGAACCTGATTCCGGTCCCACGTCGCACCAGATGGGCGATGACCAGTGCCACCGGCAGGGTCATCCATCCCGCCAGCGGCGGCTCGTAACCCGACCCCGGCGTGGTCGTGACCGCCGAGCCGACCCACCAGGCCGCCAACGCGCCGAAGGCAGCCATCAATGCCCACGGCACCGCCAACCGGTCCGCAAGGCGATGGCGGTCGGCGGACAGTGCGTCCAGTGTCGCGGCGGCCTCGTCACGGTGACCGTCGCCTGCGCTGCCCTCGGCGTGTGGACCCTTGGCCCCGTGGAAGTTCCCGGCCCCGCCAGATTCGCTTTCCATGATGGAAAGTCTACGAAAAGGGTTTCCGGGTCGGCAACCCAAACGGGCGACGCGCTCCGTCATGGAGGGCGCCCCACGCCCGGTAGGGGCGCTACCGGGCACAACACGCGGCTACCACCGCACCGTGATCACGGCCAGGAGCGCAGGGCCACCTCTGAAAGGCTGGGCACATGTCCCCCGCATTGCCAGCACGTTCCACGCTGTTCGGACCCTCGCTGGTGGTCACCGGGTTGTTCTGCCAGGAGACCGGTGCGTCGATCGCGGTGATGTTGTTCCCCGCGGTGGGTCCTGCCGGGATCGTCGCGTTGCGCCTGGTCTTCTCGGCCATCATCCTCTGCGCCGTGGCGCGCCCCTCGCTGCGGGGACGTCGCCCCATCGCCTGGTACACCGCCATCGCCTTCGGCCTGGTGCTCACCGGAATGAACCTGTTCTTCTACCTTGCGTTGGACCGACTCCCCCTGGGCACGACGGTGACCATCGAGTTGTTGGGCCCCCTGACACTGTCGGTGGTGGCCGGACGTCGATGGATGAACCTGGTGTGGGCCGGGTTGGCACTCGTCGGGGTGGTGCTGCTCGGGGGTTCGGCCACCCACCTTGATCCGTTGGGCGTGGCGTTCACCCTGGTGGCCGCCGCCTTCTGGGCGGGGTACATCCTGCTGTCGAAGGCCACGGGCAGGCACTTCGCGGGCATCCAGGGCCTGGCCGTCGCGATGGTGGCGGGTTCGGTGGTCACGGTGCCCATCGCGCTGGCAACCACCGGTAGTCGCCTGTTCGGGCCCCATGTGCTCATTGCGGGGCTGGGGATTGCGCTGCTGTCATCGGTTGCGCCCTATGCGCTGGAGATGACCGCCCTGCGGCGTACCCCGGCGGCGACGTTCGCGATCCTGTTGGCCCTGGCGCCGGCCGTGGCCGCGGCAGCCGGCTTCTTCATCCTCGGACAAACCATGACCATCCACGACGTATTCGGCATCGTGGCGGTGATCTGCGCAAGTATTGGCGCAGTATGCACACCACCGGGAAAGCCGGGAGGTCGCCAGAAGGCCTGACGACGACACCCGGCACTCCGCAACCGCCCGGTCAGGATCGTCCCGGTCAATTCACCGTGACGCCCCCGACGTGCGGTTCCGGTCCATCGCACGTGAGAGGCAGGCGCCATGAGGGCTGCAGTCGTCGAGGAATTCGGGTCACCACCCCGATGGACCGAGGTCCCCGATCCGGTTGCCACCGGTCGGCATGAGGCGGTTGTCGACGTCGTGGCGGTGGGGCTCCATCCCCGGGTGCGTTCGCAGGCGGCCGGATCGCACTACACGAGCACTGATGAGCTGCCCCTGATCCCGGGCATCGACGGCGTCGGACGCGATGCCGAGGGCCGTCTGCGTTACTTCGTGCTGCGTGACACCGTGCACGGTTCCATGGCGCAGCGGGCCGTGATCGATGTGCGCCACAGCGTCCTGCTTCCGCCCGGTGCCGACCCGGCCCAGGTGGCGGCGGTGATGAATCCGGCCATGTCGTCATGGATCGCCCTGCGCCAGCGCGTCGGCCTGCGAGCCGGCCAGTCGGTGCTGGTCCTGGGGGCCACCGGCAATGCCGGCGCGATGGCCGTGCGCGTGGCACGGCGCCTGGGGGCGGGCCGGGTGATCGCCGTGGGTCGTGGCGCGCAGCGCATGGCCGCAGCGGACCCCGATGCGATCGTCGCGCTGGATGATGCGCCCGATCGGGTGGCTGAACAGCTCGGCCGGGCGGCCAGCGATGTTGACGTGGTGCTGGACTACTTGTGGGGCCGGCCCACCGCCGACGCCCTACGGGCGATCGTGCCGGCACGCCATGACGACGACCAGAAGCTCACCTGGGTGCAGATCGGTTCCGTCGCGGGAACCGAGTCCCCGATTCCCTCGGCCGCGCTGCGGGCGACCCGCCTGGACATTGCGGGCAGTGGGCAGGGCTCGGTTCCCGCAACGCGCATCGTTGCCGAGCTCGGCGAACTGCTCGATGAGGTCGCCGCCGGGCACTTCACCAGCGACGTCCTCACCATGCCCCTGTCGCAGGTGGGGCAGGCATGGCTCACCGGGACCCACGGGACGCAACGGGTCGTCCTCGTGGCCTGACCGCGAGGCCCCGGCACGTGTGGGCGTCCAGGTGTGCCCGGCGCATCAATGCCGGCCGGGACCGCCCGGTGCGGCGGGCCCGTCCGGGCGATGTGCCAGTGCTGAGAGCCGTGAGACGATCTGCTGGCGCACGCCCGGGGACAACGCGTGGGTCGACAGTGACTCATACAGCCACAGTCCGTCAGCCGCCAGGCGTGCCACGGCATGGTCGAGTTCGGCGTCGCCCATCGGCTGATCCGTGTCCAGGGCGGGGGTCCACCGCGACATCACGGCGTGCCAGGGGGCGTACGCCTGCGGGTCGTCGACGGTCTCCAGCATGAGCAGCAATTCGGCGCGCGAGGAGCTGTGGCTCGAGTCGCGGGCATAGGCAGCAAGCTTGTCACCCTGCGAGGCAGATTCGACGGGCGTGCCCAACTGTGCCTCGAGGTCCAGCTGCCACTGGTGGGCCAGGTACTCCTGGAGCGCCAGCAACAGGGCCTCCCTGGTGGGGAAGTGATACACGACGCCGGCCTTGGTCACTCCGGCTGCGGTGGCCACGGACTCGAAGGTGACGGCACTGACACCTCCCCGCTCCACCACGCCCAGGGCGGCCCCAAGGATCGCATCGCGCTTACTCGGACGCATCGTCGCTCCCTCGCTGGTCGTCTGGTCAGTGGTTGTCGGAGAATTCCTGGGAGCGCGAGCCCGGGCCGTAGTGGCGCAGGAGCCGGGCGGTTGCTGCCGCGCCCAGTGCCAACACCACGGTGAGCACGATCATCGTCACCAGGAATCCGTTGTCGAACGCCGCATTGGCGGCACCGACGATCGCCTGATCACCCTGCGCGACGCCGATCGCCTCGGTCAGACTGGAGCGTGCCACGGCCGGGGTGCCCGGGGGAAGCCGGACGGTCGCGCTGTAGATGAAGTTCAGCATGCTACCCAGGACGGCCACCGCAATCAGGGAGCCGAACTCGTAGGAGACCTCCTCCACCGAGGAGGCCATGCCCGCGCGCCTGGCGCTGACATTGCCGACGATGGCGGTGGAGGCCACCGACATCACCGCGCCGAGGCCGATGCCGGAGATCAGGAGTCCGGCCACCATCAACCAGAACAAGTGGTCCTCGATGCCGAAGATCATCACCGCAGTGCCGATCGCACTGACCGCCAGCCCTCCGGCGATGAGCGGCAGCAGTCCCACCCGATCCAGGTACAGGCCCCCCAGCAGGCTGGTGGGCAGCGATCCGATGGCCACCACGGTGACCAGCAGGCCCGCCTCCAGTGGGGTGAAGCCCTCGACCAGCTGGAAGCGTTGGGTTGTCATGAGCTGGGCGCCGCTCACGGCGAACATCGAGATGGCCGCGGCGAGCACGCCGGCGGAGAACGCACGATTGCGGAAGATCGCGAAGTCCAGGAGAGGATCGTTCGACCGCTGTTGTCGTCGCACGAAGCTGGTCAGGCCGAGCCCTGCGGCCACGGCGCCCAGGACAACCACGGTCCAGTTGGGCGGCACATTGGCCAGCTCCTTGAGCAGGAACACGGCACCCACCAGTCCCACCATGGCCTGGAGCGAGGAGATCGCATCCCAGTGCTTGCTCGGATCGGGGTCATTCGGCGGCGCGACCACCACGGTGGCGATCAGGGCAATGACCACGAACGGGATGCCGATGAGGAAGACCGAACCCCACCAGAAGTGCTCCAACAGCAGGCCTCCGACGATCGGCCCGATCGCCGAGCCGACCACCGAGACCGTGCCCCACACGGCAATTGCAAAGTTTCGTTCCCGTTCGACATCGAAGCTCAGCCGGATGAGGGCCAGGGTCGCCGGCATCATCGCGGCTGCGCCCACCGCGATCACCGCCCGCGAGGCGATGAGCCATGCGGGGCTCGGGGAGAAGGCCGCGGCGGCCGAGGCGACGCCGAAGATCACCAGGCCGATGAGGAACATCCTGCGATGCCCCACGCGGTCCCCCAGCGTGCCAGCGCCCAGCAGCAGCCCGACGATCACGACGGGATATGCGTTGATGATCCACAGTGTCTGCGACCCATTGGCCCCCCAGCTCCTCGGTCAGGAGCGGTAGGGCGGTGTAGAGGATCGAGTTGTCCAGGGTGATGAGCAACAGGCCGATGGAGACCGTCGCCAGCAGCGTCCAGCGCTGTCGCTTCGTCAATGACACGTGGTGATACCTTCCCATTTCGACCCGCGTAACCCTACCAACCGTATGGTTATCCCACGAGTCGGCAGACGTCCTCCCGACGGGGCATGGGACGATTGATCCGCACCCGACAAAGGAGTATCCATGGCCGTCCCCCGGACCAAGGACGAGCTGCTGGTGGCGATCGCCGACAACTATGCGAAGTTGTCGATCGACCTGGGGCGCGTGCCGGCGTCGCGGGCCCGCGAGGCGTCGATGCCGGGCCATGTCGCCGGAACGGTGATGAGCCCGGCCGACCTGGTGTCGTACCTGGTGGACTGGAATGAGCAGGTGCTGGAATGGTTCACCGAGCGCCAACGCGGCGTCGAGCCGGATTTCCCGGCCAGGGGGCTGGGCTGGAACCAGCTGGGCGAGCTTGCCCAGCGCTTCTACGCCGACCATGGGGAGCTCACCTGGCCACAGCTGCTGGATCGGCTTGCACGGGCCGAACAGGGGCTCATCGAGCTGGTCAGTGCCCACGACGACACCGAACTCTATGGGCGGCCCTGGTATCGCACCCACACCGCCGGGCGGATGATCCAGTTCAACAGCTCATCGCCGTATGCGAATGCACGGCGACGAATCAGGGCGTGGCTGCGCGACCAGGGACTCTGACCGGCGGCCGGGACGCCCGGGGGTGCGACCCGGTTCAGCGGTCCTTGCGCTTCGCGCGGGCCCGCACCTGGATGTGCACCGGTGACCCCTCGAAACCGAATTCCTCACGCAACTTGCGTTCCACGAAACGCACATAGCCGGCGTCCATCAGGCCGCTGGTGAACAGGATGAACGTCGGGGGACGATTCTGGGCCTGCGTGCCGAACAGGATGCGCGGCTGCTTGCCGCCCCGCACCGGATGGGGGTTCGCGGCGACGATGCCGCCGAGGAAGGCATTGAGCTTGCCCGTCGAGACACGCGTCTCCCAGCCGGCCAGGCTCTTGTTGACCGCCTTGGCGATCTTGTCGACGTTACGGCCGGTCAGCGCCGAGATGTTGACCGTCGGGGCCCACTTCCAGGTCTGCAGGTCCTGCTCGATCTCGCGGCCGAGGTAGCGATGGCGTTCCTCGTCGGTGAGGTCCCACTTGTTGAAGGCGACGACCATGGCACGTCCGGCTTCCTCGACGCTGGACAGGATCTTCAGGTCCTGGTCGCTGATCGGCTCAGAGGCGTCGATGACGACCACGCACACCTCGGAGCGCTCAATGGCGGCCTGGGTGCGCAGCCACGCGTAGTACTCCGAGCCGCTGGCCTCCTTGACGCGCTTGCGGATGCCGGCGGTGTCGATCAGCCGGAACGGCTCCCCCGCGATCGTCACGAGTTCGTCCACGGGATCCACGGTGGTGCCGGAGACATCGCTGACCACCGAACGCTGGGCGCGCGCCAACCGGTTCAGCAGCGAACTCTTGCCCACATTCGGCTTGCCGACGATCGCCACGCGATGTGGGCCGCCGACCTCGTCGGGTTCGACGGCGGAGGTCTTCGGCAGCACCTTCACCAGGGCATCCAGCAGGTCTCCCGAACCGCGTCCGTGCAGGGCGGAGACCGGATAGGGCTCCCCAAGTCCCAGTTGCCACAGCGACGACGCCTCGGCCTCCACGCGTTCGTCGTCCACCTTGTTCGCCGCGAGGACCACTGGCTTGCCCGAGCGTCGCAGCACCTTCACCACGGCCTCGTCCTCGTCGGTCAGGCCCACCTTGGCGTCCACCACGAACAGCACGGCGTCGGCGAGTTGGATCGCCATTTCGGCCTGCTCGGCGATGTGCGCGGACATGCCCTCGGCCTTGGCGATCCAGCCGCCGGTATCGACGAGGACGAATTCGCGGCCGGCCCAGTTGGCGTCGTAGCTCACCCGGTCACGGGTCACCCCCGGCGTGTCCTGGACGACGGCCTCGCGGCGCCCGAGGATCCGGTTGACCAGGGTGGACTTGCCCACATTGGGACGCCCGACCACGGCAACCACCGGACGGGTGGACTGGGCTTGCGCAGTCTCGGCGATAGTCATGGACCCAACGCTAGTCGATCGCGCGAAGCCCCCGGACCACCAAGCCCCACGGACCACGACGTACTCAGGCCCCCGGGACGCCGCGCGCCTCCCGCCGGTCCCCTCGCACCTGCCTCAACGCAGTTCGGTGGGCACCAGGCCAACCACCTGATCGATCACCTGGCCGAGGTCAAGGTAGGTCGAGTCAATGAGCGTCACGCCCGGTGCCGGCTTGTCGAACTCGCTCATCGTGGAATCCTTGCGGTCCCGGTCGACGATCGACGAGGACACCCGATGGCGATCGACCTTGCCGAGCAGTTGTGCTTCGCGTCGCGCGATGCGGGTCTCGGCGTCGGCGACCAGGAGCACGCGCACCCGGGCCTGCGGCCACACCTGGGTGGTGACATCGCGTCCCTCGGCCACGATGCGGGGATTGCGGTTGATGATCTGGCGCATGTGCGAGGTCAGCAGCGTGCGGATCTCCGGCGTGGTGGCCACGGCACTGACGGCGTCCGAGATGCGCGGGTCGCGGATCTCGCGGGTCACGTCGTGACCGTCCACGATGATCGTCGGGTGGCGGGGATCGAGTCCCATCTGCAGGTCGGCGGTTTCGGCCCGGGCGAACAGGGCCGAATGGCTCGTCGGGTCGACCCCATCAGTGAGGCAGGCCCAGCTGATGGCCCGGTACATGGCCCCGGTATCCAGATAGGCCATGGACAGGCGGCAGGCGACCCCGCGCGCCGTACTCGACTTACCGGCCCCGCTGGGACCATCAATCGCAATCACCAATGCCGGCTTGTCAGCCATGGCCCTCTCCTCGATCGTTGTTGACGTTGCTCATTGCACTCACGAGCGCAGGTCCCATCCGGCCCGCACCATGGCGGCCCTCAGGTCGGGAGCCCGCTCGGCGTCGACGGCCACCGACAGGTAGCCGACTTCCCGGGACAATCCGTGCTCGATGGACAGATCCTCAATGTTGATTCCCTGCGCCTGGATGTCGGTGAACAGCCGTGCCAGCGCACCGGGTGTATCCGGGATCTCCACGACCACCGCGGACATGTCCCCGATCTTGCGGCCGTGCTTTCCGGGTAGCGCCGCGACGCCCTCGCGACCGCGCTCGACGAGGTCGGCAATCGCGTCGGGGTCGTCGAGCTGGTCAATGAGCCTGTCGAGGTCGCCGCGGATCGCCCTCAGCTGGGTGCCGATCTCGGTGCTGTTGGCGGTGATGATCTGGCGCCACAGGGCCGGATCGGACCCGGCGATGCGCGTGACATCGCGCACGCCCTGCCCGGCCAACAGCAGGTCGGAGGCGGGGACGTCACGCAGTCGTGCGGCGGTCAGGCTGCTCATCAGTTGTGGCATGTGGCTGATCTCGGCCACGGCGCGGTCGTGCTCGTCGGCATCCAGGTGCACCACATGGGCACCGCACATCACCGCGAGCCGTTCGACCATGCGTTGGGAAGCCTCGTTCCCGGTGCCTCGCGCCACCACCCAGGTGCGATCCACGAACAAGGTGGCGGTGGCGGTCAGGGGCCCGCTGTACTGCGAGCCGGCCATCGGGTGCGAGCCGACATAGCGCGACAGATCGCGTCCCCGGGCCCTCAGGTCCGCCAGGACGGGCGCCTTGACGCTGGCGACGTCGGTGACCACCGCATTGCGGTAGTGCGACAGGGCCCAGTCCACGACCTCGGGCACGGCCTGCGGGGGCACGGCGACGACCACCAGGTGCACGGAGGTGGGGATGGGATGTTCGACCGAGCCGGCGCCCAGGCCTGCGGCCACGACGGCATGTGAGCGATAGCGGTCACGCAGCCGGACGTCCTCGCCGACTGCGGTGAGGGCACATCCGATCGATGCGCCGACCAGCCCGGTGCCCATGATGACCACCGGGCTGAGGGGTTGCGATTCTTCGTCGTCGGCCGTGGAGGTGGAGCGGGCCACGTCAGGATTCCTTTCCGAGCAGCCCGGCAACCTGGGCAACATCAAGGCGGACAAACTTGCGTGAGGGGATGCGCGTGCGGTCGAGCACTGCGACTTCGACATCGGCGGGACCGAGTTCAGGTGACCCACCCCGACGCAGGGCATCCATGGCGGTGCTGACCACCATCGCGAGCGGCGCGGTGGGATCCAGCCGGGTGCGCAGGACATCCTGCACGGCACCCGGGTGGCCGCCGATCACGGCGAAGGGGCCCTCGTCGGAGACCGAGCCGTCGAAGTTGATGCGATACAGCCGGTCGGCGTGGTCGCCGCCCTGTGCCACGGCGGTGTCGGGATCGGCATCGCCCACCTCGGCCACGACAAGTTCGACCTCATAGGGCTTCTCCGCACCGGCGCTGAAGGCGGTCCCCAGCAGCTGGGCATAGGAATTGGCCAGCGCCCGGGCGCTCACGTCGGCACGGTCGTAGGCGTAGCCGCGCAGGTCCGCATAGCGGATTCCTGCCACCCGGAGGTTCTCGAACTCGTGATAGCGGCCAACGGCCGCGAAGCCGATCCGGTCGTGGATCTCCGACACCTTGTGCAACGTGTGCGAAGGGTTCCCGGCCAGGAAGACGATCCCATCGTGGTAGCGCGCGGTGATCGCCGAGCGTCCCCGCGCGATTCCCTTGCGGGCGAATTCGGCCCGGTCCTTCATCATCTGATCGGGCGAGATGTAGAACGGCATGCTCATGAGCTGGCTGCCCCCGGTCCGTTGGGGCGGCCATGGCGTCCCGACATCATCGTGTTGGTGAGCCCGGCCACCGCGTCGTCGGAGAACCCGTGGACCCCCTGCTCGGACGCTGACATGACTACCGGGTAGATCGCCCGGATCAGGTCTGGTCCGCCGGTGGCCGAGTCGTCATCGGCTGCGTCGAACAGTGCCTGGATACACACCAGGGCAGCCTCATCGCGCTCGAGGTCGGGGTGGTGCAGCTTCTTGAGGGATCCCCGCGCGAAGGCTGATCCCGAACCGATGGAGGCGAATTCTGACTCCTCGTAATGTCCGCCGGTGGCGTCATAGCTGACCACACGTCCCTCGCGGCGATGTGGGTCCCAGCCCGCAAGCAGGGGCACGACGACGAAGCCCTGCAGGGCCATCGTGAGCTGCTCGCGGATCATGGTGGCCAACCGGTTCGCCTTGCCCTCGAAACTGAGTGAGGCGCCTTCCAGCTTCTCGTAGTGGGACAGCTCCAGGCGATAGAGCCGGGCCAGGTCGATGGCCATTCCGGCGGCACCCGCCACGCCGATCAGTGTCGCCTCGTCCGCGGCGAAGACCTTCTCGATATCGCGCTGAGCGATCTCGTGTCCCCGGGTGGCCCGCCGGTCGCCGGCCATCACCACGCCGTCGCGGTACTTGACGGCCACGATGGTGGTCGCCCGGGTGGGCTGCACGCCGTCGGTGCCGACGCCGGCGGTGGCCAGCAATTCGGGGTGCACGGCGTGCAGGAGGTCGACGAAGGAGCTCGTCGAGGCGCTCATCAGGGCGTCATCCAGACCGGGACGAGCGTGGGGGCGCGACCATTGGGTCTCGTTCATCCGATCCAGACTACTCATCGTGGCCGTCTCCGGGCGCGGGCTGGGCCCGCTGCGCACCATCGGCGGGGTGAATGCTGCGTTGGGCATCGACATGGCGTCTCAGGGCGCGCTTGACGGCCGGGGCGATCTGGTCGGAGTCGTCGAGGGATCGCTGCCGGTTTGCGGCCAATTGCTCGGGCAGGACATTGCGCGGCACCGGTCCGGCATAGTCGGCGCCGTAGGCGGCGGGTGCGGGACGGCGCTTCTTCATGGGCGCATCGACGCCGGGGGCCATCCGCCGGGAGATCACCAGGAATCCCGTGTGGCCGTGTCCGCCATGGCCGGGCCTGATCGCCAAGCCCTCCGCGTGCCATTCGCGGACGTCGGTTTCGGTCAGCGACGGTTCGGTGAAGCCACCGTGGTAGCGCAGCTGGTCAGCCACCCTTCCCAGCTGCGTGGTGGTGGCGACGTAGCAGCACAGCAGCCCGCCGGGCACCAGGCGCTCGGCTACTGCGTCGATGCAGTCCCAGGGGCTCAGCATGTCGAGCACGGCACGATCGATCGGTTCATCGGCGATCTCGTCGACCAGGTCGCCCACCGTGATCGTCCAGCCCGGGTGGGTCCCCCCGAGGAAGGAGGTGACATTGAGCTCGGCGACGTCGGCGAATTCCTGGCGTCGCTCGTAGCTGTGCAGGGTGCCCGTCGGTCCGATGGCACGCAGGAGAGACAGGCTGAGCGCCCCCGATCCCACGCCTGCCTCGAGCACACGGGCACCCGGAAAGATGTCGGTCCACATCAGGATCTGGGCGGCATCCTTGGGGTAGATCACCGCTGCCTCGCGGGGCATGCCGACGGTGTACTCGTAGAGCAGGGGCCGGAAGACGGTGAACTGGGCGCCACCGGCGGTGGTGACCACGCCGCCCTCGGGTCGCCCGATCATCTCGTCATGGTTCACCGCACCCTTGGTGGTGTGGAAGTCCTTGCCGACCTCCAGGACGAGGGTGTGGCGTCGGCCCTTGATGTCGGTCAGGGTCACCCGTTCGCCGGCTCTCAACGGTCCGGTGTGCACGCCGGACAGGGCGGCTGGATCGAGCTGGCTCATTGGCTGTCCTCCTTGTGGGCACTGTGGGCACCGTGGGCGCGGACCATGGCTGCCAGGTCGGCCACGGTGAGGCCGACGAGGCTGTCGCGCCGCAATTGACCCGCCACCGAGGGCAGGGGCGCCACCGAGGGGATGCCGATCACCAGGGCGCCGGAGCGCTGCCCCGCTTCGCATCCGGTGGGAGAGTCCTCCAGCACGACGCACTGCCCGATGGGCACCTGCAGCGTTGCGGCGGCCAGTAGATAGCAGTCCGGCGCGGGCTTTCCGTGCTCGACCATGGGACCGGCGATGAGCGCCTCGAACGGGTCGGGGATGCCCAGTGCCGCGACGCCGGCCCGCAACAGCGATTCGGGGCTTGATGAGACCAGTGCGCAGGGCACGGCGGCGGCACCGAGCGCGTCCAGTAGTTCGAGGGCCCCGGGACGCAGCGGGGCCTGACCGGCACGCACCTGGTCGACGACACCGGCGCTGACCGACTGGTAGATGTCCCAGGGATCCAGTCCGGTGGTTCCGGTTTCCTCCGCGATGCGTTGGCCCAGGGCGTTGCCGAGGGTGCGCCACGAGGCGCCGATGTACCCCCGGGCGTCGTCGAGGGTCCACACGGCCGAGTGCGATGCCACATAGGCGATCTCGCTGGCCATCCAGGCCGGCTCGGTGTCCAGGATCGTGCCGTCGAAGTCCCACAGCACGGCGGCGGGCAGTCGCGGCGATACGGAAGTCACGAGGAGCCATTGTCCCAGTTGGACGGCGGCAATGCCCAATTGTGGCCGCGCGGGGCCCGCTCCGGACGGCCGGTCGTGTCCCGTGGGGTGGTTCCGACGGCTTTCCACAGCCGGCACGGGCGGCTGATGGGGTCTCTAGGATGATCGCAATTGCACATGCCGCCCAGTCGCGAAGGAACGCCCATGAGCATCCCCCAACCGCCCGACGACGCCGCAACCCGGGGTGCCCAGCCCCCGCCCGACCGTCCGCCCGAGGGGGCGGCCGAACAACCGCCGCCACCCTTCCAGCCGGCCCCGCCCTTCTTCCCACACGTGGTCGGCGGCTATCCGCCGGCCGCTCCCCCCGCCGGGCTGAAGCGCGGGTTCGGCCAGGGAATGGGCGTGGCGCTGGGCATCGGCGCGGTGTTGTGTGCGCTCAGCCTGATCAGTGCCATCGCCATGGTCGCCCTGGTGGGCGTCGCGCGTATCGGACGGGCCAACACCTCTGCCGAGACCAGCGTCACCAAGACCCTGTGGGGTTCCAGCAGCGCCAAGAACACACTGCGTGCGATCTCGGTGTCGGGGACCATCCAGGCATCGGGTGGATCGTCGTCGGGCATGTTCAGCTCGGCCACCTATGGCTATGACGTCGCCAAGCTGATCGACTCGCTCACCGCTGACAGTGCCGCCGGCCTCGTGCTGCTCATGGACACCCCCGGTGGGTCGATCAACGGTTCCCGGGCGATCGCCGACGCGGTCGACCGATACGAGCAGCGCACCGGGAAGAAGAGCTTCGCCTTCGTCGAGGGGATGTCCGCATCCGGGGGCATGTATGCGATGGCCGGGGTGAACCGGATCTATGCCGACCAGGGGACGATGGTCGGCAGTATCGGCGTGATCATGGGGCCCTTCGCCCGCTATCGCGATGTCACTGCGGTGGATGGCGGCCTGTTGGGCAACGGTGTCACCGCCAGTGGCGGCATTGACCAGTTCTACCTGACCCAGGGAGAGGCCAAGGACTTCGGCAATGCCTTCCGCGACATGACCCAGAAGGAACGTGACGTGTACACCGCAGGCCTTTCCCGGGAATATGACGCCTTCGTGAACTGGGTGTCGACGTCGCGGGGCATCGCCCCCGAGACGATCCGCAACGACCTGGGCGCCTATATGTTCGATGCCCAAACCGCCAAGGACAAGCATCTGGTGGACGACGTGCTGGGGCGCGAAGAGGCATTCCGCCAGATTGCCCGGGATGCCGGCGTTGATCCCGACCAGACCAAGCTGGTGACCGATGCGGAGCCCGGGTTCCTCTCGAGCCTCATGGGCTCGCGCAAGCAGGCGTTCGGGCACGGTGAGGCCCTGCAGGCCGGTGAGGGCGTGAAGGCCAGCTCGTCGCTGTGCACCGGGGCACCGGCGGTGCTCGCATGGACGGGCGACATGAATGCCATGTGCGGCCGATAGGACGCACACACGCGGGAAACCGGTGCGGCCGATAGGACGCACACACGCGGGAAACCGGTGCGGCCGATAGGACGCACACACGCGGGAAACCGGTGCGGCCGATAGGACGCACACACGCGGGAAACCGGTGCGGCCGATAGGACGCACACGCGCGGGAACCCAGTGCGGCCGATAGGACGCACACCCGCGGGAACCCAGTGCGGCCGATAGGACGCACACCCGCGGAAACCCGTGCGACCGATAGGACGCACACACGCGGAAACCCGTGCGACCGATAGGACGCAGTTGGGGGGTGGGTCCGTGGACCCACCCCCCAACTTGCTGCGTCCATCCCGGTCAGGTCATTGACCCGGCCGCCCCACTCAGGTGTTGAAGTACTTGGCCTCGGGATGAGTGACGACGATGGCGTCGGTGGACTGTTCGGGATGCAGCTGGAACTCCTCGCTCAGGTGCACGCCGATGCGGTCGGGCTGCAGCAGGTCCTCGATCAGGGAGCGTTGGTCCAGGTCGGGGCAGGCGCCATAGCCGAAGCTGTAGCGTCCCCCGCGATAGGCCTGCTTCTGCAACATGGCGGTCATCTCGCCGTCCTCGCCGGCGATGCCCAGTTCGGTGCGGATGCGGTGGTGCCACAGCTCGGCCAATGCCTCGGCCAGTTGCACCGACAGCCCGTGGAGTTCGAGGTAGTCGCGGTAGGCATTCGCAGCGAACAGCTCGGCGGTGACCTGCGAGAACCGCTCCCCCATGGTCACCAACTGCAGGGCCACGGTGTCGGGACCGAATTCCTCGGCCTCGCGGCGATCGCGGAAGAAGTCGGCGATGCACAGGCGGCGGCCTGCCGCCTGCCGGGGGAAGTCGAAGCGACTGGCCTCGGAGTCGAGGGCTTCGGGGGTGGTGGGGTCCAGCAGGATCAGGGTGTTCCCCTGCGAGTAGCAGGGGAAATAGCCATAGACCACGCCGGGAACCGCCAGGCCCTCGGCGGCGATCCGGTCGAGCCAGCCCCGCAGGCGGGGACGTCCCTCCTGTTCGATCAGGTCGCGCGTGCCGTCGGTCTTCCTGGGTCCGCGCAATCCCCATCGTCCGGTGAACAAGGCACGCTCGTCGAGCCATTCGGTGATCTCGGCCAGTCCGATGCCCTTGGCCATCCGATTGCCGAACCACGGCGCGCGGGGCACGTCCAGAGATCCGGGCACGGGGCGTGCGACGTCGGAGCGCACCGGCCCACCGTCGGCCGGTTCGACCGTGGCGCGCGGCCTGGCGACCACGCGGTGCTTGCGCGGCTCGGGCAGGGCCGCGTCCGGATCGCCGTGCTTGATCGCCATCACGGAATCCATCAGGCTGAGCCCCTCGAAGGCATCCTTCGCATAGCGCACCTGCCCGGAGAAGTCGCGCTGCAGGTCGTCCTCGACGAAGGTGCGGGTCAGGGCGGCACCGCCGAGCATCACGGGGAAGTCCTTGCCCACCCCGAGTCGGTCGAGCTCGGCGAGGTTGTCCTTCATCACCATCGTCGACTTCACCAACAGGCCACTCATCCCGATGGCGTCGGCGTGGTTCTGCTTCGCCGCCTCGACGATGGCGCTGATCGGCTGCTTGATGCCCAGGTTCACCACGGTGTAGCCGTTGTTGGACACGATGATGTCGACCAGGTTCTTGCCGATGTCGTGGACATCGCCCTTGACGGTGGCGAGCACCAGGGTGCCCTTCCCCGCCTCGTCAGTGGAATCCATGTGGGGTTCCAGGTGCGCGACGGCCCGCTTCATCGTCTCGGCGGACTGCAGGACGAACGGGAGCTGCATCTGGCCCGACCCGAAGAGCTCCCCGACGGTCTTCATGCCCTCGAGCAGGTCGGAATTGAGGATGTCGAGTGCCCCGCGGGTGCGCAGGGCCTCGTCGAGGTCGTCGGTGAGTCCGTTGGTGTCGCCGTCGATGATGCGCTGGCGCAACCGTTCGTTCAGTGGCAGCGCGGCGAGTTCGGCGGCGTGCTCGGCGCGCACATCGGCCGACGAGACGCCGGCGAACATGTCGAGCATCCTGGTCAACGGGTCGTAGTCGGGGGTGCGGCGATCGTAGATCAGGTCCAGGGCGACCTGTCGCTGTTCGGGATCGATGCGTTCCATCGGCATGATCTTGGCGGCCCGCACGATCGCCGAGTCCAGTCCTGCCTCGACCGCCTCGTGCAGGAACACCGAGTTGAGTACGACGCGGGCGGCCGCGTTCAGCCCGAAGGAGATATTGGACACGCCCAGGGTGGTGCCGGCCCGTGGATGGCGGCGCTTGAACTCGGAGATGGCGTTGAGCGTCTCCAGTCCGTCGCGGCGGGTCTCCTCCTGGCCGGTGGCGATCGGGAAGGTGAGGCAGTCGACGAGGATGTCTCCCTCGTCCATGCCCCAGGTGCCCACGAGTTGATCGACCAGTCGCTCGGCGATGGCGACCTTGCGTTCGGCGGTGCGGGCCTGGCCCTCCTCGTCGATCGTCAGGGCGACCACGGCGGCGCCGTGCTCGGCGATGATCGGCATCAGGCGGGCAAACCGGGATCCGGGCTGGTCCCCGTCCTCGAAGTTGACTGAGTTGATGATGCACCGTCCGGCCAGGTGCTCGAGGCCCGAGCGGATGACCTCGGGCTCGGTGGAATCCAGCATCACCGGCAGCGTCACTGCTGTGGAGAACCGTTGTGACAGCTCGGCCATGTCGTCGACGCCGTCGCGTCCCACGTAGTCGACGCACAGGTCGAGGCAGTGGGCGCCTTCCCGACTCTGTGCCTTGGCCAGGTCGATGCAGGTCTCCAGGTCTCCGGCGAGCATGGCCTCGCGGAAGGCCTTGGACCCGTTCGCATTGGTCCGCTCCCCCACGGCCAGGTAGCTGGTCTCCTGGCGCAGCTCCACCTCGGAGTAGAGGCTGGACACAGTGTTGACCAGTTCCGGGTCGCGGTGCTCCACGGGTCGGTGGGCGCCGAGCGCGGCACGCAGCCGCGCGATGTGCTCGGGGGTGGTGCCGCAGCATCCGGCGACGATCGCCAGCCCGTAGCGTTCGACGTAGTCGAGTTGTGCCCGGGCGAACTCATCGGGTCCCAGCGGGTAGACCGCCCCGTCGGCGGTCAGTTCGGGCAGCCCGGCATTCGGCATGGCCATCACGGCGCAGTCGGCGTGGGCCGACAGATAGCGCAGGTGCTCGCTCATCTCGGTGGGGCCGGTGGCGCAATTGAGCCCGATGACGTCCACGCCCAGTGGTGCCAGGCTCGTCAGGGCAGCCCCGGTCTCGCTGCCCAGCAGCATGGTGCCGGTCGTCTCCACCGTGATGTCCACGATGATCGGGAGGTCGACGTGGGCGTCGCGTGCGGCGCGCCTGGCGCCGATCACGGCCGCCTTGGCCTGCAGCAGGTCCTGGCAGGTTTCGATCTGGACCGCGTCCACACCGCCGTCGATCATGGCCGAGACCTGGGTGTAGTAGGCGTCACGCAGGGTGACGAAGTCGATGTGGCCCAGGGTCGGCAGCTTGGTGCCCGGCCCGATGGAACCGAACACCCAGTGGCCGGGGCCGGCCTCGTCGGCGGCCTGACGGGCAAGGCGTGCGCCGGCACCGGCCAGCTCGGCCAGGCGATCGGTGATTCCGTATTCCCCCAGGGCGGCGGCATTCGCCCCGAAGGTATTGGTTTCGATGACGTCTGAACCGGCGGCCAGATAGGCGCGATGGATATCGAGGATCACATCGGGGCGCGTGACATTGAGGATCTCGTTACAGCCATCGTGTCCCTCGAAATCGTCCGGCCCGAGAACGGCGGCCTGGAGCATGGTTCCCATGGCCCCGTCACCGAGAATCACCTCGTGGCCGAGCACTTCGCGTAGATCCCTGTTTTGCACGGCGCCCAGCCTAGACGGTGGCGCGTGGTGCCCGGTCCGGTCCCGGCCGTGGACGTGGCGCTGGTGGCGAAACGCCGCCGGTTGGCGGGCGGTGCGACCCTGTGTCGTGTCGAACTAGTCTTGGCGCATGGCAGACACGTGGAGCACCTTGCGCGATCCGGTGGTGATCGCCGCCTTCGAGGGTTGGAATGACGCCGCCGACGCTGCCTCAGAGGTGGTCAATCACCTGACCGACACCTATCCGACCGATCTCATCTGGGAGCTCGACAGCGAGGACTACTACGATTTCCAGACCACCCGACCGAAGGTCGAGATGGTCAATGGCCGGTCGACGTTGCGCTGGCCGACGATCCGCATGTCCGTGGTCCACATGCCCCATCGTGATCTGGTGGCGATCTCCGGACCCGAGCCGAACCTTCGGTGGCGCAGCTTCTGCCGCATCCTGGTGTCGACGTTCCGGGCCTGCAACCCGACGATGGTCATCATCCTCGGCGCGATGCTCACCGACAGTCCGCATTCGCGTCCCCTGCCGGTGAATGCCTCATCGTCGGACAATCGGATCATTGCCGGCCTGGGCATCGAGCCGAGCCAGTATGAGGGGCCGACGGGCATTGTCAGCGCGCTGGCCGACGAATGCCGCAAGCAGCGTCTGGAGTGCGTGAGCCTGTGGGCGTCGGTTCCGCACTATGTCTCGGGTTCACCCAACCCGAAGGCGACGTTGGCGTTGCTGGGCCGGGTCGAGGACCTCCTCGACGAGGCCATTGACCTGGGCGACCTGCCCGAACTCACCAGGGCGTGGCAGCGTGGCGTCGACGAGCTGGCCGATGAGGATCCCGACGTGGCCGAATACATCCAGGGCCTGGAGGAGCAGCAGGACGCCGAGCAGCTACCCGGCAGCACGGGTGACGCGTTGGCCGCCGACTTCCAGCGGTATCTGAGGCACCGGCGCACCCGCTGACGCCGGCCCGGCACTGCCGGGATGCGGGCGAGCGTGAACATGTGAAGGAGGGCCTCCCCACAAGGGGAGGCCCTCCTTCACATGTGGCTCCGGGCGGTGCTCAGGCCAGGGCACCCATGGGGTCCCACAACGGCAGCACCTTCGGCTCGGTGGCCAGTGTGTCGCGCAATGACTGGTCCAGTGAGGCCTTCGGCACGGCCACCTCGAACACGTACTGGTCGAACCAGGAATCGTTCATGGTGAAGAAGCCCTTGTCGGCGTGGTCATCGCCCCACGAGTTCTCCACGCGCCAGCGACGGGGCGCGTCGTCCAGCAGGTCAACCCCGGTGAACATCATGGCGTGGGTCATGGCCGATGCCCCACTGACCATCCGATCGGCCTTGGTGGTGTCCATATCGATGCCGTACAGACCCTCATAATCGTGGAGATGGAGGTCCCAGTAGCCGATATCGCGATCGAACTGGGGCAGCACATCGCAGCCGAACCACACCGGGTGGCCGGCGCGGATCTGATCAATCGTGATCTTCTTGATGGCGTCGATCTCCACATTGAGATAGCGGATCGGGCGTCCACCGACGACATTTCCCAGGTGGTCAACCGTGAGCATGGTGTTGAATCCGGAGCTCGTGCGGGGATCGTTGACCAGGCAGACGAAGTCGTCCAGGTTGATGGGGACGACCGTGTCGGCGAACTCACGCGGGGTGAGCTGGCCCACGCGGGTGAAGGCATTGTCCTTGTCGCGGTACTGCCACAGGAAGCTCGCCGGGGGCGTGCCCAGGTGGATTGACAGCACGCGGTGGACCTGCGTGAGAATCGATTCGCGCGCCGCATCAGCCTGGCCGCGGTCCGCTGCCCCACGCACGATGAGCGCCCCGCGCCGCAGGATTTCCTCAAGGCGTCGGTTCATCACCCGCGTGCTCGAGCTGGAGTCCGTCTCGGGCATTGCGTACTTCGGTACGACGCCATATTTGTTGACCAGCGACACGAACATGTCCCACTGGCCGCCATCGCTGATCGGGTCGGAGAGCATCTGGTGCACGGTGCGATCGTCGATGTCGCGATCGGACATCTCGGCCATCGACGCCAGGAACCAGTTGGCCTTCTCGAGCTTGTCAAAGAAGTGCAGGTAGTTCTGGCTGAGTTCGAAGTCGGGGGTCAGCTTCAGGTCGTTGATCAGGTGGCTGCGCAGCAGGTTCAACCCGCTGAACAGCCAGCAGCGCCCGCTCTGCTTCTGATTGGAGACCTTCCAGGTGTCCACCTTGTCCGACACCGAGGTGTCGATCGAGGTGAGCACTTGGCGGTCAAGGCTCAGCTTGTCGGCGTTGGTGGTCGAAACCGCGTTCTGCGCCACCCGTGCGGTGGGATCGGCGGTGAACCGTGCCGTGAGGTCTGCGTAGCGGTCAAGACTGAATTCAGAGTTCGGTGATGTCACGAACTTCAGGCTATCCGAGACCGCGGAAAAGGCCAGCCCACCGGCAGCCGGGACGCCACTCAGTGGCTGTGGGCGGCCTGCATCGCGGTCTGCCGCAGCGTGGTGACCATCTCGTCGGGATCGGTTGCCCGGAAGACGGCGGTCCCGGCCACGAAGACATCCGCACCCGCCTCGGCGCATCGACCGATCGTGTCGACGCTGACGCCCCCATCGACCTGGATGGCGAGTTCCACACCGCTGGCCGCGGCAATGGCGCGGGTGCGGCGGATCTTGGGCAGCATGATGTCGAGGAACTTCTGGCCACCGAAGCCCGGCTCGACGGTCATGATGAGCACCTGGTCGAATTCGGCGATGAGATCGGCGAAGGGCTCGATGGGCGTGGCAGGGCGCAGGGCCAGCGATGCCGCCGATCCCAGGCGACGAATCTCACGCGCCAGGCGCACCGGCGCCGAGGTCGCCTCGGCGTGGAAGGTCACCGACTCACACCCGGCCTCGGCGTACTGCGGGGCCCAGCTGTCGGCATCCTCGATCATCAGGTGGATGTCGAAGGGCAGCTTGGTGTGGCGCTGCAGCGAGGACACCACCGGCAGGCCCAGCGTCAGGTTCGGCACGAAATGGTTGTCCATCACGTCGATGTGCACCGCATCGGCGCTGGGGATGCGGGCGACCTCGCCGGCGAGGTCGGCCAGATCGGCATTGAGGACACTGGGGGTAATACGCATGGACACGCTTTCAGTCTAGGGATTGGCGGGGGTCTCAGCGCTTGCGCAGCAGGGCCATGAACATGGCATCCGTGCCGTGGCGATGTGGCCACAGCTGGATGAACCGTGCATCGGTGGACGCGGCGGCCCCCGGCACCTCGGGGATGAGCGCGGGCGCGTCGAGGATCTCGAAGCGGGAGGTGTCGGCCAGGACGATATCGGCGGACTCCATGCGGTGCGGCGAGCAGGTGACATAGGCCACCACGCCCCCGGGCCGGCAGGCATCCAGGGCGCTGGACAGCAGGGAGCGCTGCAGGTCGCCGAGCTCGACCAGGTCGTCAACGTCCTTGCGCCAGCGCGCGTCGGGACGCCGACGCAGGGCACCGAGTCCCGAACAGGGCACATCGGCCATCACCAGGCCGAAGGAATCGCGCTGCCAGGCGGGTGCGGTGCCATCGGCGCAGATGGTCTCATGCCCCTCGGCGGGATAGCGCCGCAGGGACTGGGCGACGAGGTGGGCGCGGTGCGGCTGAACCTCACTGGCGGTGAGGAAGGCACCGTGCTCAGGTGCCATCCCCCGCAACAGGGCGGACTTGCCTCCCGGGCCCGCGCACATGTCCAGCCAGGGCAGGTCGCGGGGGATGTCGGCCCTGGTGGCGGCCAGGCAGATGAGTTGGCTGCCCTCGTCCTGCACACCGGCGCGACCGTCGCGGACGGCGCCCAGGTCGCCGGGGTTGCCCGGTCGGATGACTCCCCACGGCGACCACCGCGTCGGGTCACCGCCGTCACGTAGGAGGTCCTTGCGCTTGTACAGGCCCGGCCGCACGACCAGCGTTGGAACGGGGGCAATATTGTCGGCGGCCAGGGCGGCGTCCACTTCCTCGGTGGGGAGCAGGTCCTGGTAGGCGTCCACGATCCAGTCCGGGTGCCCGCTCACCAGGCAGCGGAAGTCCTGCTCGTCGTAGGCGAGTTGGCGGCACCAGGCCTCCAGGTCATGCGCGGCGACCTTGCGCATGATGGCGTTCGCCAGGCCGGCCACGCGCTCCCCCACCACGATGGCGGCCAGGTCGACGGTGGTGTCCACTGCGGCCCGGTCGGGGATGCGCATGCCCAGCAGCTGGTGGGCGCCCAGCCGCAGGGCATCCACGATGTCGGGCTGCAGGTCGTTGAGATCCCGGCCGGAGGCCTGCGCCAGGATCGCGTCATAGGTGCCCAGCATCCGACAGGTGCCGTAGGCCAGTTCGGTGACGAAGGCCGCGTCGCGCCCGGTGAGTTCCTGGTCGTTGATGGCCTGACGGGTGGCAAGGTTCGCATAGGCGCCCCGCCGATCAACCTCACGCAGGATCTCGAACGCCGTGCGCCGGGGCCGGTCCATCGGGCGGCGCGGAGTTCCATCGCGATTGAATTCGCGTCGGGCTCCGGGGCGGTCCGTCGAGGGCCTGCGCCGGTCCCCCGCGGACCTGTCGCGGGCGCGACCAGAATCCCGGCCCGCCGCCCTGTGGTCGCTGTGTCGTTGCTCACTCATGGTCTGCCGCCTCGAATCGGATACCGGGAGTTGGTCGTGCCCCGCGCGCCCAATCGGCGCCCGACATCGACTTCTTGCCGAAGTCACGCACTTGGATCAGTTCCACTGCACCGTCACCGCAGCCCACCCACAGGTGCTTGTTCGTGGCGCGCAGCTCCCCGGGCAGCAGCGCCGTGCCGGCACCCGTGTCGCCGGCCGGCGCCACGCGCAATACCTTGAAGTGGCGGCCCGACAGGACCGACCATGCCCCGGGGGCCGGGTTGGTCCCGCGAACCAGGTTGACGATGCGCGTCGCGGGCTGGCGCCAGTCGATCCGGGCATCATCCACGCTGACCTTGGCGGCGATGCTCACCCCGTCGTCGTC
Source organism: Propionibacterium freudenreichii subsp. freudenreichii (assembly GCF_000940845.1). NCBI lineage: Bacteria > Bacillati > Actinomycetota > Actinomycetes > Propionibacteriales > Propionibacteriaceae > Propionibacterium > Propionibacterium freudenreichii. The sequence goes on along the minus strand of NZ_CP010341.1, from coordinate 1,216,768 downwards.
CTGTTCAACCGGTTCGAGGCCTGCGGTGATGTCGGCAAAGGTCTCCACGAGCACGTCCGCGCCGATCACCGACAGTCGGTCGAGGAGCTCGCCTGCCGTCTCATCGGGGCCGATCGGAACCCGCACGGAACGATAGAGGGGTCCGGCATCGAGTTTCTTCACGATGCGGAAGGTGGTGACGCCGGTCTGCGTGTCACCGGCCATCAATGCCCGCTGTACCGGTGCGGCGCCACGCCATGCCGGCAACAGGGAGAAGTGCAGGTTGATCCATCCGTCGGGAACCAGATCGAGCAACGACTGCGGCAGCAGTCCCCCGTACGCGACGACGGCGCAGGCCCGGGGGGAAAGCCGGGCGAGTTGGTCGGCGAACCCGGGGTCGCGGGGATGCTCCGGTTTCAGCACCGCGATGCCCATCTCCTCGGCGGCCCGGGCGACGGGCGAGGAGACCAGCTGCTTACCCCGTCCGGAGCGTGCATCGGGACGCGTCACCACCGCCGCGATCTCGTGACCGGCGCGGGACAGGGCACGCAGGCTCGGTACCGCCAGGTCCGGTGTTCCGGCGAAGACAATCCGCATCCGTTGAAGCCTTTCGTTGTTGGCAAGGGTCAAGACTACCGAGCCGGGTGGAAGCACTCTGGTGGCCGTCGGGTGGCTCAGAACAACTCGATCGGATCGACACGCACCCGCACTGCGCCCGGTCGCTTCCTGGCGCTGCGGATCGACAGCGCCCGTCGGGCCGCAACGATCAGTTCACCGCCCATGGTCCGGTCGATGCGCACCATGAGTCGCCACAGTTGTTCGGTGGATCCCGGGGTGGAATCGGCGATTGGCACAGGACCAAGTTCCTGGGCGTCGGAGGGCCATTCGACCACGGAGCGGAAGTCGGCCAAGGTCTTCTCATCGGCCTCCACGGCCACCATCCTGACCGCCGGCGGAAATCCCGCTGCCTGCCGATCAGACAGTTCCCGCTCGGCGAAGCCGGCCGGGTCGAGGCGCACTAGGGCCTGCACGGTGCGCTCCTCGGCGGGCCCCACCACGCTGACGGTGCCACCATGGTCGCCGGAACGCACCAGGGAGACCACCGTGAGCCAGCGGCGATAGGACTCCTCGGCCGCCCTCAGGTCAGCGCGGGTCAGCATGAGGCCGGCATCGAGCAGGACGGCGGCGGAATAGCCGGCCTCGGGCCGCGGCTCGGCACCCGGGGTGGCCACCACCAGGGCCGGTGTGGTACCCACCTGGTCGACGACCTTCTGCGCGGAGCTGCTGACCAGCCGAAAGCTCGGGAACGCCCGGCCGAGCTCCTCCGCAGTGCGCTGGGACCCCACCACCGGGGCCCGCAGTTCCCGACTGCCACACACGGGACACGACCAGTTGTTGAGGCTGCGTCCGCACCATCGACAGGTCAGTCGCCGTTGGCCCGCACCCAGCCGGTCGGCCCCAACCGGCCCCCCGCAGGTGGGGCACCGCACCGGCGTGCGGCACCGCTGACAGCTCAGCGCCACCAGATAGCCGGCGCGCGGAACCTGCACCAGGACCGGCCCGGAGAGCAGACCGGTACGGATGGTCTCGAATGCCTCCTTCGGGACGCGTGCGGCCGCAGCCATCGGGTCACGTTGCAGGTCGATGTCGGAGTCGACGGCGGCGCGCACCGGTGGGGCAAGGCGTCGGGTCCGGGCCGGGGCCAGGCCCAGGGGGACAAGCCAACCGGTCGACACCCACGCCTGCATCTCGGCGGTGCGGGCATAGGAACCGAACAACAGCGCGCAGGACTCCTGGGTTGCCCGCAGTGCCGCGACATCGCGGGCATGCGGATAGGGCGCTCGTGGCTCGGACAGCAGGTCGTCGCCGTCATCCCACAAGCAGATCACTCCCAGGTCGTGAACCGGCGCATAGCTGGCCCCCCGGGTGCCCACCAGGACGCGGGCCTGGCCGCGCGACACGGCCAGGTAGTTCCGGTAACGGGCGGCCGGCCCCAGCTCGGAGTGCAGCTCGGCGACGCAACCGGGGCCGAGCACCGCCCGCAGCACGTCACGCATCCGACGCACCCGGTCAACGTCGGGAACGATCACCAGCGCGCCATGGCCGGCCCCCACGGCGGCGCCAACGGCCTGGACGAATCCGCGTGTCCAGTCGTCGAGTCCGGATTCATCGCTTCGCCACCTGGGCAGGGCGCACCAATGGGCCCTCACCGGACGTGATTGGCCGACCGCGTCAAGGAACCGGCGGCCGTCATCCACTTCGGTGAGTCCCCCACCGGGGACGTCGCGGGCGTCGGGCGCGGGCCATGGGTTCTGCTCGGCGGCCTCCGTGGCCGCGTGACGCGGGGGCACGGCAAGGCGCATGACATCGGCGAACGTGCCTGCATAGTGATCTGCCACTGCGCGCAGCAGTGGCACCTGCTGGGCCAGGAGGACGGGCTCCGGGGAGATGACGCGGTCCAGTGGGGACAGCTTGTCCACCTCTGCCCGGGCCGGCAACCCCACCACGAAGCCATTGGCCATGCGCCCCGCGAACCTGGCCCGCACGCGGCAGCCGAGCTGGACCTGTTGGGCCAGTCGGTCCGGTATCGAGTAATCGAAGAAGCGGTCGAGGTGGGGCAGGTAGACGTCCAGCGCCAGGCGGGCGATCCCGGGATGCGTCCCGGCCCCGCCGTCCGGCTGCTGGATAGTCATCATGGCCCGATCCTAGGAGGCGCCACTGACATTTCCGCACCGGGCGATTCCGAGCCGGGCACGCCGGTGCGGCGCATCGGCCGCGACCACGTGGAGGGAACGGCGGGAAACGGTCAGCCCTTCATCGCGGCGAGCAGGGCATCTGCCCGATCGGTGAGTTCCCATCGCGCATCGGCAACCTCGCGGCCGAAGTGGCCGTAGTTGGTGAACTGGCTGAAGATCGGCCGCTTCAGGTCGAGTTGATCGATGATGGTGCGCGGGCGCAGGTCGAAGACCTGCTTCGCGGCATCACAGATGCGATCGTCGGGTGCCGCGCCGGTTCCGAAGGTGTTGACATAGAAGCTCGTGGGGTTGGCCCGCCCGATGGCATAGCTGACCTGGACCTCGCAACGCTGGGCAAGGCCGGCAGCAACGATGTTCTTGGCCACCCAGCGGGAGGCATAGGCGCCCGAGCGGTCGACCTTTGAGGGATCCTTGCCGCTGAACGCTCCCCCGCCATGGCGGGCCATGCCGCCATAGGTGTCGACGATGATCTTCCGACCGGTGAGTCCGGCATCGCCCATCGGGCCGCCGATGACGAAGGTGCCCGAGGGATTGATCAGGGTCGTCATCTCACGGGAATCGATGTCGTAGCCCTCCATCACCGGGGCAATCACCTCCTGGCGGATCTCCGGGGTGAGACGTTCCTGCAGGTCGACGCCCTCGAGGTGCTGGGTGGAGATCACCACATTGACCACGCGCACCGGCTTGAGGCCGTCATATTCGATGGTCACCTGTGTCTTGCCGTCGGGACCGAGGTCACCGAGCACGCCGGTGCGGCGCACCTCGGCCAGCCGCTGGGCGAGCCGGTGGGCCATGTGGATGGGCAGCGGCATCAGTTCAGGGGTTTCCCTGCACGCATAGCCGAACATGAGGCCCTGATCACCGGCGCCCTGCCGATCGGCGTCGTCGGTGGCCTTGTTGTTGCGTTCTTCCCAGGAGTGCTCCACGCTGTGGGCGATGTCCGGCGACTGGTTGTTCAGGGCGACCATGACGCCACAGGTCGCGCCATCGAGGCCCTTGTCGAACGAGTCGTAGCCGATCTCGAGCATCCGTGCCCGGGCCACGTCGGCGATATCGACATATGACTCGGTGGTCGCTTCCCCGGCCACGACGGCCACACCATTGCTGATGAGCACCTCGACGGCGGTATGCGACGAGGGGTCCTTACTGAGCATCTCGTCGAGCACCGCGTCACTGATCGCGTCGGCAACCTTGTCGGGGTGGCCTTCGGTGACGGACTCCGAGGTGAACAACCTGGGCATGCTGGGTCCTTCCGCCCGAGGACAGCCCGGGCATTACGCGGGTCAGTGCAGCGCAGCGCCGCAGATCAGGCGGGGTCGATTCCGCTGAAGGGATCGTCGAACTTGAAGTCGGGGTCCTTGGCGGCCTCGGCGCGTGCATTGGCCTCGGCGACCGGATCGATCTTCTTGTACTCGAGCACGCCGGACTGGATCTCACGCAGCGCGATGGACAGCGGCTTCTCCTGGACGCTGGTCTCGACCAGCGGGCCCACATTCTCCAACAGGCCCTCGCCCAGCTGCGAGTAATAGGCGTTGATCTGGCGCGCGCGCTTGGCAGCGAACAGCACCAGGCGGTACTTCGAATCGACGTGCTCGAGCAGCTCATCAACGGGCGGGTTGATGATGCCTTCGGAGCTGGGGCGGATGGAAGCAGTGCTGGTCAAGTTGAACCTCATCTTGTCGCCACAGGGCGATGGGAATCACTGGGCAGAATGGAATGGTCGAGCCGCTGGGCTCACAACCTCATTAAGTCTACCATCTCGCGCACCGTCGTTCCGATCTCCCTATTGACCACGACATGGTCGAACTCATCCTCGGCGTCGAGTTCGTGGCGGGCGGTCCTGAGCCGACGGCTCTGCTGGTCCTGGTTCTCGGTGCCTCGTCCACGGAGCCGGTGCACCAGCTCCTCCCAGCTGGGAGGGGCCAGGAAGATCTCGACGGCCTGGGGATAGCTGTGCCGCACCTGGCGGGCACCCTGCAGGTCGATCTCGAGGATCACCGGACGCCCTTCGCGCAGCGCGCGCTCAACGGGCTCGCGCGGCGTACCGTAGCGGTCGCCATGCACACCGGCCCACTCCAGGAGCCCGCCGGAGGTGACCAGCTCGTCGAACTGGGCGTCGTCAAGGAAGTAGTACGACACCCCATCGACTTCACCCGGACGCGGTTTGCGCGTGGTGGCGGAACAGGAAACGAAGATCTCGGGATGAATTCGGCGCAGCCGCTCGACGATGGTCCCCTTACCGACGGCCGTCGGGCCGGAGATCACATAGACGCGAGGGCTGAGCCGCTCCGCACCATTCGCCCGTGGGACAGCCTCGGGTTGATGTTCCCGGGCGCTTGGTGCGGTGTCATTCATCGATCAGTGAAACTCCGTCTTGAGGCCTGCCAGCTGGTGGCGACCAAGGCCGCGCACCCGCCGATTGGACGCGATGTCCAGGCGCTCCATGATACCGGCGGCGCGCTTGTCGCCAACTCTGGGGAGCGCCTTCAGTAGGTCGATCACACGGACGTGGGCCAGCACGTCATCGCAGCTGGCCAGGTCGAGTGCCTCGCTGAGGGTGAGGTTGCCCTGGCGTACGCGCATCTTGAAATCGGCGCGGGCCCTACGGGCGAGCGTTGCTGCGCAACGGGCTGAGTGCAATTGTTCGGGTGACAGTGTCGGGATAGCCACGGCTTCTCCATCACTTGTTGGTTGGTCCTGACCGCGAACAGTTCCTGCGGTCCAGGGGGCGGACACCGGAGAATGTACTGCAATTGGGACGCAGGCTCAAAGTGACGAAAAAGATTACGAATTAGCCAATGTGAATAAGAGATAACAAATCTACCGAAACGCTCAGTGCAGGATGAGTGCCCGGGCGGCCTCCTGCAGCGCCTGACGATCCGGTCCGGCCCGCAGTACTCCCCGCGAGGAGCTCGGGAGGACGTGATGCGCACTGGCACCGAAAATGGCGGACAATCCCTCCACCGTGCCCCCCTGGGCACCGATGCCGGGAGCCAACGTCCAGCCGGTGAACCCCGACAGGTCAACGCCCGCGTTGTCATGGGTTGCCCCGATCACCAGGCCCATGTCATCCAGCCCGTGCTCGGTGTTCTCAGCCTGTGCGTGGTCGACCACGCCCTGGGCGATGGTGTGTCCGCCATGGGTGGCGAACTGCACTTCCTCACCCTCCGGATTGCTGGTGTGGCACAGCACGAACAGGCCCCGGCCGGTGGCATGCGCCAGGTCGATGGCGGGGCGCAGGGCCTCGAATCCCAGGTAGGGACTCAGGGTGATCGCATCGGCGCGCAACTCCGCGTCATCGGACAGGTATGCGCGGGCGTAGGCGGACATCGTCGAGCCGATGTCACCGCGCTTCACGTCGAGGATCGACAGGGCCCCGGCGGCGCGGATGTCGTCCAGGACCCGACCCAGTGCCGCCACCCCGCGCGATCCGAACACCTCGAAGAAGGCACTTTGCGGCTTGAAGACCATCACCTCGTCGGCCAACGCGGCGACGGTGTCGCGCGCCAGGCGTTCGATGCCCGCGGCGTCGTAGTCCAGGCCCCAGGCCCGCACCAGGGGCTCGTGGGGATCCAGGCCGACGCACAGGCGTCCCCGCTCGTCAGCCAGGGCCTGGAGGCGCGCCCCGAAACCGCCGCTCATGCGCGGGCCCCCTTGCCGGGTCGGGTGAGTCGGTTGATGCCCATCACCAGTGCGGGCCCCTCGAAGATGAATCCGGTGTAGAGCTGCACCAGCCGGGCACCGGCATCGAACATCGCCTGGGCGTCGGCGGGCGTCATGATGCCGCCACAGCCCATCACGGGCAGGTCGGTGTGGGCGGTGATCCACCGCACCCGGTCCAGCGCCATCGCGGTCAACGGCGAACCGGACAGGCCTCCGGCCTGGGAGGCATACCGGGCATCGGATCCCTTGATGCCGTCGCGTTCGATGGTCGTATTGGTGGCGATGATGCCGGCAATGCCGGCCTGCTCACAGCTGGACAGGATGCCATCGAGCTGACCGGTGGTCAGGTCGGGTGCGACCTTGACGAACACCGGTACGGGATCGTCAGCGTCCAGCTCGCGGGCCCTGGCCACCAGGGCCCCGGTGAGCTCCTCCAACTCGTGGCGTCCCTGCAGGCTGCGCAGGCCGGGCGTATTGGGGCTGGAGACGTTCAGTGCCACGTAGTCCGCATAGGGCGCGAGGGTGGTCAGGCTGAACAGATAGTCGTCAACCGCGTCGGCCAGCGGGGTCGCCTTGGTCTTCCCGATCGAAATGCCCATCGGGCAGCCCAGTGCATTGTTGCCGCGGGCAACCCCCAGGTTCGCCATGCGCGCCGCCATCGCCTCGGCGCCGTTGTTGTTGAAGCCCATCCGGTTGATGATCGCCCCAGAGCGGATCAGCCGGAACAGGCGCGGCCGCGGGTTGCCCGGTTGTGCGTGGGCGGTCACCGTTCCGAGCTCGGCGAAACCGAAGCCCAGCGGCGACCAGATGCCTGCCGCCACCCCATCCTTGTCCAGTCCTGCCGCCACGCCGATACGCCCCGGGAAATGGACACCCGCCACGTCGACGGGCTGGCGGCCCTGCCCGATGAATCGCTTGATGAGCCCCACCAACGAGTCCGGCAGGTGACCCATGGTCGAGATCAACTGACCATGGATCTTCTCGGGATCACCGCCGTGCATGGTGAACAGCAGGGGGCGCACCAGGCCTTCATAGCCGGCACGCACCGCGCGCACATACAGCTCGTCGATCGTCATCGTGACCATTCCTGTTCCCTCGGGGTCCTGTTGTGTCCGGGCGTCGTGCGGCCTCGGGCGCGGTGGTGCCGCGCCGCCGGCTCAGCCCTCGCGCTGTGAGTTGCGCAGGTGCCGGTCCATGTCGGCGCCCCAGCTCTGCAGGGAACGCACCCCGATGTCACCACGCTCGATGGCATGAATGCCCTGCACAGCGGCCTCGAGGCCCTGGACGGTGGTGATGGAGGGAACGCCGTGCAGGATGGCTGCAGTGCGGATCTCATAGCCGTCACCGCGCGGCCGCCCACCGCGGGTCTCACCGGTCGGGGTGTTGAAGATCAGGTCGACCTTCTCGTCGTCGATGAGGTCCACGATCGTCGGCTCGCCCTCGGGGCCGCGCCCCTCGGAGTACTTGCGCACCGTGGTGACGTTCATGTCGTGCATCCGCAGCATGCTGGCCGTGCCCGCCGTCGCGAGGATGGTGAAGCCCATGTCGGACAGTTCCTTGAGCGGCAGGATGATGTGGCGCTTGTCACGGTTGGCGGCTGACACGAAGACGGTGCCCGAGGTCGGCAGGGCCCCGTAGACGGCGTCCTGTGCCTTGGCGAAGGCCACGCCGAAGCTGTGGTCAATGCCCATCACCTCGCCGGTGGAGCGCATCTCCGGGCCCAACAAGGTATCCACGGAGCGTCCCGACTTGGTGAGGAAGCGATTGAACGGCATGACGGCCTCCTTGACCGCGATCGGCATCCCTCCCCACCGCTCGGCCCCATCGACACCGTCGCGGAGCATTCCGGATTCACGCAGCTGCGCCACCGTGGAACCCAGCATGATCAGGGCCGCGGCCTTGGCGAGCTGGGTGTTGGTGGCCTTCGAGACGAAGGGCACCGTGCGGCTGGCCCGCGGGTTGGCCTCGAGCACGTACAGCGTGTCGGAGGCCAGGGCGTACTGGATGTTGATCAGTCCCCGCACGCCGACGCCGGCGGCAATCGCCTCGGTACTGGTGCGGATCCGGTCGATGACCTCATCGCCCAGGGTGGCGGGCGGAAGCGAGCACGCCGAATCACCGGAATGGATGCCGGCCTCCTCGATGTGCTCCATGATGCCGCCCAGGTACAGCTCGTGGCCGTCGTAGAGCGCGTCGACGTCGATCTCGATCGCGTCATCGAGGAAGCGGTCGACCAGTACCGGGGAATCCGGTCCGATCAGCGTGGAGCGCTCAATGTAGTCCTGCAGGGCATCGTCGTCGTAGACGATCTCCATGCCGCGCCCACCCAGCACATAGCTGGGACGCACGAGCACGGGATAGCCGATCTCGGCTGCGACCGCATGCGCCTCGGTGAAGCTGGTGGCCATGCCGTACTTGGGGGCAGGCAGTCCGGCGTCGTCGAGCACCTTCTCGAAGGCCTCGCGGTCCTCGGCCAGGAAGATCGCCTCCGGCGAGGTGCCGACGATCTTCACCCCGGCGTCCTCCAACTGCTGGGACAGGCGCAGGGGCGTCTGGCCGCCGAGCTGCACGATGACACCGGCGATCGGGCCGGCCTGGCTCTCGGCGTGGTAGATCTCCAGCACGTCCTCCATGGTGAGCGGCTCGAAATACAGCCGGTCGGAGGTGTCGTAGTCGGTCGAGACCGTCTCGGGGTTGCAGTTGACCATGATCGACTCATAGCCGTGCTGGGAGACCACCTGGGTGGCGTGCACACAGGAGTAGTCGAATTCGATCCCCTGCCCGATGCGGTTGGGACCCGAGCCCAGGATGAGCACTGCCGGCTTCTCGCGCGGCAGGACCTCGGACTCCTCGTCGTAGCTCGAGTAGTGATAGGGCGTGCGTGCCGCGAACTCGGCGGCGCAGGTGTCCACGGTCTTGTAGACCGGGCGGATACCGGCGTCCCAGCGGGTCTGGCGCACCTCCTGCTCGGGCACATTGCGCAGGATGGCGATCTGGGCGTCCGACAGGCCGTGGCGCTTGGCGTGGCGCAGCAGCTGGTTGGTGAGCTCCGGCGCATTGCGCACCTGCTCACCGATCTCGTGGATCATCGACACCTGGTCGAGGAACCAGGGATCGATCCCGGTGAGCTCGTGCAGGCGCTCGACGCTGACTCCCCGGCGCAGGGCGATCTCGAGTTCGAGTACGCGTCCGTCGTGGGGGCGCCCGACGTCGGCCAGGAGCCGGTCGAGATCACCATCGCTGGGGTCATCGATGGTCCAGAACCCACCATTCTTCTCCGTGGAGCGCAGGGCCTTGTTGAGTGCCTCGGTGAAGTCCCGGCCGATGGCCATGGCCTCGCCCACCGACTTCATGTGGGTGGTCAGGGTCGCGTCGGCGTAGGGGAACTTCTCGAACGCGAAGCGGGGAACCTTCACGACCACGTAGTCAAGCGTCGGCTCGAAGCTGGCCGGGGTCTGCTCGGTGATGTCGTTGGGAATCTCGTCGAGCGTATAGCCCACGGCTACCTTGGCGGCGATCTTGGCGATCGGGAAGCCCGTTGCCTTCGACGCCAGCGCCGAGGAGCGTGACACGCGGGGGTTCATCTCAATGACGATCATGCGACCGTCGGCGGGGTTGATGGCGAATTGGATGTTGCAACCGCCGGTATCGACCCCCACGGCGCGGATGATCGCAATGCCGACATCACGCATCCGCTGGTATTCACGGTCGGTCAGGGTCATCGCCGGCGCCACGGTGATCGAGTCGCCGGTGTGCACGCCCATGGGGTCGAAGTTCTCGATCGAGCAGACAATCACGACATTGTCGGACTTGTCGCGCATGAGCTCGAGTTCGAATTCCTTCCAGCCCAGGATGGACTCCTCGACGAGCACCTCGGTGACGGGGCTGGCATCCAGCCCGATCTGGGCCATCTGCAGGAGCTCGTCGGGGTCGTTGGCGAAGCCCGACCCCACCCCACCCATCGTGTAGCTGGGACGCAGGACGACCGGGAAACCGAGGTCCTTGGCGGCGGCCATCACATCATCCACGCTGTGGCAGATGTGGGAGCGGGCCACCTCCGGACGCGAACCGGAGAACTCGCCCAGGTTCTCGACGATCTCCTTGAACTTCTCACGATTCTCGCCGCGCTGGATCGCATCGACATTGGCGCCGATGAGCTCAACGCCATATTTTTCGAGAACGCCGTTCTCGTGCAGGGAGATGGCGGTGTTGAGGGCCGTCTGCCCGCCCAGGGTGGCCAGGAGCGCATCGGGCTTCTCGGCAGCGATCACCTTCTCGACGAATTCGGGGGTGATCGGCTCCACATAGGTGGCGTCGGCGAACTCCGGATCGGTCATGATCGTTGCCGGGTTGGAATTGACCAGGATGACGCGATAGCCCTCTTCGCGCAGCACCCGGCAGGCCTGCGTGCCCGAATAGTCGAATTCAGCGGCCTGGCCGATGACGATCGGGCCGGAACCAATGACCAGGATGGACGAAATGTCGGTGCGCTTGGGCATCAGTTCTGCTCTCCCGCGTTGCTCTGGTTGACATGTGTGTTGATCGCCGGGTCGTCGCCACGATGGGCGGCCATCATGTCGGCGAAACGGTCGAACAGATAGCTGGCATCGTGCGGGCCGGCGGCCGCCTCGGGGTGGTACTGCACCGAGAAGGCCCGGGTGCGCCCATCGCGCGTCAGGCTGAGGCCCTCGACCACGTCGTCGTTGAGGCAGACGTGGGACACGGCGACCTCACCGAACGGCGTGGTCGTGTCCACGCCGAGCGGCGCGTCCACCGCGAAGCCGTGGTTGTGGGCGGTGATGTCGATGCGGTTCGTGGCCCGGTCCAGGACCGGCTGGTTGATCCCGCGGTGGCCGTACTTGAGCTTGTAGGTGCCGAAGCCCAGCGCGCGTCCGAAGATCTGGTTGCCCAGGCAGATGCCGAACAGTGGCATCTGCTCGGCCAGCGCCGTGCGGCACAGCTCCACGGGGGAGGTGAGCGTCGAGGGGTCACCCGGCCCGTTGCTGAAGAACAATCCGTCAGCCCCGGTGGCGACCACATCGGCCCAGGTCGCGGTGGCGGGCAGCATGTGCACCTCCATGCCGCGCTGCGTCATGCGACGGGGGGTCATGCGCTTGATCCCCAGGTCGATCGCGGCCACGGTGAACTTCTTCTCGCCCACCGCGGGCACCACATAGGGCTTGTCGGTGGTGACATAGCCCACCAGATCGGCTCCCGCCATCTGGGGGGAACCCTGGACGCGGGCGAGCAGCGTCGCCACGTCGGTGTCCACCGAACTGATGCCGACGCGCATGGCACCCCGCTCGCGCAGGTGTCGGGTCAGGGCGCGGGTGTCGATGTCGCAGATGCCGACGATCCCCTGGGCCTCCAGCTCCTCATCCAGCGGCCTGGCCGAACGCCAGTTGCTGGGCATCCGGGAGGGGTCGCGCACGACATAGCCCGAAACCCAGATGCGGGAGGATTCGTCATCCTCGTCGTTCCACCCGGTGTTGCCGATATGGGGTGCCGTCGCCACGACCACCTGTCGGTAGTAGCTGGGGTCGGTGAGGGTCTCCTGGTAACCGGACATGCCGGTGGAGAACACCGCTTCGCCGAAAGTCTCACCAATGGCCCCGAAGGCGCGGCCGGTGAAAGACCTGCCGTCCTCGAGAACCAAGATCGCGCTGTTGTCGTTCGCGCTCATGACCGTCCTTCCCCGCCCCGACGGGCAGGATTGAGTACGCAGGCCGAGGCCGGATATCCGTCGTTGAGCTTATCAGCCGGCCGGGCTCGCCCAGACTCATCCGTGGTCTGCAGAATGCCGGCCCGAACGGACCGGAAAAGGAAATGGATCGACACCTCGACGTCAACCCATCCATGGCTCATTGGCCGATGTTCTCGCTGTCCTGCTCGGCAACCGCGCCGTTGTCAGCGGGCTCGGCAGAGGCGTCACCGGCTGGTTCGACGGGTCCCGCATCGGGGACCCCGGCACCCGGGGCCGTCGGGATGGCCGGCCGTTCTTCGGCGATGCGGGCCAGCAGGCCATTGAGGAAGGTGACCGATTCGTCGTTGCTCAGCTCGTTCGCCAGTTCCATGGCCTCGCTGATCGCAACCTTGAGGTCGATCGTGGTGAAGTCGAGCTCCCACACGGCGATCCGGGCCAGGTTCCGATCGACCCGCGACATGCGCTCCAGGGTCCAGTCACCGGTCAGGGCCCGATCGATGTGCTCGTTGATCTCGTGGCCGTGCTCCGAATAGCCGTCGAGGATCTGTCGGGTGAAGTCCCGTAGCGCGGGCTCCCCCTGCTCGGTGCGCCGCGCCATGGTGCGATGGACCGCCTCGTTGCGCAGGTCGGCCTGGAACAGCACGTCGAGCGCCTGCTTGCGGGCCTTGGTGCGCGTGGAGTGGTGGGCCTCCGCGAAGTCGGTGCTCGCGATCTTCACCGCGTCGGGCACCGGGGGGTGCTCTCCGTGTGCCAGCGGGATGATCTCGTCGTCGGGTTGGCTCATCAGCTCTGCACGCGGCCGAGGTAGCCACCGTCGTCGGTGCTGACCTTGATCTTCTCGCCGGTGGTGATGAACAGCGGCACCTGCACGGTCTTGCCGGTCTCCACGGTGGCGGGCTTGTTGCCGCCGGTGGAGCGATCGCCCTGCAGGCCGGGCTCGGTGTAGGTGACCTCGAGTTCCACGCTGGCCGGCAGGTCGATGTAGAGCGGCGTGCCCTCGTTGGTGGCGACGGTGACGATCATGCCCTCGAGCAGGTAGTCCTTGTCATCACCGATCACGTCGGCGGGAATGGTCAGCTGCTCGTAGTTGTCAGTGTCCATGAACACATAGCCGCTGGGATCGTCGTAGAGGTACTGCATGTCGCGACGGTCGACCTGCGCCATCTCGATCTTGGTATCCGCCGGGAAGGTGCGGTCGACGACCTTGCCGTTGAGCACATTCTTGATCTTGGTGCGAACGACGGTATTGCCCTTGCCGGGCTTGTGGTGCTGGAACCACAGCACCTGCCACAGCTGACCATCCAGGTTCAGCACTGTGCCGTTCTTGATGTCGTTCGTCGTTGCCACGTAACAGCCTTTCGTCATGGCGGGTGGGTCTCGGACACCGCTGCGTCCGTTGATCATGGGCGGCATGAGGCCGCGACCAGCCATTCTACCCGAATGTCACCGATACCCGGATCGGCCCGGACGGGCATGGACCCCCGTCCGGTCACCGGACCCCTGCAGACGGGTCCGGTGACGGTTCAGTCGGTGGTTGCGGTCAGGGCCTGCCACGCGCCCCGGAGGGCCTGCGGATCGGGGTCGACGATGATGGTCGGCTCGCCCTGTGCCCGCAGCCCGACGAAGCGCAGCACCGAGCCACGCGTCTTCTTGTCCCGCATCATCAGTTCGTGCAGCGCCGGCCAGGCAACCCCGTGGTAGCTGGTGGGCAGCCCGACCGAACCCAGCACCCGGCGATGGCGCGCCACGGTGGCCTCGTCCAGCCCGATCACCCGGTGGGCCAGCTCCGCTGCGAAGACCATGCCGAGCGCCACGCATTCCCCGTGGGGCCTGGTGAAGTGCTCGGCGGCCTCGATGGCGTGGCCCAGGGTGTGTCCGTAGTTCAACTGCTCGCGTCCGACGTCATCACCGACCGAGGTGGATTCGCGGAGGTCGGATGACACCACGCGCGCCTTCACCTGCACCGAACGGGCAATCAGCTCGGCGAGCCGCCCACTGGTGACGTCCTGGGCCTGTGCCGGGTCACCGCTCACGAGCTCAAGGGTGCGTTCGTCGGCGATGAACCCGTGCTTGATCACCTCGGCCAGGCCGCTGCGCACCTGGCGGGCGGGTAGGCCGACCAGCAGGTCGGTGTCCTCGAGCACCACCGAGGGTTCCCAGAAGGCTCCGATCAGGTTCTTCCCCTGGGGAAGGTCTGCTCCGGTCTTTCCCCCGATGCCGGCGTCAACCATCGCCAGCACGGTGGTCGGGACGCTGATCCACCGGATGCCCCGCAGCCAGGTGGCCGCCACGAAGCCGGCCAGGTCGGTGGTGGCGCCGCCCCCGATCCCGATGACAAGGTCGGTGCGGGTCAGGCCGGCGTCGGCCAGCCGTCCCCAGCAGTCGGCCAGCACGACCGGCGTCTTGGCCTGCTCCCCCTCGGGCAGCTCGATCATGGTGGGTTCGGCACCGGCGGCACGCACCACGTCAGATGCACGCGCGGCGGCCCCACCCAGGACCTCGGGGAAGAAGATCGCCACCTTCGTGGCACCCCCGAGATGGGTTGTGAGGTCGTCGAGCGCGCCCGGTCGGATCCGGGCGTCATAGGGACGGTCCGTGGCGAAATGGGCGACGGTCATGGGTGCTTCCTCTCCATCGAGCCCGACGAGGGCGGCCACCTGATCGGCCACCTCGCCAGCGGGGCGTGCATCGGTATCGACCCGATGACGAGCCACCTGGGCATAGAAGTGCTCTCGTTCGTGGCGCAGTCGCTCAAGGGTCGAGGACACATCGCCGCGCATCAGCGGGCGGTGTGTCGTCTGGCCGATACGTTCCACGCCCTGTGCCACCGAGGCGGTCAACCAGACCACGCATCGCCCGGCCAGGGCGCCACGGACCACGGGGTTGACGACTGCTCCCCCGCCCAGCGCGATGACGCCCGCGTCGTCGAGCAATTCGGCGGTTGCCTGCGCCTCGAGGTCACGGAAGGCCTGCTCCCCCTGTTGGGCGAAGATCTCGGCCACGGTCATGCCCTGCTGCCGCTCGAGGAAATCGTCGACATCCACGAAGTCCAGGCCGTGTCGGCGGGCGAGCAGGTGCCCGACCGTGGTCTTTCCGACGCCGGGCAATCCCACGAGGATGACCTGTCGAATGACCCCGGGCTGCTTGCGGGGTCGTGGCGTTGGGTGGCTCATAGGGATTCGGCCACGCCCAGTCCACGATCGCGCAGGCGCTTGAGGTAGGCCAGGTAGTTGCGCCGCGTCTCGGACAGCGAGTCGCCGCCGAACTTCTCCAGGCAGGCCTGTGCCACCACAAGGGCCATCATCGCCTCCGCGACGACCCCGGCGGCGGGCACCGCACAGACGTCGGAGCGCTGGTTGTGGGCGGTCGTGGCCTCACCGGTGGTGACGTCCAGGGTGCGCAGGGCGCGGGGAACGGTGGCGATCGGCTTCATGGCGGCGCGGGCGCGCAGCACCTCACCGGTGCTGATGCCCCCCTCGGTGCCCCCGGCGCGACCACTGATGCGCCGGATGCCGTGGGGCCCGGGCTCGATCTCGTCGTGCGCCTGACTGCCGCGCACCGAGGCGAGGTCGAAGCCGTCGCCGATCTCCACGCCCTTGATCGCCTGGATGCCCATCAGGGCGCTCGCCAACCGTGCGTCCAGACGGGTGTCCCCCTCACGCATGGAGCCCAGCCCGGGCGGGCAGCCCCAGGCGAGTACTTCGACGACCCCGCCGAGGGTGTCGCCGTCCTTGCGGCACTGCTCGATCTCGGCCTGCATGGCAGCGCTCGCCTCGCGGTCGAGGCAGCGCACCGGATCGTCATCGATGTGCGCCAGGTCGGCCATCCGCGGCGGTTCGGCGACGTGGGCCCTGACCTGACCGATCTGCACCACATGGCTGAGCACGGTGATGCCGAAGCCCTGGGCCAGGAACTGCTTGGCGAATTCACCCAGCACCACCCGCGCCGCGGTCTCGCGGGCGCTTGCCCGTTCCAGCACGGGGCGCGCCTCGTCCCAGTCGTATTTCTGCATCCCGGCGAGGTCGACGTGACCCGGACGCGGACGGGTGAGCTTCGCATTGCGCGCCAGCGAGGCCAGGACCTCGGGGTCGACCTGATCGGGGCTCATGACCTGTTCCCACTTGGGCCATTCCGTGTTGCCGATCATCACGGCGATCGGGGAACCCAGCGTCTCGCCGTGGCGCACCCCGGCGAGCATCGTGACCTCATCGGCCTCGAACTTCATGCGGGCGCCCCGCCCGGCACCCAGCCGGCGACGTGCCAGTGCGGTCTGCAGGTCTGCCGTGGAGATGCGCACATGGGCCGGCAGGCCGTCCATTGTCGAGACGAGGGCACGGCCGTGGGATTCACCAGCGGTGAGATAGCGCAACATGGCTCCCATTATCCCAGCTGCGCTGCCCGTCCCGCGATCGCGTCCGTGGCCCGCGCCGGGTCGGGTTTCCCAGGTGCCCTGTTCTTCGAGCTGCCCGGTTCTGCTGCGTGCCCTGTTCTTCTACTTGCAGTGTTGTTCTACTTGCAGTGATCCGAGTTGGCCTGGCACCAGGTCTGGAACTCCTTGACGTTCTGGTCGTGACCCGCCGAATCCGAGGCGAACTTGGTCTCCCCCGTGTCGAGGTTCACCGTGACGAAGTAGAGATAGTCGCCGCTCGCCGGCGCCAGCGCCGCATCGATGGCAGCCTTGCCGGGATTGGAGATCGGCGTCGGCGGGAGCCCGTCGACCATGTAGGTGTTGTAGGGCGAGTTGAGCCCCCGCTCCTCGTCGGTGGTGGTGACCTTGCCCTCCAGGTTGTTGGCGTAGGCAACCGTGGCGTCCGATTGCAGCCGCATGCCCTGGGCGAGCCGGTTGTAGATCACCTCGGCCACGAGCGGGGCATATTTGTGGTCGGAGGTCTCCCGCTCGATGATGCTGGCCACCACCAACACATCATGGGGCGACCGACCGGCCGCAGCCGCACGCTTCTCCAGGTTCTCGTCAGCGGCCACCTGGTTGAACCGATCGACCATCCGGGTCAGCACCTGGGACGCGGTGAAGTCGGGCTCGAAGGTGTAGGTGTCGGGGAACAGGAAGCCCTCGGAACTGCCCTGGGCATAGGACGGCACCGGCAGCGAGGGATCCTTGGAGGCCGCGGTCAGTTGTCCCAGCGCGATGCCGGTGGCCGAGCTCACCTGTTCCAGCACGTGGGTGTTGCGCAGGCCCTCCGGAACCGTGAAGCGATTGTTGACGATGTTCGACGGATCGACGAGCACTGCGACGACGTCGGCCGCGGGCATCCGGGTCTTCATCTTGTAGGTGCCGGCCTGGATGTTGTTGGTGCGCTTCTCCTTCTTGGCGGCGCGCATGAAGGCATTGCGGGAGGCCACCACGTCCTCGGCCACCAGCAGGTCGCCCATCTGCGACACCGATTCACCCGACTTCACCGTCACCGTGACGTCGCTCTGCCCGGCACCGGTGTAATCGGCGCCCTGATATTCGGTGACCTTGTGGTAGATCAGGAAGCCACCACCGCCGATCACCGCCAGGCTCACGAGCACGGCGATCACCGACTTCAGCCACGATCCCGGCGTGCGGTGGTAGTCCCGCGTCATCGTAATGAGGGGAGGTTGTTCCCCACCGGATGCCGCCGGGCCATGGGGCCCCTCGGTGGCCGCCCCGGATCGGATCGGTTCGGGTTCCTCGCCACGGCTCGCGGGAAGATACAGGTCCTCGGCGTCCTCGTCAGCCGCCCGCTTGGGTCCCGCCACCTTGCGATTCCTCCGTCTCGTGACTCACCAGTTCTCCCGGCGCGTGCCCGGATCTCTTTTCCATCTCGATGGCCTGCTCCAGGATGGCCACTGCGGCCGCCTGGTCAATCACCGATCGACGGTGCCGCGAATCACGGCCCGCCGCAGCCAGCCTACGTGTCGCGGCGGCCGTGGTGAGTCGTTCGTCGACCAATCGCACGTCGCGGTGCAACGCCCGCGTGACACGGCGGGCGTTGTCGATCATGGCTGAGGCGGCGATCCCCTGCCGACCGCGCAGGTCGGTGGGCATGCCCATGATGATCTCGAAGGGCTCGTACTCGTCCACCAGCGCCTTCAACCGCTTCATCGTGCCCGATCCGTTCGCCACCGTCTCGACCGGATAGGCCAGCAGGCCGTCACGGTCGCAGGCGGCGACCCCGATGCGGGCCTTGCCCCAGTCCAGGCACAACCTGACGCCGGGGCGCCAGGTGTGCTCCGGGCCGGGGTCGGGGTCGATCGGTTCCTCAGCCCTGGACGACATGGCCAATGGCGTATTCCACCGTGCGCAGCGCCTCGTCGGCCTTGCCGGCATCGGTGCCGCCGCCCTGGGCGAGGTCAGGCTTGCCACCGCCATTGCCGCCCAGCACGCCGGCGCCCTCGCGGACCAACGCGCCGGCGTTCAACCCGCGATCACGCGCGGCCCGGGTGGTTGCCACGACCAGCGCCGGCTTGGTGGCCGAGCCGCCGACCAGGGCCACCACGGCCGACCGGTCACCGAATTGGTCCCTCACCTGGCCGGCCAGCGTGCGCAGCGCGCCGGCGTCGACATCGTGATAGCGCTTGGAGGCGAACGAGACACCCCACATGTCCTTGGCATCCGACACCAGCTGCGGTGCACCGGCCAGCAGTTGGGCCGCCTTCAACTCCGCGATCTGCTTCTGGGCCACCTTGAGCTCCTCGATCAGGGCGCCCACGCGGTCGGTCAGCTGGTCGGGCTGCACCTTGAGCGTCCCGGTGAGCTGATTCACCAGGGCACGCTCGGCCGCCATGTGCTCGAAGGCGTCGGTGCTCACCAGGGCCTCGACACGGCGGGTGCCGGCTCCCACCGACTGCTCGCCGAGCAGGTTCAACATGCCGATCTGGCTGGCGTGCAGCACATGCGTTCCGGCGCACAGCTCGCGGCTCCAGGGCCCGCCCATCTCCACGACGCGCACGATGTCGGGGTACTTCTCCCCGAACATCGCCATGGCGCCCATGCCCTTGGCCTGCGCCAGCGGCATCTGCGTGGCGCTCACCTCGAGGTCGTCGCGGATCGCCGCGTTGCAGCGGGCCTCGATCTCGGCCTTCAGGGCCGCCGACAGGCCATGGGAGGAATTGAAATCGAAGCGCAGGTAGCCGGGCTTGTTGTACGACCCGGCCTGGGTGGCCGTGGGTCCCACCAGTTCGCGCAGCGCCGCATGGATGATGTGCGTTGCCGAGTGGGCCTGGCATGCACCCTGGCGGTGCACTGCGTCAACCATCGCCTGCACCTCATCACCGGGGCGCAGCTCGCCGCCGGCGCGCACGGTGTGCACCACGAGGCCGGGGACCGGACGTTGGACGTCGATGACCTCGAATTCGCCCGCGTCCGACCGCAGCACGCCAGCATCGGCATCCTGACCGCCCATCTCGGCGTAGAAGGGGGTCTCCTCGAGGACGACCTCGCCAAGCTGCCCGGCCCGCAGGTGGTCGACCACGTGGCCGTCCGCGACGAGTCCGCGGACCCTGGTCGGGACGGTCAGCTCGGAATAGCCCACGAAGGGTGTCTCACCACGGTCGCGCAGTTCGCGATAGCTCTCGGCGTCCTGCAGATTGCCCTTCTTCGCCTTCGCGTCGGCCTTGGCGCGTGCCTTCTGCTGGTCCATCAGCGTGCGGAAGGCGGTCTCATCGACGTGCAGGCCCTGCTCGGAGGCCATCTCGAGGGTGAGGTCGATGGGGAAACCGTAGGTGTCATGCAGCTGGAAGGCCTTGTCGCCGCCCAGTTCGTTGGAACCCGCCGCACGTGCCTCGGCCACTGCCATGTCGAACAATTGGGTGCCCGAGTTGAGCGTGCGCTCGAAGCTCTCCGACTCGTTGTCGGCGATGTCCTTGATGCGCTCCCACTGGTCGTCGATCTCGGGGTAGGTGGCATGCATGCACTGACGACTGACGTCGAGCAGTTCGGTGAGCGAGACCTTCTCGACCCCCAACAACCGCATGGAGCGGATCGTGCGGCGCATCAGGCGTCGCAGGACATAGCCGCGGGCCTCATTGCCCGGGGTCACCCCGTCGGTCATCAGCATCAGGGAGGAACGCACGTGGTCGCCCACCACGCGCAGACGCACGTCGTCGGTGTGATCGGCGCCGTAGCGCTTGCCGGCCATCGCGGCGGCCCGCTCGATCACCGGGAAGACCTCGTCGGTCTCGTACATGTTGTCCACGCCCTGCATGAGCAGGGCGATGCGCTCGAGGCCGGCGCCGGTGTCGATGTTGCGGGTCTTCATCGGCCCGGCGATGTCGAAATCCTCCTTGGAGCGCACGGTGCTGAGCTCCTCGGTCTCGAAGACCAGGTTCCAGATCTCCAGGAAGCGATCCTCGTCGGCCTCCGGGCCGCCCTCGGCGCCGTACTTGGGGCCACGGTCGATGTAGATCTCGGAACAGGGGCCACCCGGGCCGGGAACGCCCATGTGCCAGTAGTTGTCCTTCAGTCCACGGCCCTGGATGTGCTCGGGCGGCACGCCCAGTGACAGCCAGGTATCACGTGCCTCCGTGTCACCCTCGGGATAGTCGGGATGGAATCCCGGACCCAGCACGGTGACCCACACCATGTTCGGATCGAAACCGAGGCGTCCCTCCGCCAGGGGGCCGGTGACGAGCTCCCAGGCGAACTCGATGGCCTCCTTCTTGAAGTAGTCCCCGAAGCTGAAATTGCCCAGCATCTGGAAGAAGGTGCCGTGCCGGGTGGTCTTGCCCACCTCTTCGATGTCCAGGGTGCGCACGCACTTCTGGATGCTCGTGGCGCGCTTCCAGGGCGCGGGGAGCTCACCCATCAGATATGGCTTGAACGGCACCATGCCAGCGTTGACGAACAGCAGCGTCGGATCGTTGTAGAGCAGGGATGCGCTGGGCACCTCGGTATGGCCCTTCGACACGAAGAAGTCGACGAAACGGCGACCGATCTCAGCTGCTTTCATGATGTATTTCTCCCGCGCATGGCAATAGTCGGCTCGCCGGGCGCGAACCGCTGGTCAAGACTAGCGCGCGGACACGCCCCCGCCCGGCCCGTCTGCCCGATGTGGGGCGGCGCGCCAGCGGACCGCGACGGGCTCGCAACTACGGGGCCGGTGCCGGGTCACGGCTACCGGACGCGCGGGGTGCCGGCCTCAACCATCGTCGCCCTGATCTGGGCGATCGTGGTCTCGAGGTGGGCGGACTCCCAGGCATTGAGTTCCACCGGCAGGCGACGCTCGATTCCATTGCGTCCGATGATGCACGGCATCGACAGCGCGACATCGTCGAGGTGGCCGTATTCACCACGCAGGGTGGAGCAGACCGGGTGGATCGCCCGTTCGTCCAGCATGACGGTGCGGGCCAGTGACACCGCCGACTGGGCGATTCCCGCATTGGTCCAGCCCTTTGAGTTGAAGACGTCGTAGGCGGCCTGCACGACCTCCTCGCGGATGTCATCGGCGCTCAGGTCCGGATTGATCGGGAACACCGCGGGCAACTCGTCGAATCGGTAGCCCCCCACCGTGAGTCGGCTCAGCACCGGGAACGCGGTGAGGCCGTGCTCACCCATCATGTAGCCCTGCACGCTGCTGGGAGCAACCATGCAGTGGGCCGCAATGATCTGGCGCAGGCGGGTGGAGTCGAGCATGGTGCCGGTTCCGAAGACACGATCGGGCGGATAACCGAATTCGTTCTCGGCGATGTAGACCATCGTGTCGAGCGGATTGGTGATGAGGATGACGATCGCCTCGCGGGTCTGGGAGGCGATGTCGCCCATCACCTGGCGGATCACCTTCGAATTCACCGTGGTGACCAGTGAACGATCCGGTCGACCCGTGGGATCGTCCGGGTCGGGGATGATGCTCGGCCCGGCGGCGCAGATCACCACGTCGGCGTTCTTGTAGTCCTCAATTCCCCCGGAGTGCACGTCAATGGCTGCCATGTGTGGTGCGCCCGTGGCCTGCAGGGAATCCAGCGCCTCCCCGACCGCGACCGACTCGTTCGTGTCGATGACGGCGATCTCGCCGAACAGGCCCATGTGGAGGGCCTCGGTGAGCACCTGCGATCCGACGTGCCCGGCACCGGTGACGACCAGCTTGTTCGACCTCATGACCCTCTATTCCTCGTTGGTGGATGCGCCGACGACCTGCTGGCGACCGATGTGTCAGCCCGTGGGTCCGCGCGACGCCGCGCCGGATCCCGGCTCGTCCTGCTCGTGCAGGATCTCACGAATCGTGGCCAGCCGCTCCCCGATGGCCGCCTCATTGCCGTGGTCGGTCGGCTGGTAGTAGCTGGTGCCCTCCAGATCGTCGGGAAGGTACTGCTGGGGTGCCACGCCATGGGGCCAGTCGTGGGCATAGCGGTATCCGACCCCGTGTCCGTAGTCCTGGGCCGTCGCATAGTGGGCGTCGCGCAGGTGGGCGGGCACTCCCGTGCCCTTGCCCGCCCGCACGTCGTTCATGGCCGCGGTCAGGGCCAGGTAGACGGCATTGGACTTGGGTGCGGTGGCGGCCGCGATGGTGGCCTGGGCCAGGTTGAGCTGTGCCTCGGGCATGCCGATCAGTTGCACGGCCTGGGCGGCGGCCACGGCGGTCTGCAACACCGAGGGGGCCGCCATGCCGATGTCCTCGCTGGCAAGGATCACCAGCCGGCGGGCGATGAAGCGGGGATCCTCCCCCGCGGTGATCATGCGTGCCAGGTAGTGCAGGGCGGCATCCACGTCGGAACCACGCACCGACTTGATGAAGGCGCTGATCACGTCGTAGTGCTGGTCGCCGTCCCGGTCGTAGCGAACGGCGGCACGATCGACGGCACTGGCCACCGAGTCGGTGGTGATCGTGGCCGAATCGGCGGCGCTGGCGCCGGCGGCCGACTCCTCCAGGTAGGTCAGCGCGCGCCGGGCGTCGCCACCGGCGAGCCTCAGCAGGTCGGCACGTGCCTGGTCGTCCAGCGTGTACTCCCTGCCCTCGGGTGTGCGCAGGCCGCGCTCGTCGGTGAGTGCCCGGTCGAGCAGGATCGAGATGTCGTCGGCGGTCAGGGGCTTCAGGGTGAGCAACAAGGAGCGGGACAACAGCGGTGAGATCACCGAGAAGGACGGATTCTCCGTCGTCGCCGCGATGAGCGTCACGATGCGGTTCTCCACCGCCGGCAGGAGCACGTCCTGTTGCGCCTTGGAGAAGCGGTGGACCTCGTCGACGAACAACACGGTGGGTCGTCCGCGGGCCAACTCGCGCCGGGCGATGTCGAGCTCACGGCGCACATCCTTGACCCCGGCGGTGACCGCCGACATTTCCACGAAGCGGCGGTTGGTGGCCCGGGAGACCACGGCGGCAATCGTCGTCTTGCCGACTCCGGGTGGTCCCCACAGGAAGACGCTCATGGCCGCGTGGCCCTCGGCGAGCCGGCGCAGGGGCGACCCGGGGCCCAGCAGGTGCTGCTGCCCGACGATCTCGTCGAGTGAGCGGGGCCGCAGGCGTACCGCCAGGGGTGCGGACGGGTTGACGGCGTCCCCGAGGGAACCCCCGATGCCGGCAGCGGTTCCACCCCCGTGTGGGTCGGCGACGGGGTTGCCGAAAAGGTCCTCACTCATCGGTCGAAGCCTATCGCCGTGCGCCCCTGCCCGACATGGGGCACGGAACCGGACACGTCAACCGGACAGGGCAGGGCCCGGACCGTGGTGGTCCGGACCCTGCCCTGTCGAGGGGTCGTGGCGACTATTCGGCGCTGGTGTCGAGATCAGCCCCGGCGCCCTCCTCGGGCACACCGTCCTTGTCGGAGGCACCGTCCTTCTTGGGGGCCGGCTTGGCATCCACGCCCGCCTCCCGGCGCTGCTGCGCCGAGATCGGGGCGGGTGCCTGGGTCAGCGGGTCGAAGCCGTTGCCGGTCTTCGGGAAGGCAATGACGTCACGGATGGTGTCGAAGCCCCCCAGCAGCATGACGAGGCGGTCCAGGCCGAAGGCAATGCCGCCATGCGGCGGGGCGCCGAACTTGAAGGCGTCCAGCAGGAAGCCGAACTTCTGCTGAGCCTCCTCCTGCGACAGGCCCATCACCTTGAAGACACGTTCCTGCACGTCGCGGCGGTGGATACGGATGGATCCGCCACCGACCTCGTTGCCGTTGCAAACGAAGTCATAGCCATACGACAGCGCCGACCCGGGGTCGGTGTCGAAGCTGTCCATGCTCTCGGGCTTGGGCGAGGTGAAGGCGTGGTGCACCGCCGTCCAGGCACCGGCCCCCACGGCGACATCGCCCTCGGCGACCGCCTCCGAGGTCGGCTTGAACAGCGGGGCGTCGACGACCCAGCAGAACGCCCAGTCCTTGGGGTCGTAGAGCTCGCAGCGGGCGCCGATCTCCAGGCGGGCGGCACCCAACAGCTCCTGGCTGACCGTACGGGCGCCGGCGGCGAAGAAGATGGCGTCGCCGGGCTTGGCACCCACCTTCTCGGCGATGCCGGCCTTCTCCGTGTCGGAGATGTTCTTCGCGACCGGTCCGCTGAGCTCCCCGGAATCGGTCACGACGATGTATGCCAGTCCCCTGGCACCGCGCTGCTTGGCCCATTCCTGCCAGGCGTCGAACTGGCGGCGCGGTTGCGCGGCGCCCCCGGGCATCACGACGGCGCCCACGTAGGGGGCCTGGAAGACGCGGAAGGGGGTGTCGGCGAAGAAGTCGGTGACCTCGGTGATCTCGTTCCCGAAGCGCAGGTCGGGCTTGTCCGAGCCGTAGCGGTCCATGGCCTCATGCCAGGTGATCCGCCTCATGGGACGGGGCAGGTCGACACCGACCAGCTTCCAGCAGGCAGCCATGACCTCTTCGCCCAGGGCCATCACATCGTCCTGGTCGCCGAAGCTCATCTCGACGTCGAGCTGGGTGAACTCGGGCTGGCGATCGGCCCGGAAGTCCTCGTCGCGGTAGCAGCGCGCGATCTGGTAGTAGCGCTCCATGCCGGCCACCATGAGCAGCTGCTTGAACAGCTGGGGGCTCTGGGGCAGCGCGTACCACGATCCGGGCGACAGGCGTGCCGGCACGAGGAAGTCGCGGGCACCCTCGGGGGTCGACCGCGTCAGGGTCGGGGTCTCGATGTCGTAGAAGTCGCGTCCCTCCAGGACCCCCCGGATGGCGTGGGTGACATGCGAGCGCAACACCAGGGCATCGTGCATGCGGGGACGACGCAGGTCGAGGTAGCGGTAGCGCAGGCGCGTGTCCTCGCCGACGTTGGTGTATTCGTCGACCGGGAAGGGCAGCGGGGCGGCGGCGTTGAGCACCTCGAGGTCGGAGATGTTCACCTCGATGTCTCCGGTGGGCATCTCGGGGTTCTCATTGCCCTGCGGCCGGTGCTCGATGACGCCGGTGACGGCGATGCAGTATTCATTGCGCAGGTCGTGGGCTCCCGAGGAAGCGAGCACCTCATCGCGGATGACCACCTGGGCAACGCCGCTGGCGTCGCGCAGGTCGATGAAGGCCACTCCCCCATGATCTCGGCGGTGGGCCACCCAGCCGGCCAGTGTGACGGTTTCGCCCTCATTGGAGGCGCGCAGCGTTCCCGCATCGTGGGTTCGGATCACGGTGATATTCCCTTCTTGCCCCGGCATAGACAGTGCTCGGGCCTGTGGCATTCTTCCACGATCGCCGATCGATTTCTTGTTGCGGGCGCCGGCCGGACGTCGGCGCCGACACCCGGACCGGCTGGTGGCCGGGCCCCACATGGCGCGGCCGCCGGCCCCTGCAGGGAGCCGACGGCCGCATCACGACATGTGGGGGTGGTCAGTCCTCCAGCGCCTTGGGGAACCATTCCTTGACCTGGTTCTCGATGGCCTCGTTGCCGGCGGCGCGCGCGTGCTTGGCGAACACCCAGTCCTTGATGGACCCACCGGCGGACTCATCGATGGCCCGACGGGCCGCCTTGGGGTCACGCAGCACGTTCTCGAGCATCATCGCGGCCTCGGCGTCGGAATTGTAGAGGTAGGGATACCCCGTCGGGACGAGCACCTCGGCCCAGGGCAGCTTCGGCATGACGCCGATGACCCCGGCCACGAGGGCCTCCAGTTCCTCCAGCCCGTAGGCCTCGGCCGTGGCGGTCGACAGGAACGCGGTGGTGTGCGCCAGGGTGCCCCAGTAGCCCTCACGGTCGGCCGACAGCGGGCCCACGGTGGTCCACTTCGCCGACGACATCCGCATCGCCTGGAGGCTGACCAGATCGCGGGGGGCCAACCGGGCCACCATCTGGAGGGGCACCTTCGCGGCGACCTCGGTCACGATCTGCATGAACTGCTGGGGATGCTTCTCGGCGTCGAGGTGGATGCTGGGATACAGCACCTCGGGTACCTCGGTGTCCACGCGGGGCTGCAGCAGGTCGTCACGGATGCCGGGCTGGAACCAGGCGATCTGTGCCGAATTGGCAAGCGCCGGGATGGTCCACCGGTGGGTGAGCTCCGAGACCTCGGCAGCGGTGCGCTCCCCCGAGCACAGGGTCGGGAAGAGTGCATAGCTCAATCCCATGGCGGCGAAGTTCACCTTGTGGTGGTAGTGACGTGGCGGTAGCCACTGGAGGTTCATGATCATCGGCTCCGCGCCGTGGCGGTGCATCACCTGGAAGACGCCCACCGAATCCATCACGTCGAGGTTGATCACCAGATCCTTCTCGGCGTCAAGGTTGATGTCGCGCTTCATCTCGAACCCGTCGCACTGACGATCCTCATAACCGACCAGGCAGGCACCCGGATAGATCTTGAGGAGACGCTCCACCAGGGCACCCGCGCCGCCGCGAATGGCCAGTTTCCCGTCGTCATCAACAATCGGATCGTCAACCATTGCGCCGTACTTGATGGCAATACCCATGCTGGAACTCCGTTGTCCTCGAAGTGACTTCTGATTCGGAAGGCGCTGCGGGCAGGGCGACCTGCCCACACGCACACCCCCTGGCCTTAATGTAACCAGCCGGGGGACGGTTCACACGTCCTGGGGACGCGTGGGCCAGGTTTTTACGCCTGACACGCCCGACAACGATAGTCCTGCCGCAACCGGCCCGCCCGAGCGCCGACACGGGTCAGTGGTGTTCGGCCGCCCTGACCTGCTCGTCGAGGTCGTCGGGGGCCAGATCGGCATCCTGGAAGGCCTCCGACAGGGGCAGCCGCACGCGAAGATCGGTGCCGAGGCAGACCTCGATCAGCCCGGAGTTCATGACGAAGTCCACGACATGTCCGCCGTGGGTGTGTTCATTGTTGACATAGTGCACATGGCACCCGGCCACGTTGATGCCCTGCTCGAACAACGGCGTGCGGAATCCGGCCATCACACCGCTGGTCTGCGTCTGGCGCACCACCGGCTCGTCGCTGGTGGTCTGCGACATCGGGGGGAAGGGCCTCTTCTGGCGACGCACGGTGCGCGTGGTGATCCATTCGAAGTCACCGGTGATGCGCAGCCCGTACAGGTAGTTGGCCGAGACACCCAGGTGGTCGACCAGTTCGCTGAGCTCGGCGCGGGTCAGGGGCCCCTTGATCTCCTCGCTGATACTGGGCACGAAATTGGTGACCGTGGCGAAGGGCGTCAGCTGGTCGAGGCTCGCCCGGGTCACCGAGCCGTCCACGCGCAACTGCCAGGGCACGGAGTCGAGAATGATCATCTCGCCGTCGAGCGCCTCGAAGGTGCCCAACCCGAAGTTGCCGTGGCCGAGCAGCTCGGCCAGGGTCATGTCGCCGTCATAGATGCCGTCGAGCAGTGCGCTCATCAGTGAGGTCTGGAACACCTCATGGCGCACCACCGGGCTGTGCCGGGCACGATGGGCACGGGGTGCCGCACCGCGGGCGGGACGCCTGTGGCCCTGCGGGTCCGAGGTTGCCGTGTTCTTGGCCGTGGTTGTCATGGTCGCCTCCCGATGGCTTGCACATCCACCTCGAGTGTAGGTGTGCCCGCGGTCAGCGACCCGGGCCGCCATCTCGCGGCACGGTCATCTCGCGGGCACGGTGCGGACAGGCCTCACTCGGCCGCGTGCACGCCCGGACGCAGGTCGTCGCGGCTTGGCATCCAGATGTTCGCGTCGGCGGGCTGCTGGTCACCCGAGCGGATGTCCTTCACTTCCCCGATCGGCCCCCCGAACCACACATAGGGGATTCCACGACGGTCCGCATAGCGGATCTGCTTGCCGTACTTGTCGGCCTTGGGCGCCACCTCGCAGCTGACCCCACGGGCACGCAGGGCCGCAGCCACGTCCATGGCGGTCTCCCGGGTCTCCTCGCTGTCGACGGCGACGACCACGCAGGTGGGCACCGACCGCGTGACGCTGAATTCGCCGGCCGCGATGAGCGGGGCGATGAGGCGGGTGACCCCCAGGGAGATCCCCACGCCCGGATAGGTGCTCTTCCCGTCGCTGGCCAGCGAGTCGTAGCGTCCCCCGGAACTGATCGAGCCCATGGACTCGTGGCCCACGAGCTGGGTCTCGTAGACGGCGCCGGTGTAGTAGTCGAGGCCGCGGGCGATGCTCAGGTCGGCGATGATGCGGCCGGGGACGCGCCGATTCGCCTCCTCAATCAGGGTCACGAGTTCGGACAGGCCCTCATCGAGGAGCGGGTCGCTCACGCCCAGGGCCCGCACCTGGTCGACGAAGCCGGTGTCCAGTGAGTGGATCGACGCCAGCGCAACGCAACGACGGGCGGTGTCAGTGTCAAGGCCGAGCTCCGAGCCGAGCAGCTCGACGGTGGCATCGGCACCGATCTTGTCGTACTTGTCCACGATCTGCAGCACCGACAGGGTGTCCTCGACGCCCAGGCCCCGGTAGAAGCCCTCCGAGAGCTTGCGGTTGTTCACGTGCATGAGCACCGGTGGGAGCCCGATCCGGTCGTGCAGCTTCTCGAGGGCCTCCAACATCACCAGCGGAGCCTCGATGTCGTGGTGGGCGGCCAGCTCGCCGCGCCCGACGATGTCGATGTCGGCCTGGGTGAATTCCCGGTAGCGGCCCTCCTGCGGGCGCTCGCCGCGCCAGACCTTCTGGATCTGATAGCGGCGGAAGGGGAATTCGAGGTGCCCCGCATGCTCAAGCACCCAGCGCGCCAACGGCACCGTGAGATCGAAATGCAGCCCCAACTCGGACTTGTCGTGCTCGTCGGCGTGCAGGCGACTCACCGTGTAGACCTCTTTGGTGATGTCGCCCTTGCGGCTGAGCTGGCTCAGTGGCTCCACGGCCCTGGTCTCGACATTGGAGAAGCCATGCAGCTCGAAGGTCTCGCGCAGGGTGTCGAGCACCTCCAGTTCGATGAGCCTCTCGCGGGGAAGGAATTCGGGGAAACCCGACAGCGGCTTGGGGCGAGCCATCAGCTCTGTACCTCCAGATAGGCGTCAGTGAGATAGGGATTCGTGGCGAGCTCGTCGGCCACCGTGGTGAAGGGACCGTGCCCGGGCAGCACCCGGGCCTGCGGGGGCAGTGTCGACACGACGTCACGCAACACGGCACGCATGGTGTGGTCGTCACCCCCCGGGAAATCGGACCGTCCGATGCTACCGGCAAACAGCACGTCACCGGTGAAGACGATCATGTGCTCGTCGCCCTCCAGGCCGAGCAGGACCGAACCGGGGGTGTGTCCCGGCGCCGGGGTGACGCTGAACTCGAAGCCGGCACAGCGCACCGGCACCCCGGCCTCGAAGGTCCGCAGGTCGCGCGGCTCATGGAGTGGGGCATCACCGATCAGTTGATGGAGCTGGCCCGCCATCTGCGGCGACAGCCCCTCGGCGGGATGGGTCATCAGTTCCCGGTCGGCCGGGTGCACCCACACCGGGGCCTGGTGCGCATCGGCCAGGACGGCCGCCTGGGCGCAGTGGTCGATATGGCCATGGGTCAGCAGGATCCCGGCCAGCTGGAAGTCGCGCTGGGCGAGCAGTTCCTCCACGGTCCGTGCGGCGTCCATACCGACGTCGATGGCCACGGCAAGGCCGGCATCCTCGTCGGCGATCACATAGCAATTGGACTGCCAGGCACCGGTAACGAAGTAGGCGATGAACACATTGGCCAGCCTATCGGGCAAGATAAGAGGCATGAGCACTACTGCAGGTCCGACAAGTCACGGACGCGTCGACGCCGATGGAACGGTCTATGTGATCACATCCGCCGGCGAACGCCGAGTCGGTCAGGTTCCCGATGTGGGCCCCGATGAGGCCATGGCATTCTTCGTTCGCCGTTTCCAGGCCCTTGAGACAGAGGCCTCATTGCTGAAGCAGCGGGTGCAGTCAAAGTCCTTGAGCCCGGAGGAGGCACGCAAGCAGCTCAACGCGCTGCGCACGTCGATCCCCGAGGCCAATGCGGTGGGCGACCTGGACGGGCTGCTGGCCAGCCTCGACTCGCTGAATCCCCTGCTGGAGGCCCAGTCGGCCGAACGCAAGGAGGAGCGCGCCCGCCAGCACGCCGAGACCAAGCAGCAGAAGGAAGCGATGGTGGCCCAGGCGGAGAAGCTGGCTGCCGGGAGTGACTGGCGCGGTGGAGTCGACCGATTCCGTCAACTGCTCGAGAAGTGGAAGGCGCTGCCGCGCATCGACCGCACCACCGACGACGAGCTGTGGCACCGCTTCAGCTCGGCCCGCACCACGTACACCAGGCGTCGCAAGACGCAGTTCGCCCGCAACGCCGCCCAGCGTGACGAGGCCAAGAAGCTCAAGCAGGAGATCATCGCGGAGGCCGAACAGCTGGCCGATTCCACCGAATGGAGCGAGACGGCCCGGGAGTTCGCCAGCCTCATGACGCGGTGGAAGGCCGCCGGGGCGGCACCCCGCAATGTCGACGAGAAGCTGTGGAAGCGGTTCCGTGGCCTCCAGGACACCTTCTTCGAGGCACGCAACGCGGTGTTCGCCGAGCAGGACGAGGAATACAAGGCGAATCAGCAGGCCAAGGAGGCCCTGCTCGATGAGGCCGAGAAGACGCTGCTGCCGGTGACCGACGTTGCCGGGGCCCGCACCCAGCTGCGGGAGTTCCTGGCGAAGTTCAACGCCTATGGACGTGTCCCCCGCAATGCGATCCGTCCCATTGACTCCCGTGTGCGCGCCCTGGAGCAGGCGATCAAGGGCGCCGAGGAGAAGGAATGGAAGCGCACCGATCCGGAGGCCCGCGAACGTGCGGCCGACACCGTTGCCATGTTCACCAGCCAGATCGAGAAGATCATTGGTCAGGCCGAGGCAGCCGATGCGCGCGGCGACGCCAAGAAGGCCAAGGAACTGCGCGATTCGGTGACCACCTACCAGAGCTGGCTTGAGCAGGCCCAGAAGGCCCTCGACGAGTTCAGCGCCTGAGACCACGCGTTAAGCACCGATCCGGCCCCACAACCATGGTTGTGGGGCCGGATCGGTGTGCGCTGGTTGGTCGCCGGCGGTTACTGCTTGATCCGGTAGGCGTCATAGACGCCCGGCACCTTGCGGATGGTGGCCATCACGTGGTGGAGATGGGTGGGATCGGTTGACTCGAAGGTCATCTTGAGCTTCGCCAGCTGGTTCTTCGAGACCGCCACCGTCGCCGAGGAGATGTTCACCTGCTCGTCGGCCAGCGTGCGCGTGATGTCGGCGAGCACCCCCGGACGGTCCAGGGTCTCCACCTGGATGCTCACCAGATAACCCGAGGAGCTGTTCGGCGCCCACGAGACCTCGACGATGCGCTCGGGGTGGGTCAACAGGTTCGCAGCATTCGTGCAGTCGCGTCGGTGCACGGAGATCCCGTTCTCCCGCGTGACGAAGCCGAGGATCTCGTCGCCGGGCATCGGGGTGCAGCACTTCGCGAGCTTGACCCACATGTCGGGGTCGCCCTCCACGACGATGCCGGGATTGCCCTGCCCGGTGTGGCGCACGGTGCCCCGCTTGGGCAGCACCGTGGTCTCCTCGAGGCTCTCGTCGGCGGCACCGTCCAGGCCGCCCTCGGTGCCGATGAGTCGTTGCACCACGCCGGGAGCGCCGATGTTCCCCTCGCCGATCGCGGCGTAGAGCGCGTCGACGGAGGCGAGCCGGAAGCTGTCCGCCACGGCACTGAGGTGTTCCAGTGTGAGCAGGCGTTGCATGGGCAATCCAGTCTTGCGCAGTTGCTTGGCCAGCTCATCCTTGCCCTGATCGATCGCCTCCTCGCGGCGCTCGCGGGTGAAGTACTGACGGATCTTGCTCTTGGCCCGCGGGCTCACCACGAAGTTCAACCAGTCGCGGCTGGGCCCGGCGTTCTCAGCCTTCGAGGTGAGGATCTCCACGATGTCGCCGTTGGCCAGCTGGCTCTCCAGCGAGGCCAGCTTTCCGTTGACCCGCGCGCCGATGCACCGGTGGCCGACCTCGGTATGGATGGCATAGGCCAGGTCGACCGGAGTCGCACCCGAGGGAAGCGCCAGCACATCGCCCTTCGGCGTGAAGACGTAGACCTCGCTGGTCTGGATCTCGAAGCGCAACGAATCGAGGAACTCCTCGGGATCGTCCTGCTCCTTGGTCCACTGGTTCAGCTGGTGCACCCAGGCCAGGTCGGTTCCCTCGGGGTCGATCTTGCCGCCCTGCGCGTTGGGGTCCTCCTTGTACTTCCAGTGCGCGGCCACACCGAATTCGGCCCGGCGATGCATCTCGTGGGTACGGATCTGGAACTCGACGGGTCGGCTGCCCGGGCCGAGCACCGTGGTGTGCAACGACTGGTACATGTTGTACTTCGGCATCGCGATGTAGTCCTTGAAACGCCCGGGCAGGGGGTTCCAATGGGTGTGGATCACGCCGAGGGCGGCGTAGCAATCACGTGTCGTGTCGACCAGGATCCGCAGTCCCACGAGGTCATAGATGTCCTCGAAGTCACGACCGCGCACCACCATCTTCTGGTAGATCGAGTAGTAGTGCTTCGGTCGCCCGTAGACGGTGGCGGTGAGCTTGGCGTCATCCAGGTAGACCTTCACCTGGTCGATCACCTCGCGCAATTGCTGTTCGCGCTTCGGGGCGGCCTCGGCCACCAGGCGGACGATCTCGTCGTAGACCTTGGGCTGCAGGGTGGAGAAGCACAAGTCCTCCAACTCCCACTTGATCGCATTCATGCCCAGGCGGTGGGCAAGCGGCGCGTAGATCTCGAGGGTCTCGCGGGCGATGCGATGTTGCTTGTCGGGACGCAGGAAGCCCAGGGTGCGCATATTGTGCAACCGGTCGGCCAGCTTGATCACCAGCACGCGGATGTCGCGACTCATGGCGATCACCATCTTGCGGATGGTCTCGGCCTTGGCCGAATCGCCGTACTGCACCTTGTCGAGCTTGGTGACCCCGTCGACCAACGCGGCGATCGTGTCGCCGAAGTCGGCCCGCAGCTGCTCCAGGGTGTAGCTGGTGTCCTCCACGGTGTCGTGCAACAGCGCGGCGCACAGGGTGGGCTCGGTCATGCCGAGCTCGGCGAGGATCGTCGCCACGGCCAGCGGATGGGTGATGTAGGGATCACCGCTGATGCGCGTCTGGCCGGAGTGGTAGTGCTCGGCGGTGCGGTAGGCCCGCTCCACCATCGACAGGTCCGCCTTGGGATGGGTGGCCCTCACCACCGAGAAGAGGGGGTCGAGCACCGCCGATTGGGGTGCCTTCACCCCGCCCAATCGGGCCAGGCGCTCCCTCATGCGCAGCCGCGGCTGCTCCGGGCCGGTACTGATGCGCTCGTCAGCGGCCCTGGTGGGCGTGTTCGGGTCGGTGGCAGGTACCGCACTTCGCGCATAGGGTCCGTAAACTCCGTCGCTCGGCATCTGCAGGCCTCCTACCTCTGTTCAGTAGCCCAACCGTAGTCGGCCTGTGGGAACCGCCCGGATCAGAACTGGAGGATGGACGAGAAGCTCGTCACACCCAATGACTCCAGTTTGGCGCGCCCACCCAAGTCGGGTAGTTCAATGACGGTCTCCACGTGGGTGAGCACCGCCTTCTCCCGCAGGATCAGCTTCACGGCGGCCCCGAGGGTGCCACCGGTGGCGAGCAGATCGTCCACCAACAACACCCGTTGACCGGGCCGCAGCGCGTCCTGGTGGATGGCCAGCGTGCTGGAACCATACTCCAGGTCGAAGGCCTCCTCGAA
Organism: Propionibacterium freudenreichii subsp. freudenreichii; assembly: GCF_000940845.1. Classification (NCBI taxonomy): domain Bacteria; kingdom Bacillati; phylum Actinomycetota; class Actinomycetes; order Propionibacteriales; family Propionibacteriaceae; genus Propionibacterium; species Propionibacterium freudenreichii. Next base: position 1,182,678 of record NZ_CP010341.1, on the reverse strand, counting down.
GACCGGTCCGGGCAGCTTGCCCGGCTTGCGCACCGGCACGAAGCCCGTGCCCATGGCCACGGCAACCGGCGCCCCGAACAGGAAGCCGCGCGAGTCGATGCCGGCGACCACGTCAACCTCGTCGGGCGCCATGTCGACCAGCACCGCCATCGTGTCGGCCAGTCCCTCGGGATCGGCCAGCAGCGGGGTGATGTCGCGGAATTGGACGCCCGGCTTCGGGAAGTCGGCAATCGTGCGGACCAGTGAATGGATCCGCGTCACGCGCGGGTCGGGACGCATCGTCACTTCTTTCGCTTGCTTCGCGGCGTGCGTACGGGCTGTGCCCGCCCGTCGCCCACATCACGCATCTGGCGGGCCGTCGGGCCCCCACCCTCGTGGGCGGACGCCGAGACGTCATGGTCGGCGGTCCCCTCGACGCTGGAGACCGTGGCGCCACCGGGCACCGTGGTGGCCGAGACCCGGATCTGCGGTTCGGCGGCGGCCCGGGCACGACGCTTGGCCAATGCCTCCACGTGCTTCTTCATGTCGGGTTCGCGCTCGCGGAGCTGGGTGAGCAGGGGCGTGGCAATGAAGATGGACGAATAGGCGCCCGCCACCATGCCGATCAGCAGGGCCAGGCCCAGGTCGGCCAGGGGTCCGTCCCCGCCGAGGAAGCCAACACCGGCGATCAGCAGCGCGATCACCGGCAGGACACCGATGACGGTGGTGTTGATCGACCGGACGAGCACCTGGTTGACGGCAGCGTTCGCCGCCTCGGAGAAGGTGCGATCCTGCTTGGTGATGTCCACCGTGTTCTCGCGGACCTTGTCGAACACCACGACGTTGTCGTAGAGCGAATAGCCCAGGATCGTCAGGACGCCGATGAGCGTGGAGGGCGTGACGGTGAAGCCGATCAGTGCATACAGCCCGACCGTCACGATCAGGTCGTGGATCAGGCCGACCAGCGCCGATATGGCCATTCTCCATTCCCGGAAGAAGGCCCAGATCATGAGCGCCACCAACACCAGGAAGACGATCAGCGCCTGGAAGGCCTTCATCGTGATCTGGCCGCCCCACGAGGGACCGATCAGTGAATAGCCGACCTTGTCGGGCGTGGTGTTGACGGTGGAGGCCAGGGCGTCACGCATCTGGGTGACCTCGTCGGTGGACAGGCTGCGCACCTGCACGCGCACCGTGCCGGTGCCGACGGCGGTGGCCTGGGCGCCGGTGAGGTCGGGCACCTTCGACTCGTCGACGGCCTTGCGCACCTGGTCGACCGACTGCGAACTCGTCGAGCTCACCGGGACGGTGAACACCGAGCCGCCCTTGAACTCGATGCCGAGGTTCAGTCCGCGGAACAGCAACGCCGCCAGGGAGATGACGATCAGGACGATCGAGATCGAGTACCACAGCTTGCGCCGGGCGACGAAGTTGAACTCGAACTCACCGGTGTAGAGCCGGTGGGCGAAGTTCCCGGTGTACTTGCCCTTGCGGGCCTTGTCGGTGCCATGGTCGGCCGGCCGATCAAGCGTGCTGGTGGATTCGGACATCAGGACTCCTTGCTTCCACTGGCTGGCTTGTCGCCCTCGTCGTCGCCCGGGGCATCCGTGTCGCTCCCGGTGCGCGACGACCCGGAGGTCCGCCGCCCGGAACGGGAACGTGCACGCCTGCGTCCGATCAGCGAGGCCCGGCTGACACCGAGGTGCTCGGGCTCGAAGCCGGAGAAGCGGTGACCCTCACCGAAGAACTTCGTGCGTCCCAGCAGGGTCACCAGCGGATGGGTGAAGAAGAACACGATGAACAGGTCGATGGCGGTGGTCACGCCCAGGGTGAAGGCGAAGCCCTTGACGGCGCCGATGGCCAGGATGAACAGCACGACGGCGCTGAGCAGCTGCACGGAGTCGGCCATCACGATGGTGCCGCGCGCCTTGTTCCAACCACTCTGGATGGAGTGGCGCAACGAGTGTCCGTCGCGGATCTCGTCGCGGATCCGTTCGAAGTACACGATGAACGAGTCCGCGGTGACGCCGATGGCGACGATCGCGCCGGCAATGCCGGGCAGGTTCATGGCGAAGCCGACGGTCTGGCCGAGCAGGACGATGGTGCCCCAGGTGATGATCACCGCGGCCAACAGGGAACCGACCACGACGATGCCCAGTCCGCGGTAGTAGAAGAAGCTGTAGGCCAGCACGAGGATCAGGCCGATCAGGCCGGCAATGAGGCCGGCCTGCAGCTGTTCGTCGCCCAGACTCGCCGACACGGCGTCGACGCTGGAGACATCGAAGCTGACCGGCAGCGCGCCGAACTTGAGCTGGTTGGCCAGCTCCTTGGCGCTCGTCTCATTGATGTTGGCGCCGTTGATCTCGGCATTGCCGCCGCTGATGGCCGTGGACACCGAGGGTGCCGAGACGACCTTGCCGTCAAGCACGATGGCGAACTGGTTCTTCGGCGACGACTGCGTGGCGAGCTGGGTGGTGGCCTTCTGGAACTGGTCTGCCCCGGTGCCGTCGAACTTCATCGTGACCACCCAGGCGACTTCGCCCTGCGGGATGGCCGCACTGGAATCTGTGATGCGTTGGCCGTTGATCAGCTCAGGACCGAGCAGGTACTTCAGCTGGCCCTGCTCATCGCAGGCGAACAGCGGCTGATCGGGTGCCACGTTCTCGGGCTCACCACAGTTCCATGCCGCGAAATCGGTGCTGTCCTGGGCGCTGGGCGTCCACTTGAGGGCCGAATCGAAGTCGGCAGCACCCGTGGAGTCACCACTGGCCCGCGGAGTTGCCTTGGGCGCTGGCGAGGAGGGGAGCGCCGTGGACACATCGGTGGGATTGCTGGTGGCGGCCGGGCTGGAGGAGCTGGAGCCGGAGGCGGCACCGCTCGACTGGGTGACCGAGTAAACATCGCGGAAGCCCAGTTGGGCGGTGGTGCCGACCAGGCTCACCAGCTCGTCGCTGCTCACATTCGGCACGGCGACCTCGATCTGCCGGTCGCCCTGGACGGTCACCGAGCTCTCGCCGACACCCAGCGCGTCGACGCGCTTCTGGATGATCGATCGGGCGGTCTCGAGATTGTCCTTGCTGGGCGCCGAACCATCGGAATTGTTGCGCGCCGTGAGGGTGATCGTGGTGCCGCCCCGAAGGTCGAGGCCCAACCGCGGGGTCCAGGTCTTCGTGAGACCCATCAATCCGTAGAGGAAAACGATCACCAGGGCGAAGACGATCAATCGCCTACCCGGATGTGTGTGCTTGTTTCGATTGCTGGCGGCCATGTGCCGAGACTTCTCCTGGAGGGGGTTCTACTTCTGCTCGGCGTCAGCCGACTTGTTGTCAGTGCCGGGCTCGTGGTCGCTCGAGGGATTCCCGGGATCGGCCGTGCTGGCGTCGTCATGCGAGGTGTCGGACGGGGCAGCCTGCCCGGCTGCGGGCGCATCGGTCACCGAGTCGGTGGATGAAGCGCCCGGCTCCAGCTCATGGTCGCCCTGCTCGTCATCGCCCCGGCTGATCTCGACGCCGGGATCAGCGAACTCGAATTCTTCGTCATCGGGCTGCACGACCCGCACGATCGCCTGCTTCAGCACCGTGATGTCAACGCCCGGGGCAAGTTCCAGGACGAACTGCTTGTCGCCGATTGCCGTGACGGTTCCATAGATCCCACTGGTCAGCATGACGCGCGTGCCGGGCTCGATGGCGTTGTGCATCTCGCGCTGCTTCTCAGCCTGCTTGCGTTGCGGCCTGATCGTCATGAAATAGAACAGGGCGATCAACGCAACGAAGGCGATGATCAGATATGGGCCGTTCATGCAGTCGTCCTCACCTCATCAGGCGTGCCCAGATGGCATGCCCCAAGGAGTCTAGCGGCTCCGGGTGTGATCCTCTTATCCCACACCGGGGCCGGATGGGACCGCGGGCCTCAGGTGAACAGATCAGGGTTGTCACCGCTGCTGGGTGGCGTGAGCCCGAGATGGCGCCAGCCCGCCTCGGTGGCCACCCGTCCGCGCGGCGTGCGCATCAGGAAACCCAACCGCACCAGGAAAGGCTCCGCCACCTCCTGGACGGTCTCGGCCTCCTCAGCCACCGAGATCGCCAGGGTCGAAAGGCCCACCGGCCCCCCACCGAACTTGGTGCAGATGGCCTCCAGGACCGCCCGGTCGAGGCGATCCAGGCCGAGCGGGTCCACCTCATAGAGCTCCAGGGCGGCCCGGGTCAGTGCCAGGTCGACCCTGCCCTGGTTGTTCACCTGGGCGTAGTCCCGCACCCGGCGCAGCAGGCGGTTCGCGATGCGGGGCGTGCCACGCGAACGGCTGGCGATCTCGTGGGCCGAGGCCTCGTCGAGCCCGACCCCCAGCATGGCCGAGGACCGCGTGACGATCGATTGCAGGTCGTCGACCTCATAGAAGTCCAGGTTGCCGGTGAACCCGAAGCGGTCACGCAGCGGGCTGGGCAACAGGCCGACACGCGTCGTGGCCCCCACCAGCGTGAAGGCCGGGATCTCGATCGGGATGGCGGTGGCCCCGGGCCCCTTGCCGACGACGACATCCACCCGGAAGTCCTCCATCGCCAGGTAGAGCATCTCCTCGGCCGGACGCGACATGCGATGGATCTCGTCGAGGAACAGGACCTCCCCCTCGACCAGGCCCGACAGGATGGCGGCCAGGTCGCCGGGGTGCTGGATCGCCGGGCCGGAGGTGATGTGCAGTGGCACGCCCATCTCGGAGGCGATGATCATTGCCAGGGTGGTCTTGCCCAGTCCGGGCGGGCCCGACAGGAGGACGTGGTCAGGCGTGGTGCCGCGATGCTTGGCGGCCGACAACACCAAGCCCAGCTGATCGCTGACCCGCGGCTGGCCCTCGAACTCCTCCAGGGTGGAGGGCCGGAGGGCCGCTTCGGCGGCCCGTTCCTCGGGCTCTGGCCAGGGATCAACCGCAGAGTGTTCCATGATGACCCAAGCCTAGGGGGGAGTGTGAAAACGACATCGACACCATTGTTCCGGTCCGGCCCCTCACACCCTGGCCAGTGACGCGAGCGCCGCCTTCATGAGTGCGGCCACCGTCGCCTCGGGATCCTCCTCGGCGAGGGGTGCCACGGTCTCGCAGGCCGCCTCGGCATCCCTGCTCGACCAGCCGAGGCTCTCCAGTCCCGCCATCACCTGCTCCTGCCAGGCCGGGGTGACCGGCGCCACGCTCGCCGAGCCGTTAGTGGGCGCCACGAACAGCGCATCCACCCGGTCCTTCAGCTCGATGACGATCTTCTGGGCCCCCTTCCGGCCGATTCCCGGAACGGTGCACAGTCGTGGGAGGTCCTCCGTACGCACTGCCGTGGCGAACTCCTCGGGCGTCAGCACGCTGACGATCGCCAGGGCGAGCTTGGGACCCACTCCCGAGGCGGTGCGACACAGCTCGAAGCAATCACGCTCGTCGGTGCCGCCGAAGCCATAGAGCTTCATGGCATCCTCGCGCACGACCAGGCTCGTGAACACGGTGGCCGTCTGGCCGGTGCGCAGGGCAGAGGTCGTGTTCGGGGTGGTGGACACCTGGAAGCCGACCCCGGCCACATCGATGACCAGCCAGTTTGCGCCGATGGCGGCAACTTTTCCGTGCAACTGTGCGATCACGAACTCCCCCGGGTTCCACGAGTACTGGATGCCTGCCGCTCGGTGCGTGACCGCGCGGCGCGGGCAATGGCCGCCGATCGGCGGGCGCGCGCCACGGCGGCGGACGAACGACCCTGCAGGGCAGCGGTCGCATAGCGGTTCTGGGCGCTGCCCCGCCACAGGTGGGTGACCGCCAGGGCCAGGGCATCGGCTGCGTCGGCGGGCGTGGGCGCCTTGGCGAGGTGGAGCACCTGGGCCACCATCACGCCCACCTGGGCTTTGTCGGCCCGACCGGAACCGGTCACGGCGCTCTTGACCTCGCTGGGCGTGTGGAGGGCCACGTCAATGCCATGGCGCGCGCCGAGCATCATGGCGATGCCGGCGACCTGCCCGATCCCCGTCACGGTGCTGAGATTGTGTTGGGCGAAGACACGTTCGATGGAGATCGCCTGCGGCTGGTAGTGGTCGAACCACTCCCCCAGGCCCTCTTCAATGGCCAGCAGCCGATAGGCGTGCTCGGTGTGCGGATCGGTGCGGATGACGCCCACGGCCACGAACTGGGGACGCGCGCCGGGGGTTCCGTCGACAATTCCGACACCGCAACGCGTCAGGCCCGGGTCAACGCCCATTACGCGCACTCCAGTGCCCCCATTCCAATGATCCACACCCGACAATGACCCCCACCCGTTCGCCCCGGCCGGGCTCCCGGGCTGCGGACCCGCGCCACGAGCCGTGCGTCGATCCGGCCACCGGCGGCCTATCCGAACAACTGTTCGACAGCCTAGGGCCAGATGCCCACCTGGGACAACAGACACGCCGGGACAACAGACACGCCGGCCCCGGGACGCATCCCGGGGCCGGCGTGGTGGCAGGGGCCCGTACGGGCCCTGTCAGGGACTAGTCGTCAGCTTCCTCGAGGCCCTTCTCGACCGCCTCGCTGTACTCGGCGTTGGTGTAGACCTCCTGCACGTCGTCGAGGTCGTCGAGCAGGTCGACCAGCTTCTCGATCTTCTGGGCGACCTCGAGGTCGTCCACCGCCTGGGTGAAGCTGGGCACGAAGGCCACCTCGGCCGACTCGTAGTCGATGCCGGCGGCCTGGACGGACTTGCGCACCTCGACCAGGTCATTGGGATCGCAGGTGATCTCGAACCCCTCGCCCTGGTCCTCGATGTTCTCCACGGGGGCGTCGATGGTGGCTTCCATCAACTGGTCCTCGTCAACGCTCTTCTCGACCGACTTGCGGCCCTCCTCGACCTCCCAGGTCTTGGGGACCCGCACGACGCCCTTGCGCTCGAAGAGCCGACGCACCGAGCCGCCGTCGGCCAGTGTGGCCCCGTTGCGGGTGATCGTGGTGCGCACGTCGGCAATGGCGCGGTTGCGGTTGTCGGTGAGGCAGTCGATGAGGATGGCCACGCCGTCGGGGCCATAGGCCTCGTACATGATGTCTTCGTAGCTGACCGCGTCAGCGCCCTCACCGGAACCGCGCTTGACGGCGCGATCGATGTTGTCATTGGGCACCGAGTTCTTCTTGGCCTTCTGGATCGCGTCGAACAGCGTCGGGTTTCCGGATGGGTCGCCGCCACCCACGCGGGCCGAGACTTCGACGTTCTTCACCAGTTTGGCGAACAGCTTGCCGCGCTTGGCGTCAATCGCAGCCTTCTTGTGCTTGGTCGTGGCCCACTTGGAATGACCGCTCATCTACCCGAACCCTTCTTCCTCAGATGTGCAACACGCAACACCCTGTCGGGCGGCGCGACAACATCACGATTCTACCGACAGCGCCGGCTCCGGGTCATCTGTGCCCAGCGGCGCCCCTACACGAACCTCCCCGACCATGCCGGCCTGCCGGGGACAAGGCCGGTCAGTCCGGCTGTTCGACCCTGAAAGTACGTCCATACACCACCACGCGCTCGGTCTCCTCGAAGCCCAGAACCCCGAAGAAGCGGGCTGCGGTATTGGGGTCTTCCGTGTCGACCCCCACGCCGGCGCTGGTCAGGCCGGCGTCGGCAAATCCACGCATCGAGGCGATCACCAGCGCACGACCAATGCCCTTCTTGCGGCACCACGGGCACACGCCGAGCCGCTCGGTCCACCCCTCACTGGTCTCGTCGTCATAGGCCAGGTTCATTGCATAGCCGACCACCCGACCGTGTGCCGCGCCCTCGTGGGCGGGAGTGTCACGGTTGACCAGGGCCACCCAGGACAGTTGTGAGTTCTCCGGATGGTTGTTGATCGACGATTCCCATGCCTGGGCACTCACCGGGCTCGATCCCGGCCGCGTGGCCATGGCCTCGTTGTGGGCCTGGCGCACCAGCTCGCTGAGTGAGTCATCGAAGGGCACGATGGAGACATCGGTCAGCTTCGGCAGCGGCGGCAGGGAATCCCCCGCCTCCAGGGGACGATGCATGTCGAAGAACCAGCGCTGCGGGGTGAGCCCGGCCTCGATCATCGAGCGGGTGAGTCCGCCACGCTTCTCGTCAACCGTCGTGCCGACCCACAGGGCACCGGTCTGCGCGGTGCGAATATGTTCCCACCACTGCTGCGCGCGTCCGATCAACCACATCGTCAGTCTGTGGCGAATCCCCTGGTGGCGCCACGCCGGATGCACGCCGATGTCGAACCACACCGAGGGATTGGCGTCCGTGGGCAGTCCCGGATGGTTCCACCCGTAGGCGACGATGCTGCCACTGCGTTCGCGGCCGACCACCGCATGATGGCTTGCGTGGGCCCCCGGCCGGTTCCACGCCGCGACGAAGTCGGCATAGCTGATGGTCTGCACGGGATCGTCAAAGTATTCGATCGCGGCACGCAGTTCGGCGACCTCCTCGAGGTCGTCGAAGCCCATGAAACTCCATTCGAGGACGTCGTCGACGAACGCCTCAGCCCATTCCGGCGTCATCGCGCCGCCGCCAGGGCCTCGGGCAACTTGACCTTGCCGAGGTAGAGGGCGGTGCCGATGATGACTCCCTCGACGCCTTCGGGAACCAGGGTCCGCAGCGTCTTGACATCGTCCAGGGAACCGACGCCGCCGGAGGCGACGACCGCAGCGTCCGTGTGCTCGCAGACCTGCCTGAGCAGCGTCACATTCGGGCCGGTGAGCATGCCGTCACTGGCCACATCGGTGACCACATAGCGCTGGCACCCGGCCTCGTCCATCGCCGAGATGGTCTCGAACAGGTCACCGCCCTCGCGGGTCCAGCCCCGCGCCGCGAGCTTCGTGCCCTTGACGTCCAGGCCGATCGCGATCCGCTCGCCGTAGGCGGCAATGACCTTGCGGCACCACTGCGGGTTCTCCAGGGCGGCGGTGCCGATGTTGACGCGCTTGCAGCCGGTCGACAGCGCACGCTCCAGGCTCGCGTCGTCGCGAATTCCACCCGACAGTTCCACGTTGAGGTCGACTCCGGCGATCACCTCGGCCAGGAGTTCGGCATTCGAACCCCGCCCGAAGGCCGCATCAAGATCGACCAGGTGCAGCCAGGAAGCCCCCTGCTCGGCCCATCGCTTGGCTGCCTGATGCGGGTCGCCGAACACCTTCTCGGTGCCGGCAACACCTTGTACCAATTGCACCGCCTGTCCGTTCTGGACATCAACGGCAGGCAGGATCGTCAGTGCGGTGGTCACGCCGAAACCCTAGCTCACCGGGACGGGCGGGACCCTACTGCCCCGCCACGCGATGCCGCGACGCCCGCTCAAGCCGCGGGCGACATGGCCAGCCAGTTGGCCAGCAGTCGTGCTCCGGCCGCGCCCGACTTTTCCGGGTGGAACTGCGTGGAGCAGACATTGCGCCATTCGACACCGGCCACGAACCGGTCACCGCCGTGCTCGCACCAGGTGACCATCGCGCCGGGCTGTTCGACGGCGTGACTTGCATAGGAGTGGACGAAGTAGAAGCGCTTGTCCCCGACCCCCGCGAAGAGCCTGCTGTCGGCTGGCGGCTCCACGGTGTTCCAGCCCATGTGCGGCAGCCGCACGGCGTCGAGCATCTCGACCGTGCCGTGGTAGATGCCGATCCCCTCGGAGCTGATGCCCTTTTCCACGCCGTGGCGGAAGAAGACCTGGTGACCCACGCAGATGCCCAGCAGCGGACGGCCCGAGGCCGCCCAGTCACGGACCAGCTCGACCCCACCCACCGACCTGAGCTGTTCCATGCAGGCCGCAAAGGCACCAACACCCGGCACGACGAGTCGTTCGCAGGCTTCCAGCTCCGCGCGGCTGCTGCTCAGGGTGACCCTGGCCCCGGCCGCGGCCAGGGCCCGCACGGCCGAATGGAGGTTCCCGGAGCCGTAGTCGAGCACCCCCACGCTGGGGGACGCGGCAAGTGCCCCGGGTTCACGCAACGCCCCGGGGGCCAACGTGGGACCGGTCATAGCAGGCCCTTGGTGCTCGGGACCCCGCTCACCCGGGGATCAGGTTCGACGGCCATCCGCAGGGCGCGCGCCAGGGCCTTGAACTCGGCCTCCACGATGTGATGCGGTTCGCGTCCGGCGAGGAGCTTCAGGTGCACGCACAGTCCGGCGTTGGAGGCCAGCGACTCGATCACGTGATAGGTCATCGATCCCGGATACAACGGCTCGGTGCCACCGATGCGGACGGTGATCTGTGAGTCGGGCTCGCCGCTGCACACCACATAGGGACGCCCCGCGACGTCGACCACTGCCTGTGCGAGCGCCTCATCGAGCGGCACGATGGCGTCGCCGAAGCGACGGATGCCACGCTTGTCGCCCAGCGCCTCGCCGAGGGCCTGGCCGATCGCGATGGCAGTGTCCTCGATCGAGTGGTGGCCGTCGATCTGGATATCGCCCGTGGTACGCACCGTCAGGTCGATCAGTGAGTGCTTCGAGAAGGACGTGAGCATGTGGTCGTAGAAGCCCACGCCCGTGGAGATCTGGGATGACCCGGTGCCGTCGAGGTCAAGCTCGACGCTCACATCGGATTCGGAGGTGACGCGATGGATGGCCGCGGAACGACTCATTTCTTCATTCCCTTCGGAAGCTTTGCGGGGCCCTCGGGCTTCACCCGGGCCATCAGGCCCGGGGCGAGAACCCCCTGGTGGATGATGATGGGCCCCAGCGCGGCGCGGAAGGCGGCCATCTCCTCGGGGGTTCCGGCGCTGACCCTCAGGAAGCCCTCCGGCCCGGTCTCGCGCACCAGGACCCCTTCGTCCAGCAGGGCCTGCCATACCGCATGGCGGTCGACGAAGCGGCCGAACAGGCAGAAGTTCGCCTGGCTCGGCACCACGTCCAACCCGGTGCGGCGCAGCCAGTCCTGAAGGTCCTGGCAGGCCTGGCGCAGCTCGTCCACCTGGGCCAGCAATTCCGACTTGTTCGCCAGCGCGACCCGGGCAATGGCCTGGGTCTGGGCGGAAAGGTGGTACGGCAGGCGCACGATCCGGCAGGCATCGACGACGGCGGGCGCTGCCGCCAGGTATCCGACCCGCCCACCGGCCAGGGCGAAGGCCTTGCTCATGGTGCGACTCACGATGAGTCGTCCGAAGCGCGGCAACAGGGCCAGAGCCGAGTCCTCGGGGAACTCGGTGAACTCCTGGTAGGCCTCATCGACCACGACCAGCGCGTCGGTGCGCTCCAGGATCTCCTCCACCACCTTGACCGGCGTGAGGGTTCCGGTGGGATTGTTCGGGGTGGTGATCAGGATGACATCGGGATGGTGCTCTGCCACCGCCTGCAGCACGAGCTCACTGTCGAGGGTGAAGTCGGGCTTGCGCGGCACCGTCACATAGTTCGTGTGCGTATTGCGCGCGTATTCCGGATACATCGAGTAGGTGGGGGTGAAGGTCAGGACGGTGCGCCCCGGCCCACCGAACGCCGACAACACATGGGTCATCACCTCGTTGGATCCGTTGGCGACCCAGATGTTGCGGGCGTGCAGGCCGAAACCGAGGTACTTGGCCAGATCGGCGCGCAGCTCAAGGGCCTCCCGGTCGGGATAGCGGTTGAGGGTGCGGGCGACCCTTTCGATGGCAGCAGCCATCTGTGCCCGCACCAGCACGCTGGGCGAGTAGGGGTTCTCGTTGGTGTTGAGTGCCACCGGAACGTCGAGCTGGGGGGCGCCATAGGGCTCCTCACCCACCAGTTCGGGACGCAATGGCAGTTCGGCGAGCGAGATCTCCGGGCCCGGCACGGCCGAGGCCTGGAGCTGGGTGGTGCGCGGATCGCGCGGTGCTGCGCTCATCATTCGACCTCTCGTCCGGTGCGTACCGCAATGGCCTCGGCGTGGCCGGGCAGGTGCTCGGCGTGCGCGAACTGTTCGACGGCGTCGCCGATGGCGCCGAGCGCCTGCGCCGAGTAGTCGATGATATGCATCGCCTTGAGGAAGCTGCGGGTGGTCAATCCGGACGAGAAGTGTGCCGCTCCCCCGGTCGGCAGGACGTGCGTCGAGCCGGCCGAATAGTCGCCCAACGGCACCGGGGAATGGGAGCCCACGAACACTGCCCCGGCCGAACGCACGCGCTGGGCCAGCGCCGCAGCATCGACGGTCTGGATCTCCAGGTGCTCCGGAGCGTAGTCATTGACCACATCGATGCCCTGGTCCATGTCGGCCACCAGCACCACGCCTGACTGCTCACCGGTCAGTGAGACCTTCAGGCGGTCCCGGGTGGCGAGCCGCTCGACCTGGTCGGCCAACTCCTCCTCGACCCGGGTGAGCAGGGCGCTCGAGTCGGTGACCAGTACTGCGCCGGCCATCGGATCGTGCTCGGCCTGGCTGATCAGGTCGGCGGCCACATAGGCCGGATTCGCCCGGTCATCGGCCAGCACGAGGATCTCGGTGGGACCGGCCTCGGCATCGATGCCGATCCGTCCGCGCAGCAGGCGCTTGGCCGCCACGACATAGATATTTCCCGGTCCGGTGACCATGTCGGCCCTGCGACACAGGCCCGGCACCCCGTAGGCGAACATCGCGACGGCCTGCGCACCACCGACCGCGTAGACCTCCGTAACCCCCAGGAGCCGGCACACGGCCAGGATCGTGGGGTGGGGAAGGCCGCCGAACTCGGCCTGTGGCGGCGTGGCCACGGCGATCGATTGCACGCCGGCCACCTGGGCGGGAACCACGTTCATCAACACCGTGGAGGCGAGCGGTGCAAGCCCTCCGGGAACGTACAGCCCGACCCGGCCCACCGGTACGAGCCGGTTGGCGACGCGGGCACCCGGCGCCACCTCGATCTCCCGGAAGGCCTCCTCGGTCTCGATCCCCCGGGCCACCTCGCGACGGCGGCGAATGGACTCCTCGATGGCTGCCCGCAATCCGGGCTCCAGGTCGTCCAGGGCCCGGTCAAGCGCTTCCTCGGGCACGCGGAGCTGCTCGGGGACCACATGGTCGAATTGCTCGGCAAAGCGACGCAGCGCGGTCTCGCCCTCCTCGGCGACGGCCCGGCAGATCGGTTCGACGGCTGCCACGGCATGCTCGACGTCGAAGTGGCCGCGGGGCAGAACCGCGGTGTAGTCGTCGAGTCGTTGGCCGGTGACATCAATCATTCGCAACACGGCGCCATCCTATCGGCGCGCACACAAGCCCCTCGGCGACGTCCGCCGGCACGTCAAGGGCGCCACGAGGGCCCCACATGGCCCCCGGGTGCCACTGGTGGTGGAATACCTGTGTGATCCCCGCACAGCTCTTCCTCGGTGCCGGCACCGTCATCAATGCCCTGTGCATCGTCGTGGGGGCCGCGGTCGGCACCTTGTTCGGCGAGCACCTCCCCTCGCGGGTGCGCGATGCGGTCACCCCCGTGCTCGGGCTGGTGGTCGTGACCATCGGCGGCCTGTCGATCCCCTCGCTCCTCGACGCATCGGTGCCGCGCGCAGTGGGACAGGCCGGCGTGGTCATCGTGTTGCTCGCGCTGGTCATCGGCACGATGCTCGGCGCCTGGAGCAGCGCATCGAGCAGTTGGGTGAATGGGCCCGCTCGACGTTCAACCGTGGCCGCCCGGCAGGGACGACACTGACCTCGCGGTCGGTCGAGGGATTCGTCACCGCGACGCTCGTGTTCTGCATCGGCCCCATGGGGATCCTCGGATCGCTGCAGGACGGCCTGGGCCAGGGCAATGACCAGTTGATCGTCAAGGCGATCCTGGACGGCTTCACGGCACTGGCGTTGTCGGCGAGCTTCGGTTTCGCGGTGGCCGGCGGCGCCGCGGTGGTGCTGGTCTACCAGGGCCTGCTGACCGTGCTCGGCTGGTGGCTGGGTGGACTGTTGCCCCCCGCCGAGTTGAACGTCCTGGACGCGACCGGCGGGATCATCCTGATGGCGCTCGGCCTGCGGCTGGCCGGGATCGCACGGCTTGCGGTCGCCGAGATGGTGCCGGCCCTCGTTCTGGCCCCGGTGGGGGTCGTTATCGTGGGGTTGGTCACCTGACCGGACCCGCCGATCAGTGTCCGCCCACCAAGGAATCGTTCAGGGATGTCGAAGTCTGCGAACAAGTCAACCGGTACTCCCGCCACGGTGGCGCTGGCCCGCACGGGGCTGCCCCATACGCTGCACCCCTACGTCCATGACCCGCGCTCACGCTATTTCGGCGAGGAGGCCGCCGCGGCGCTGCACGTCGATCCGGCACGGGTCTTCAAGACCCTGGTGGTCGAGCTGACGTCGGGGCCGGAGCCCCTGGTGACGGCCGTGATCCCTGCCGACAACCACCTCGACCTCAAGCAGATCGCCGCCTTGTCCAAGGCCAAGCGGGCGGCGCTGGCCGATCCCGCGGTGGCGCAGCGGGTGACCGGGTTCGTGCGGGGCGGGATCTCCCCGCTGGGTCAGAAGCGCCAGACGCCGGTGATCATCGACCAGTCGGCCGCGGCGGCGCCGACCATCTTCGTGTCAGGGGGGCGTCGCGGGCTGAGCGTGGAGATGGCCCCCGATGACCTGGTGCGCGCGACCCACGGCCGGCTGGGCACCATTTCCAGGCCGGGACTCCACTGGAGCTGAGGCACCGCCGGGCAGCACCGGGAGCCCGGCCGGGGCTCAGTGCCTGCCGAATGCCGGGAAGCGGATCAGGCGATGTCCGCTGCGGGTGAGGCCGGTGGCAGGCTTCGGGCCGGGGGCCTCCCGGGCACCAACGGCGTCCTGGTCGTGATCGGCCGCCTGGTGCTCGTCCTTCTCCTCGTCGCGACCCAGCGCGCTGTAGAGCAACACCGGAACGGTTGCACCGAATGGCCACAGCAGCCAGGCCGTGGCCGAACGCAGGGTGAGGTCAATGGGGATCGTTGCCCCCCCCGGCGCCCCGGCGAGCCGTCCGGCGAAGTCATGGGGCCCCAACAAGGTGCCGAGCCGCCAGGTGATCAGGGCAGCAAGGGCGGACCCGACGATCGCGACCATGGCCACCGGCCAGCCCCAGCCCTTGAACCAATGCCAGGCGAGTGTGCCCAGCGCAACACCGCCGAACATGCCGATGATCATGAAGTCCGCGTCGGCGCCGAAGAACTCCGACAGCGCCTGGTTGCTCACCGCGGCGCTGCCGTCGTTTGACACGGTGATCGTCGGCACCGGGGCGGTGAGCTTCCAGATCACCGCGCAGACGGCACCGGCCACCGCGCAGATGACCACGAACAGGGCCAGGAAGCCCAGCTCGCGACGACGGGAGGCAAGCCACGCCCGACCGCGCGACGGCCCGGCCCCGGGCGGCGGCCCGCCGGCATCCCGCGCGGCTGGTCCGGGCGCCTCGGGCGCTGTCCCCACCGACTCACTCACTCACGCGTTCCCTTCGCTCACCATGGCTGGCCCCGATCGACCCGACGGGCAGTCGGGGCCATCGTGCTCAGGCTATACGGCCACGGAGGCGGGTCCGAGCAGGGCCTTGAGGTCGGCCACCAGCGGTTGCTCGTTCGTCACCCGCAGGCCGTCACCCACGCGCAGCACGGTGTCCGATTGAGGCCCCACCAGCTGCACCCGCACCTCGGTGGAACCGGGATGGGCGGTGAGCACCTGCCGCAGCTCGGCGACGATCGGCGGCGTGCAGCGCACCAGCGGCAACCTGATCGTCACCGGCCCCCCACTGGACTGGCGGATGTCGGGCAGGGTCAGCTCGTCGGCCTGCATCTCCAGCGACTCATCCTTGTTGACCACCCGACCCCGGATCCGCACGATCGTGTCGGGCGACAGTTGGGTGAGGCAGGTTTCGTAGACCTTCGGGAAGATGAGCACCTGCATGCTGGCGTCCAGGTCCTCGACGTCGATGATTGCCCAGAAGGCACCCTTCTTCGTCTGCTTGCGCTGCACCTGGGTGATCATGCCGCAGATCACCTCGACATGTCCGTCGGCCTCGGCACCCTGCTCCGCGATCTGTCCCAGCCCGATCGTGCGTTCGGCGGACAGCACATGCTCCAACCCCCGCAGCGGATGGTCGGAGACGTACAGGCCGAGCATCTCGCGCTCAAAGGCCAGCTTGGTGCGCTTGTCCCAGTCGGGGATATCGGGAACCGTGTGGTTCATGGCGGGATCGGACTCGGCATCGCCCCCGCCCAGGTCGCCGAACAGGTCATCCTGTCCGTTGGCCTGGTTGCGCTTGAGGTCGATCACCCCGTCCACGGCCGTCTCGAAGACGTCCATGAGCGCCCGCCGTGAATGGCCCATGGAATCGAAGGCACCCGCCTTGATCAGCGATTCGATGCACCGCTTGTTGCACACCGACAGCGGCACATTGTCCAGGAACTCAAAGAATTCGTGGGCCGGCCCGTGATCGGTGCGAGCCTCGACGATCCCCCCGACCACCGAATCGCCGACATTACGGATTGCGCCCAAGCCGAAGCGGATGTCCTCACCAACGGCGGTGAATTCCTTCTCCGAGGCATTCACATCGGGGGCCAGCACCTTGATGCGTTGTGCGCGCATGTCGGACAGATACAGGGCCATCTTGTCCTTGTCGTCACCCACGGAGGTGAGCAGGGCAGCCCCGTACTCTGCCGGATAGTTCGCCTTGAGATAGGCGGTCCAATAGCTCACCAGGGCATATCCGGTGGCATGTGACTTGTTGAATGCGTAGCCGGCGAAGGGAACCATCACATCCCACAGGGCCTGGATCGACTCATCGGAGTAGCCGTTGTCGCGCATTCCCTTCTGGAAGGGCTTGAAGTTCTCGTCCAGGATGTACTTCTTCTTCTTGCCCATGGCACGCCGCAGCAGGTCTGCACCACCCAGGGTGTAACCCGCCAGCTTGCGCGCGATCGCCATGATCTGCTCCTGGTAGACGATCAGGTGATACGTGGGTGCGAGGATCTCGTCCAGGTCATCCTTGAGTTCGGGATGGATCGGCACGATCGGACGGCGACCGTTCTTGCGGTCGGCGTACTCGATGTGGGCATTGGCACCCATCGGACCGGGACGGTAGAGGGCGAGCACGGCGATGATGTCGTCGAAGCAGGTGGGCCCCATCTGACGCAGCAGCGAACGCATCGCACCACCATCGAGCTGGAAGACGCCCAGGGTGTCGCCCCGGGCCATCAGCTCATAGGTGGCGGCATCGTCCAGCGGCAATTTCTGCAGGTCGACGTCCTCGCCACGGTTGCGCTTGATGTTCTTCACGCAATGATCCATGATGCCCAGGTTGCGCAGGCCGAGGAAGTCCATCTTCATCAGGCCCATTTCCTCGAGCTGCGGGTAGGCAAAGCCGGCAATGATCATGCCGTCCTTGTCCCGCTTGTGCATCGGCACGAGGTTGAGCAGCTTCTCGCTGGACAGGATGAAGGCACATGCATGCACGCCGGATCCACGGATCAGGCCCTCGATACCCATACCGGTATCGACAACGCGCTTCACATCGGGGTCGGAGTTGTACAGATTGCGGAATTCCTGGCCCTCCGAGTAGCGCCCGTTGCTCTCATCGAAGAGCTTGTTGAGCGGAACCCCCTTGCCCATCACATCCGGTGGCATGGCCTTGGTGATGCGATCGCCCAGGCTGAAGGGATAGCCCAGGATGCGGTTGGCGTCCTTGACGGCAGCCTTTGCCTTGATCTTGTTGAAGGTGTTGACCTGGCTGGTGTATTCCTCGCCATACTTGTGGGTCACATAGTCGATCACCTTGTCACGCTGGCGATCATCGAAGTCGAGGTCGATATCGGGCGGGTTGACCCGCTCGGGATTCAGGAACCGCTCGAACAGCAGGCCGTGCTCCAGGGGGTCAATCGCGATGATGTCGGTGAGATAGGCGATGATCGAACCGGCGGCCGATCCACGTCCGGGCCCCACCGGGACGCCCATCTTGCGGGCGGCATCGCAGATATCGGAAACCACCAGGAAGTAGGAACTGAACCCGAGCGGCTCAATGACCTTCAGCTCCGTTTCGACACGCTCCATCACCGCGTCACTGGGATGATCGCCGTAGTGCTTCTTCAGCCCGATCTTGACCTTCTTGCGCAGCCAACTCTCCTGGGTCTCGCCCGCCGGCACGTCGAATTGCGGCATGCGATCGACGTAGCTGAAGACCTCCTCGTAGGATTCGATGCGCTCGGCGATCGCCAGGGTGTTGTCGGCCGCCTCCTCGAGACCCGGGAACAGGGCCCGCATTTCGGCGGCGGTCTTGATGTAGTAGCCCGAACCGTTGAACCGGAAGCGATCAGGATCATCCTTGTTGCGGCCCACGCCGATGCACAACAGGTTGTCGTGGTCGTCGGCCTGGTCCTCGGTGACATAGTGCGAGTCATTGGTGGCGAGCAGCGGCAGCTTCAGCCGCTTCGCCAGGCGCAGCAGGTCGGCGCGCACCTGATGCTCGATGTCGACCCCATGGTCCATCAGCTCGCAGTAGTAGTTCTCCTTGCCGAGGATGTCCTGATAGGCGGCCGCGGCCTCGCAGGCCTCCTCGAACTGCCCCAGGCGCAGTCGCGTCTGCACCTCACCCGACGGGCACCCGGTGGACCCGATGATGCCCTCGGAGTACTTCGCAATGAGTTCGCGGTCCATGCGGGGCTTCATGTAGTAGCCCTCGTAGCTGGCCAGGGAACTCAGCTTGAACAGATTGTGCAGGCCGGTGGCGTTCGCGGCCAACATGGTCATGTGGGTGTAGCGCCCACCACCCGAGACATCCTTACCACCCTCGGTGTCGGGTGAACCGGTGTCGCGACGGTTTCCCCAGAACTCCTGGCTGCGCGAGAGCCTCGTGGAGGGGGCCACATAGGCCTCGATGCCGATGATCGGCTTCACCAGCGGGTTCTGCTCACCGTCATATTTCTTGGCCGTCTGGTAGAACTCGTAGGCCCCGAACATATTGCCGTGGTCGGTCATGGCGACTGCGGGCATACCCTGGCGGGCCACCTCGGCGAACAGCTTGTCGTTGCTCGCCGCACCATCGAGCATTGAATACTCGGTGTGCACGTGCAGGTGAGCGAAGTTCTTCGAAGCCATCGAATTCCAATCCTTGAGCGCCACGGCCGGGCGGCCCGTCCCCGATCCGTCACAGGACCCGGGCACGGTGCTCGTCGGCTGGTCACAGGGTACCCACCCGATCCAGTCCGCCGAAGTCAGGCCCGGCACCGCCGGGGCGGCTCGTGGCGGCACGCGCCGCCCGCCGACTTGAATCAGTGGACCCGGGGCGTCACGATCGATGTACGGACCACCGAGGAGCCCATCATGAACCTGTCCGACGCCCTGACCGAGTCCCTGCGCACATTGGGCCTGCTGCCCCTGATCAGCGGCATCCTGGCGGTGGTCTTCGCCGCCGTGGCCCTGTTCTGGCCCGGTGGCACCGTCACCTCCATCGTCGTGATCCTCAGCCTCTACCTGCTGCTCTCGGGGGCCGGCACCGTGGTCACGAGCCTGCGGCTGCGCAGCCTGCCCGGGTCGGGCCTGATGACGGCCGTCGGGGTGTTGGGCGTCGTGTTGTCGCTGGTGATGCTGTGGCATCCCGGCATGAGCACCCGCATCCTGGTGAGCTTCATGGGGGCCTGCCTGGTGATGTTCGGCATCTTCGTGGTGGCGATCTCCCTGGCCGTGCGCCGGGCCACGGGCCGCTGGGCATGGTCATTGCCGGCCGGTGCAGTGGCCGGGGTCCTGGGATTGGTGTTCCTGGCACGTCCCGGATTCGGCGCCGACGCCCTGGGCATGTTGCTGGGCATCGGCGTCCTGGTCTTCGGCCTCGCGCTGATCGCGGCCGGCGTGCAGCTGCGTCGTTTCGCAGCCGGGGTGCGCAGGGCCGCCCGGGATGCCGGATTCGGCGGCCCGACGGTCGTCGAGGGCAGCGTCGTCCCCGATGAGGGGCCCGACGCCGGGGGACCCGCGAACCCGCCGATCACCCGCGCCTGACCGCGCGGGTGTCGGGGCGTCACAGCATCAACTGGCGCACCTGGGGGCCAATCGGCCTGGGCAACGGGGAGGGGTGACCGTTCAGGAAGGCGTCGACGCCGTGGGCGCAACTGCGGCCCTCCGCAATGGCCCAGACGACCAGTGACTGTCCGCGTCCGGCATCACCACAGGCGAACACGCCGGGCACGGTGGTCTGGAAGTCCTCATCACGCACGATATTGCCGCGACGGTCGAGTTCAAGGTCCAATTCGCTGACCAGTCCCGACTTCTCGGGTCCGACGAAGCCCATCGCCAACAACACCAGCTGGGCGTCGATCTCACGTTCGGTGCCGGGCACCGGGGCGAAGCGACCATTTGCCTCACGACGCACCTCGGACAACCGCACGGCCCTGACGTTGCCCTGGTCGTCACCCAGGAACTCGCTCGAGCTGGCGGAATACAGCCGTTCCCCGCCCTCCTCGTTCGCACTCGAGACCCGGTAGATCATCGGATAGGTGGGCCACGGCTGGGAGTCGGGACGCGTCGTGGGCGGATGGGGCATGATCTCCAGCTGGAGCACGGATCGGGCACCCTGCCGCAGCGCGGTGCCCAGGCAGTCGTTGGAGGTGTCGCCGCCCCCGATGACGACGACGTCCTTTCCGGTGGCCATGATCTGGTCGGGAACCTCGCCGCTCAGCGCCTTGGTCGCCTGGGGCAGGAACTCCATCGCCTGGTGGACGCCGCGCAGCTCGCGGCCGGGAATCGGCAGCTCCCTGGGGGTTGTCGAGCCGATCGCCAACACGATCGCATCGAAGCGCTCGAGCAGCTGCTCACCGGTGATGTCCTCGCCGATGGTCACGCCGGTCTTGAAGGTGGTCCCCTCAAGTCGCATCTGCTTCAGGCGCCGGTCCACAACCGACTTCTCGAGCTTGAAATTGGGGATGCCGTAGCGCAGCAGGCCGCCGGGCGCGTCGGCACGCTCATAGACCACCACGGAATGCCCGGCCCGGGTCAGTTGCTGGGCCACGGCCAGTCCGGAGGGCCCCGATCCCACCACGGCCACCGTCTTCAGGGTGTGCCAGTTGGGCATCTGGGGGGTGACCCGCAGGTCGTCCCAGCCCTTGTCGACGGTGGCGACCTCGACGTTCTTGATGGTCACCGGATCGCGGTGGATTCCCTCCACACAGGCGGTCTCGCACGGCGCCGGGCACAGCCGTCCGGTGAACTCGGGGAAGTTGTTGGTGGCATGCAGGCGGTCAAGTGCCACCTGCCACTCACCACGCCAGATGAGGTCATTCCATTCCGGAATGAGATTGCCCAGCGGGCAGCCGTTGTGGCAGAAGGGAACGCCACAGTCCATGCACCGGGCGGCCTGGGTGGTGATCAGCGGGAGCACGGCCTCGCCGGGAGTGCCCGGGTAGACCTCATCCCAGTCGTCCACGCGCTCGTCGGCCGGTCGGCGCACGGCGACCTCGCGCGGGTACTTCATGAATCCCTTGAAGTCAGCCACGAGCAGCCTCCATCATTGCGTCGGTCACTTCTTCTTCGCTTGCGCCACGTTTTTCGGCATCCTGACGGGCGGCCAGCACCCTGGCGTAGTCACGCGGCACGATCTTGGTCATGCGCTCCGCCAACCGTGGATCCTCCAACAGGGCGGCCGCGACATCCGACCCGGTGAGCTCGACGTGACGGGCCAGCAGCTCGCGGATTCGGGCCATGTCGAGTTCGTTCACCGCCACCGCGTCGGCCAGCGAGGCATTGAAGTGCTCGGGCGCCAGGTCGAGCACCCACACCACGCCCCCTGACATGCCGGCCGCGAAGTTACGTCCCGTCGGGCCGATCACCAGGGCCTCGCCGCCGGTCATGTACTCACATCCGTGGTCGCCCACCCCCTCGACCACCGCAGTCGCGCCGGAGTTGCGCACGCAGAAGCGCTCCCCCACCAGGCCCCGCAGGAAGATCTCGCCGCTGGTGGCCCCGTAGGCGATCACATTGCCGGCGATGATCTGGGTGGACTGGTCGAATGTCGACTCGGCGGGAGCCCGCACGATGATGCGTCCCCCCGACAGGCCCTTGGCCAGGTAGTCGTTGGCGTCGCCGACCAGCGTCATGGTGATCCCGCGCGGCAGGAATGCCCCGAAGCTCTGTCCGGCGGTGCCGTGGAAGTCCAGGTCGATCGTGTCGTCCGGCAGTCCCTTGCCATCGGTGGCCATCGTCACCTCATGGCCGAGCACGGTGCCGACGGTGCGGTTCACATTGCGCACTGCCAGTTCCGCGTGCACGTGCTCGCCGCGCTCCAGCGCCGGACGGGCCAGCTCGACGAGCTGCTCATCCACGGTGCCGGCGAGCTCGTGGTCCTGCATCGTGGTGCGGTACAGCGACGTCCCCTCGGGAACGTCGACGCGATGCAGCACGGCGGCCAGGTCGATGCCGCGCGCCTTCCAGTGGTCCACGGCCGGTGCCGTGTCCAGAGCCTCGACGTGGCCGACTGCTTCCTGGATGGAGCGGAATCCCAGCTCGGCCAGGATCTCGCGGGTCTGCTCGGCCATGAACTCCATGAAGTTGATGACATATTCGGGCTTGCCGTCGAACACCTTGCGCAGCTCGGGGTTCTGGGTGGCGATTCCCTGGGGGCAGGTGTCGAGATGGCACACCCGCATCATCACGCAGCCCATGGAGACCAGCGCGGTGGTCGCGAAGCCGAATTCCTCGGCACCCAGCAACGCGGCGATCACCACGTCACGACCGGTCTTGAGCTGGCCGTCGCACTGGACGACGATCCGATCGCGCAGGCCATTGAGCAGAAGGGTCTGCTGCGCCTCGGCCAGGCCGAGCTCCCAGGGACCGCCGGCGTGCTTGATGGACGTCAATGGTGCTGCGCCGGTGCCACCGTCGTGTCCGGAGATGAGGACCACATCGGCCTTTGCCTTGCTGACGCCGGCCGCGACCGTGCCCACACCCACCTCGCTCACGAGCTTGACGTGGATGCGCGCCGAGGGATTTGCGCACTTCAGGTCGTGGATGAGCTGCTTGATGTCCTCGATGGAGTAGATGTCATGGTGCGGCGGCGGGCTGATCAGTCCCACGCCGGGCGTCGCGTGACGCGTCCGGGCGATCCAGGGGTAGACCTTCTCGCCGGGCAGGTGACCGCCCTCGCCGGGCTTGGCCCCCTGCGCCATCTTGATCTGCAGGTCGCTGGCATAGGACAGGTACTCGCTGGTCACCCCGAATCGGCCCGAGGCCACCTGCTTGATGGCGCTGCACCGTTCGATGTCATGGAGGCGCTCGGGGTCCTCCCCACCTTCGCCCGTGTTCGAACGGGCGTGCAGCCGGTTCATGGCGATGGCCATGGTCTCGTGGGCTTCCTGTCCGATCGACCCATAGCTCATGGCACCGGTGCTGAAGCGCTTGATGATCTCGCTGGCCGGCTCCACCTCGTCGAGCGGCACGGCCGGACGATCGTGGCTGAACTTGAGCAGGCTGCGCAGGGTCATCAGCCGCGATGAGTTGTCGTTGATGCGTTCGGTGTAGCGCTTGAACTGCTCATAGTCGCCGCGCCGGGTGGCCTGTTGGAGGCGGAAGATCGACTCGGGATCGAACAGGTGCTGCTCGCCCTCACGGCGCCATTGGAGCTCGCCGCCCACCTCAAGGGTGCGGTGGGGCAGGGAGTTCCCGTTCTCGGGGTAGGCGCGCTCGTGGTGGAAACGAATCTCCTCGGCCAGCTCCGGCAGGCCGATCCCCTCCACCCGGCTCGAGGTGCCGGCGAAGTAGTTGTCGATGAGCTCATGGTTGAGGCCCACGGCCTCGAACAGCTGCGCGCCCCGGTAGCTCGCCAACGTCGAGACGCCCATCTTGCTCATGATCGTCAACAGTCCCTTGCCCAGGGCCTGAGACACGTTCTCGATGGCCTGCTCGGGCGACACGTTCACGTACAGCTCATGGCGGGCGAGGTCCTCGGCGCTCTCGAACAGCAGATAGGGGTTGATGACCGCCGCACCATAGGCGAACAGCAACGCCGCGTGGTGAACCTCCCGCACATCGCCGGCCTCGACGACCAGGCCGATGCGTGCGCGCTGACGCTTCTCCACCAGGTACTGGTGCATCATGCTGGTCAGCAGAAGCGACGGGATGGGCGCCAGTTCGGCATTGCCGTGCCGGTCGGACAGGACGATGACCCGGATGTCGTCGGCGATCGCCTGATCTACCTCGCGACGAATCTCGTCCAGGCGGGCCGCCAGGGCGTCAGCTCCACCGCGCACCTCGTACAGTCCGTGGATGGTGCGGGTCTGGCCACCGGTGTGGTCCGGGGCCTCGCCCAGGTGGACGATCTTGGCGAGCTGCTCGGAGTCGATGATCGGGTAGGGGATCACGAGTTGGCGTGAGCTGTCGCCGGTCGGATCCAGCAGATTGTCCTCGGGGCCGATGCGGCTCTCCAGGCTGGTGACCATCTGCTCGCGGATGGCATCCAGGGGAGGATTCGTGACCTGGGCGAATTGCTGGGTAAAGAAGTCGAACAGGCTCTTGGGCCGATCGGAGAGCACGGCCAGCGGTGCGTCATTGCCCATGGAGCCGATCACATCGCGCCCGAGGTTGGCCATTGGGGCCACGATGCGGCGCAACAACTCGTGGGTGTATCCGAAGACCTCCTGGCGACGGGTCACCGACGAGTGGGAGTGCACGATGTGGGTGCGTTCGGGTAGGTCGTTGATGCTGACCAGCCCGTCGCGCAGCCAGCTGCCGTAGGGCTCCTGGCGGGCCAACTCGTCCTTGACCTGCTGGTCATCGATCACCTGGTGCTTGGCCAGGTCGATGAGCAGCATCCGGCCGGGCTGCAGGCGTCCCTTCTGGCGGATGTCGCCGGGTTCCACCGGCAGCACGCCTGCCTCCGAGGCGAAGATCACCCGGTCGTCGGTGATCCAGTACCGCGCCGGACGCAGGCCGTTGCGGTCCAGGGTGGCCCCGATGAGGGTGCCATCGGTGAAGGCCACGCAGGCCGGGCCGTCCCAGGGCTCCATGAGGCTGGCGTGGTACGAGTAGAAATCACGATGCGAGGGAGGCATCGCATCGTTGTGCTGCCAAGCCTCCGGGATCATCATCATCACGGCGTGGGGCAACGAGCGTCCTGCCAGGTGGAGCAGCTCAAGCACCTCATCGAAGCTGGCCGAATCGGACCCGCCCGGGGTACAGATCGGGAAGGCACGCTCCAGGTCACCGGGGATGACATCGCAGTGCAGCAGGGCCTCGCGCGCCCGCATCCAGTTGCGGTTGCCCTTGACGGTGTTGAACTCTCCATTGTGGGCGATCATCCGGTAGGGGTGGGCGAGCTTCCATGACGGGAAGGTGTTGGTGCTGAATCGCGAGTGCACCAGCGCCAGGGCCGAGGCGAACACCGGATCATGGAGTTCGGGATATATCTCCGTGAGCTGGGTGGTGGTGAGCATGCCCTTGTAGACGATGGTGCGTGCGCTCAGTGACGCGAAATAGGTGTTGGTCTCATGCTCGGCGCGGCGACGCACCATGTACACCTTGCGGTCGAGGTCAATGCCGGCCGAACCGTCACGGGCCGACACGAACAACTGGGCCATGTGCGGCATGACCCCCAAGGAGATCGGGCTCAGCGTCGACGTTGCCACCGGCACGGTGCGCCAGCCGAGGACCTTCAGTCGTTCCTCGATGGCGATCTTCTCGATGGAGATCATCGCCATCTCCCGTTCCTCCTCATCGGTGGGGAGGAAGGCCATGCCGGCCGCATACTGTCCGGTGGGGGGCAGCATGAAGTCCACCGCGCCGCGGAAGAAGGCATCGGGCATCTGCACCAGGATCCCCGCGCCGTCGCCGGCTGCCGGGTCGGCCCCGGTGGCCCCGCGATGGTCGAGGTTGACCAGTGCTTCCAGCCCCTGCTCGACGGTGGCATGGCTCGGGTGTCCATCCAGCTTGGCAACGAATGCCACACCGCAGGAGTCGTGCTCGTAGGCCGGATCGTACAGACCCTGCTTTTCTGGTAGCGCCATGTGATGTTCCCTCCGTCTCGACGCGAGAATAATCGCTGCTGCGTGGTGCTGATCACGGCGATTACGGAGCGGACGGGCCGGGCAACCCCCGCAGGGCATGCCCGATGGCACCGTGATCGTGTCCGCGCCGGCGAGCGCGCGGCTCAGTTGAAGGACTCGCCCCGTGGGACGTTGGGCACGTGGGTCCCGCTCCCGGACGCGTCAGGGCCCGGGGAAACCTGCGTGGGGGCGTCGTCCGCGATCGGTGCGGGCCCCGCCGGGTGGTCGCCTGTCGGCACTGCCATGTCAGGCGAGGCGCGCCACACGTCGGGCGCGTTGCCCGGACGGAAGCGCAGTTGCCAGATGAACAGGATCGTGGCGAGCACGAACACGATGGCCGAGGTGTAGTTGTTGATGCGGAATCCACCGATGGTGTTCGCCGGGTCAATGCGCAGGGCCTCGATGAAGAACCGACCCAGGCAGTAGTACATGACATAGCAGGTGAACAGCTTGCCCCGCCCCATGGCGAACCGGCGTCCCAACCACAACAGCAGGAAGCCACCCAGCACGTCCCAGATCAATTCGTAGAGGAAGGTCGGGTGGAAGGTGGCGAACTGCTCATAGCCCACGGGCCGGTGCTCGGGATCGATGAGGAGGCCCCAGGGCAGGGTCGTGGGGCGGCCGAACAATTCCTGGTTGAACCAATTCCCCAGGCGCCCCAGGGCCTGGGCGAAGATCACGGCCGGGGCAAGGGCATCGGCCACCACGCCGAATCGCATTCCGTTGCGTCGGCACCACACCCAGGCGGTGAGCGCGCCAGCGGCGACCCCGCCCCAGATGCCGAGTCCGCCGTTCCAGATCTTGAGGGCGTCGATCGGGTGGCGTCCGGGTCCGAAGTACAGCTCGTGATCGGTGATCACGTGGTAGGCACGTGCCCCGATGATCCCGATGACCACCACCCACAGCAGCATCGACTCGAACTGCTCACGCGTTGCGCCCTGGCGCGCCAGGCGACGATTGCCCAGCACGGCGGCGACCACGATGCCGGCCAGGATGCACAGGGCGTAGAAGTGGATCGTCAGCGGTCCCAGCGAGAAGCTGCTGATCGGCGGGCTGGGGATGAACAGCGGGCTCACCAAGCCTTCCTCACCCCTGCGGCGAGGTCGTCGACAGTTGCCCGCAGCGGACCCAAGTCGCGTGTCCCAGCGTCCTCGGCGTCCAGCAGTCGCTTGACCAGCGCGGACCCGACGATGACCAGGTCGGCGAACGAGCCGATCTCGGCGGCCTGCTCGCCATTGGAGACGCCCAGTCCGATGCCAACCGGCAGGTCGGGGGCCGCGCGGCGCACCCGCTCCACGAGCTGTGGTGCCGCCGAAGAAGTGCTGGCACGGGCCCCGGTCACTCCCATCACGCTGGTGGCGTAGACCCATCCGCGGCAGGCGTCGGTGGTCATCTTCAGGCGACGCTCCGTCGACGACGGCGCGACCAGGTAGACCCGGTCGAGGCCGAACTCGTCGGAGGCGGCCGCCCACATGGCGGCATCATCGGGCGTGAGGTCGGGGGTGATGAGTCCGGCTCCCCCGGCATTGGCCAGGTCGCGGGCGAAGCCACGCACGGATTCCTCCGGGTGGGTGGTCCGACCGTGGCTGCCGTAGTGCTCCACCAGGTTCCAGTAGATCATCACCATGGGGGTCGCGCCGGTGTGGGCGACGGCCTCGACGGCGGTGAACACGTCCCTGGTGCGCACTCCCCGTGCCAGGGCCTTCGTCGTCGCATGCTGGATGGCCAGGCCGTCCATCATCGGGTCCGAGTAGGGCATGCCGATCTCGACGGCATCGACACCCTGTCCCTGGCTTCCGCTGGTGAGGGCCTGCATGGCCTCGATGGATCCCGGGACGTCGGGATAGCCGACCGGCAGGTAGCCGACCAGCGCGGGCCTGCCCTGCTCGCGACAGGCGGCCACCATCTTGCCAGAGATGCCCAACCGGTTCTCGTCGGGGAAGGGCTTGGTGAGGTCGGTAGTGCTCATGACATGCTCCCTGTCGTCGCGTCGACGGTGCCCCGGACCCCGAAGTACTTCATGGCGGTGTCCACATCCTTGTCGCCACGTCCCGAGATGGTGACCAGCAAGGTGGGGCGATGGTCGGGGTTCTCGGCCAGCATGCGCTTGGCGACGCGTTCGGCGCCGGCCACCGCATGCGCGGACTCGATCGCGGGCATGATGCCCTCGCAGCGGGTCAGGTGGTCGAGGGCCTCCATGGCCTCGTCGTCGTTGACCGGCTCGTAGTGGGCCCGTCCGGTGCGTGACAGATAGGCATGCTCGGGGCCCACGCCGGGATAGTCGAGTCCGGCCGAAATGGAATGGGACTCGATCGTCTGACCGTCATCGTCCTGCAGGACGAAGGTGCGGGTGCCGTGCAGCACCCCCAGGGAGCCCCCGTTGATGGAGGCGGCATGCCGGCCGGTTTCGACTCCCTCCCCACCGGCCTCGAATCCGTACAGGGCGACGTTCTCGTCGGGGATGTAGTCGGCGAACGAGCCGATGGCGTTCGATCCGCCACCCACGCATGCGCAGATGGCATCGGGCAGCTGGCTGAAGCGCTGGAGCATCTGTGCGCGTGACTCGGTGGAGATGATGCGTTGGAATTCGCGCACCATCATCGGGAAGGGATGGGGGCCCGATGCGGTGCCGATCAGGTAGTGCGTGGTGGCCACATTGGTCACCCAGTCACGCAATGCCTCGTTCATGGCGTCCTTCAGGGTGGCGCTGCCGGCCTCGACGGCCACCACTTCGGCACCCAGCAGCTGCATCCGTGCCACATTGAGGGCTTGTCGATCGGTATCGACCTTGCCCATGTAGATGCGGCACTGGAAGCCCATCAGGGCTGCGATCGTGGCGGTCGCCACGCCGTGCTGGCCGGCGCCGGTCTCGGCGATGACGCGCTTCTTGCCCATGCGACGCGTCAACAGCCCCTGGCCCAGGACATTGTTGATCTTGTGTGAGCCGGTGTGGTTCAGGTCTTCGCGCTTGAGCAGGATGCGGGCCCCGCCGCAGTACTTGTCACCGAAGTTCCGGGCCTCGGTGATCGGACTGGGGCGTCCCGCGTAGTTGACCTGGAGGTCCTTGAGCTCCTCGGCGAACGACGGATCGTCCTGGGCGTCGCGGAAGGCCGCCGTCAGCTCCTCCAGGGCGGCCTTCAACGCCTCTGGTACGAACTGGCCACCGAAGAAATCAAAGTGGCCGAGCTCATCAGGCAGCTCCCTTGCAGTGCTACTCATTGCTCTCCCCCTGCCTGTCGTCGTTCATCACTGTCGCCCTCCCCGGCGATCCTGCGGGCCCGCGGCCCGGCCTGGTCGCCTCGATCATCGTCTGCACGGCCTCACGCGGATTACCGCTGGTCACCAAGGCCTCGCCCACCAGCACCACATCGGCTCCGGCCGCACGCACCCGCTGGACATCGGCGGCATCGCGGATGCCCGACTCGGCCACCACGATGGCATCGTGGGGCGCCAGTGGTGCCAGGCGCTCGAATTGGGCGAGGTCGACGTCCAGGGTCTTGAGGTTGCGGTTGTTGACGCCCACCAGCTCGGGCTTGAGCAGTGCGGCCCGACGCATCTCCTCGGCCGTGTGCACCTCGATGAGGGGCAGCAGGCCCAACGAGAGGGCCAGGTCGTAGAGGCCGGCGAGTTGCTTGTCATCGAGTGCCGCCACGATCAGCAGTACCAGGTCGGCACCGAAGGCGCGGGCTTCCAGCACCTGGTAGGGGTCGACGACGAAGTCCTTGCGCAACACCGGGATCCCGACCGCCTCACGCACGGCGCGCAGGTCGTCCAGGGTGCCATTGAAGCGGTGCCTCTCGGTGAGCACCGAGATGGCTGCCGCGCCGCCGGCCTCATAGGCCGAGGCGATCGTCGCCGGGTCCTCAATGGTCGCCAGGGCGCCCTTGGAGGGACTCGAGCGCTTGACCTCTGAGATCACCGAGATCGTGTCCCCGCCGAACCCGGGGCGCGGGTCCAGGGTCGGCCCCATCCATCGGATGCGTTCCTTGAGCTGGCTGGGCGCCACCACGGCCATCCGGGCCGCCATGTCGGCGCGCACGCCGGTAATGATGTCGTCGAGCACGGTGGTCATGACTGCTCCAGAAGTGTCTGTGGGGTGATCCGGTGGGAGGCATTGGCCCGGGCCAGCGCCACGAGGACTGCGGCGGCCTTGTTGTGGCTCTCCGCATTCTCGTTGGCGGGCACCGAGTCCGCCACGATGCCGGCCCCGGCCGAGACATGGGCCACGCCGTCCTTGACCAGGGCGGTACGGATGCAGATTGCGGTGTCGGCATTTCCGGCGAAGTCGAAGTAGCCGACCACTCCGCCGTAGGGTCCCCGGGCGGTCGACTCGAGTTCGTCGATGATCTGCATGGCCCGCAGCTTGGGTGCGCCCGACAGGGTGCCTGCCGGGAAGCAGGCCATCACGACGTCGAGCGCTGACAATCCCGGCTCGACGCTGCCGGTCACGGCGGCTTCGAGGTGCATCACATAGCTGTAGCGCCCGACGTGCATGAACTGGGTGACGGTCACGGTCCCCGGGATGCAGACCCGACCCAGGTCGTTGCGTCCCAGGTCGACGAGCATCAGGTGTTCCGCGCGTTCCTTCTCGTCGGCCAGCAACTCATCCTCAAGGCGCCGGTCCTCTGCCTCGGTGTCGCCGCGGGGACGTGTCCCGGCGATCGGATGCGTCGTCGCGACGCCGTCCTTGACCGTGACCAGGGCCTCCGGGCTGGACCCGATGAGGTCGAAGCCGGGCAGCTTCAGCAGGAACAGATAGGGGCTGGGATTGGCCACCCGCAGTTCCCGGTAGATGTCGAAGCCCGAGGCGGTGACGTCCACATCGAAGCGCTGCCCGGGCACGACCTGGAAGATGTCGCCGGCCATCACGTATTCCTTGGCCTTCTCCACCATCGCCTCGAACTCGCCGGGTGCCCGCTGTTCGGTCACCTGTGGACGTGCATCGGGCTCGATGCTCGCCAGGAGGGCGGGCCGCGGGCTGGTCAGCCTGGTGGCCATCCGGTGCACCCGTTCGACGGCGTCGCGGTATGCCTCGTCGACGCCCTCGGCGGTGTCATTGAAGTTGATGGCATTGGCGATCAGCCAGACCTCGCCACGGTGATGGTCCAGCACCGCCATGTCGGTGGCGAGCATCATCACGGAGTCGGGTACGCCGATGTCATCGGGATTGGGCTCGCCCAGGCTTGGCTCCACCTGGCGCTTGACGTCCCACCCGAGATAGCCCACCAGGCCCGAACTGAACGGTGGCAGCTCCGGATCGGCGGGGGTGTGCAGTGCACGGAGCGTCGCGGCGAGCACATCGAGGCACGGACCGTGGCGGGGGATGCCCTCCAGCGGTCGGCCCAACCATTCGCTGGTGTTGCCACGCCCCACGAGCATCGACGGACACCGCACGCCGATGAACGACCAGCGTGACCAGGTGCCCTGCTCCACTGATTCGAAGATGAAGCTGCCCTCGGCCTCGCCGGTGAGCTGCTCGTACAGGGCGATCGGCGTCAGGTCGTCGGCCCGCAGGCGGGTGCGTACACCCACCACGCGGCGGTCCACGGCCTGTTCGCGAAAGCCCTCCAGGGACGGTTCGATGCGCAACTGCCTGCTCACGACGCGATCACTGACTCCCCCGCCAGCGGCAGCGGACCGCCGGCATCAAAACATGTATCGGCACCCGTGTGGCAGGCGGCGCCCACCTGGTCGACGCTCAGCAGCACCGTGTCGCCGTCGCAGTCCAGCCACACGTCGCGGACGGCCTGGGTGTGCCCGCTCGTCTCACCCTTCACCCACAACTCCTGTCGCGACCTGGACCAATAGGTGGCCTTGCGGGTGGCCAGCGTGCGGGCCAGGGCATCGTCGTTCATCCACGCCATCATGAGGACGCGACCACTGGTCGCCTCCTGGGCGATCGCCGGCACGAGACCGGCCTCGTTGCGCTTCAGACGTTGCGCTATCGACGGGTCCAGGGTCGGCACCCCCGTGTCCGCCTGCGTCGGGGCGGACGCGTCGAGACGAGTGGATCGGGCGGAGTTGGTCGACATGCCTCCATTGTTCCCCATCGGGCCAGCCCTCCGATGTCCACGCCAGATGGCGGCCGGTGGACGTCCCGACCCGCCTACAGTGATTACGTGGCAATCCATCCTCGATATGACGCTGCCCATGTCTTCCGGCTGGCGCTCGCCGACGCCCTGACCCAGGCGGGACCGGACGCCAGGACCCTGTGCACGGGGTGGACAACGGCCGACCTGGCGGCCCATCTGTACGTTCGCGAGAACGACCCGCTGTCGTTGCCCGGCATCGCCGGACTACCCGGCCCCGCCGGGCCGGCAGCCCAGCGGCTGACCACCCGGAGCATGGAGCGGGCCCTGACGCGCCATGGCTATCAGGGGGTGGTGGACCTGTTCCGGGCCGGTCCACGGCCATGGTCCGTGTGGCGCGCGCCGCAGCTCGATCGCATCGGCAACGCGCTGGAGTACTTCGTGCACCTCCACGACGTGACCGACGCGGTCCCCCACGGCGGCAACGACCCGGTGGGATCCGACCGTGGGCTATCGCAGCGCCTGCGCGACGAATTGTGGCACCGGATGCCGCCGCTGGCCACGATGTTGCTGAGGGGCTCCCCCGCCGGGGTGCAGCTGGAGCGCCTCGATGCCCCGCACCCGTCCCGGATCATCGCCCGGCGCGGCCTGCCGATCGTCACCGCAAGGGGTTCCGCACCGCAGCTGGCCCTGTGGATGTTCGGACGCCATGCCCGGGTCGAGCTGGTCGGTGACGTGGAGCCGTTGGCGGCAGTGAGCACCCTGGTGGCCTCCGGGGTCTGACCGCGCCCGCAGGTGCCCCGCCGGCTCAACCCCTCCTGGCCGGCTCAACCATTCTTGGCTGCTTTGGCGGCACGACGCTGCTGGGCGGCCCACTCGTCGCGCAGTCCCACGGTGCGGTGGAACAGGCGGGGCTCGTCGAGGTCCGCGCAGAAGTACCCGAGGCGTTCGAACTGCACCACCTGTCCCGGCTCCACCTCATTGATCACGCCCTCGCCCTTGGCATCGGTGAGCAATTCGACGGAGTCCGGGTTCAGGTCGTCGAGGGGTTCGCCCGTCCGCTCGCCGGGGGCCGGGGTGGTGAACAGCCGGTTGTACAGGGCCACCTTCACGTCGACGGCGTGGGCCGCGCTGACCCAGTGCATCGTCGACTTCACCTTGCGGCCATCCGGGGCGTCCCCGCCGCGGGTCGCCGGATCATAGGTGGCATGCACCTCGGTGACCTCACCGGCCTCATTGGTGACCACGGAGGTGGCGGTGACGAAGTAGGCACCGCGCAGGCGCACCTCGCGCCCGATGGATAGCCGGAAGAACTTGGGTGGCGGCACCTCGGCGAAGTCGTCGCGTTCAATGAACAGTTCCCCGCTGAAGGGCACCCGGCGCGTCCCGTCGGCCGGGTTCTCGGGGTTGTTCGTCACGTCGAACCAGTCGACCTCGGGGGCCCCGTGCTCGTCGGTCGGCCAGTTGTCGATCACGAGCCTGAGCGGACGCGTCACCACCATGCGACGCTGGGCGGTCTTGTTCAGCTCCCGGCGCACGAAGGACTCGAGCTCCTCGATGTTGTGGCGCGAGTTCGTGCGCGTGGTGCCGATATCGCGGCAGAAGTCACGCACTGCGGCCGCCGGGTATCCCCTGCGACGCAGGCCACGCAGGGTGGGCATGCGCGGATCGTCCCAGCCCGAAACGACGCCGTCCGCCACCAGCTTGGCCAGTCGGCGCTTCGAGGTGACGGTGTAGGTCAGCTCCAGTCGCGCGAACTCGATCTGGCGTGGCTGGTCCCCGGGCAACGGCAGGTGCTCGAGGAACCAGTTGTACAGCGGACGGTGCGAATCGAACTCCAGGGTGCACAGGGAATGTGTCACGCCCTCGATGGCATCCGACTGCCCGTGGGCCCAGTCATAGGTGGGGAAGATCGGCCAGTCGTTACCGGTCTGGTGATGGGTGGCATGCCGGATCCGGTACATCACCGGATCGCGCATCACCATGTTGTCGGACTGCATGTCGATCTTCGCGCGCAGCACGCAGGCGCCGTCGTCGAATTCTCCGGCGCGCATGCGATGCAGTAGGTCAAGGTTCTCCTCGACCGTGCGGTCACGGCAGGGGCTCTCGATGCCCGGCTTGCCGAAGCCGCCGCGTTGGGCGGAGATCGTCTCGGTGTCCTGGTCGTCGACGTAGGCAAGGCCCTGCTCCACCAGGTACTCGGCCCACTGGTAGAGCTGTTCGAAATAGTCCGAGGCGTGCACCACCGTGTGCGGCTGGTAACCCAGCCATGCGATATCGGCCAGGATCGATTCCACGTACTCCGGGTTCTCGGCCACCGGGTTCGTGTCGTCCAGGCGCACATTGCACAGTCCACCGAACTCCTCGGCGGTGCCGAAGTCCACCGTGATCGCCTTGGCATGGCCGATGTGCAGGTAGCCATTGGGCTCTGGCGGGAAACGGGTCTGGACACGCTGCGCGTAGGTCCCGACCTCGTTGTCCTTGGTGATCGCGTCGGCAATGAAATCGGAGGCTGCAATGTTGTCTGCGGGCTTGGCCATGCCGGTCAAGTTAGCACGGCGCTATCCGGAGAAGTTCCACTGCGGTGGCACGTTGAAGCGCTCGACCCGCCAGGCGTCAAACTCACGGATGACCTCGGTGTAGCAACAGTTGCCCATCGAGGCGAGTTTCCAGATCTCCGGGTAGTCCCAGCCGACCAGCGCCGCCACGCCCAGACGGATGGCCGTGCCATGGCTGCAGACCAGGATCGGGCCGGGTTCGGTGACACGGTCCAGGTGGGTGAGCGTCTCACCCATGCGCGCCATCACTTCGGCCCCGGTCTCCCCCGACGCCGACCAGCGGCCATCGGACTCCCCGTCGCGCCAGGCGGCCAGTCCCGGCTCCACCTTCTCAATCTGTTCCCAGGTCCAGCCCTCGAAGTCCCCGTAGTCGAGCTCGGCCAGTCGTGGGTCGACGTTGACCTGCTGACCGGTGAACGAGGCCACCGCGCGCGCCGTGTCGAGTGCCCGCTCCAACGGCGACGCCCAGATGGCGACGGGGTTCAGATGCGCGATCCACCCGGCCGCCGCGCCCGCCTGCGCACGTCCCACGGCATTGAGGGGGATATCAGAGGAGCCCTGATACTGATTCTTGGTGTTCCAGTCGGTTTCGCCATGGCGCATGAGCACGAATCGGGGTGTCGTCATGGGGCTCCTTTCAACAGGGCGCCAGCTTAGCGGTGGTTCACGTCCCGACGGAGTACTGCGGGGCCGGCGCCACCCCCGATCACGGGTCGATTTCTGGTCTTGACGCGCGAGACCCGCGACCTCGCGAGCGCTCGACCACTAGTTTTAGACATCGTTCATCAACCCACGTGAACCCGAAAGCGATCATCATGAAGCGACGTACTCTGCTCGGAACCCTGGGCATCATGGGACTCAGCGTTCCCCTGGCCGCCTGTTCAAGCAAGAGCTCAGGCAGCGGTTCGAGCGGCACCGGCAAGAAGGTGAAGATCGGCATCACGCAGATCGTCACCCACAGCTCGTTGGACGCGGCCCGCGAGGGCTTCAAGAAGGCGATCACCGACGCCGGGTTCAACGCGAGCTTCGATGAGCAGAACGCCCAGGGCGATCAGGGCACCGCCGCCAGCATCGCCACGAAGCTTGCCTCGGAGAACCTCGACCTGGTGCTCGCCATTGCGACCCCGGCCGCGCAGGCCGCCGCCCAGGCCATCACCAATGTGCCGATCGTGTTCACCGCCGTCACCGACCCCAAGTCGGCCGACCTGGTGGCGTCGAATGATGCCCCGGGCGGCAACGTCACCGGCACCAGCGACATGAACCCGGTGGCCGACCAGATCGGCCTCATCAAGCAGATCAAGCCCGATGCGACCAGTGTGGGCATCCTCTACTCGTCGGGAGAGGTGAACTCCCAGGTCCAGGTGAACCTCGCCAAGGAGGCGGCTGCCAAGGACGGACTGTCGGTGCAGGAGAAGACGATCACCACCACCGGCGAGCTGCAGCAGGCCGCACAGGCGCTCAATGTCGATTCGATCTACATCCCCACCGACAACAACGTCGTGTCCGGCCTGTCCACCGTCATCCAGGTGTGCGAGGACCGCAAGATCCCGCTGATCTCCGCCGAGGGCGATTCGGTGAGGAATGGCGCCGTGATCACCTACGGCATCGACTACACCGAGCTGGGTCGCCAGACCGGCGAGATGGCCGTGAAGATCCTCAACGGCGACGCGAAGCCGGCCACCATGCCCGTGGAGACCCAGAAGAACCTCAAGCTCTACGTCAATGAGAAGGCCGCCTCCCTGATGGGGGTCACGATCCCCGACGACCTGGCCAGCAAGGCCGAGAAGGTCGGCTAGTCCCTGATGCTCGGCGCGATTGACCTTGGCCTGATCTACGGGCTCATGGCCCTGGGGGTCTACCTCACCTTCCGGATCCTCGACTTCCCCGACCTGACGGTCGACGGGAGCTTCACCACCGGGGCCGCCCTCACTGCCACCCACCTGGCTGCGGGCGGGAATCCGGTGGTGGCGACACTGCTCGGGTTCTGCGGCGGCCTGGCGGCCGGCGCGATCACGGGGCTCCTGTCGACGAAGGGGCGGATCCATCCGCTGTTGGCGGGCATCCT
Source organism: Propionibacterium freudenreichii subsp. freudenreichii (assembly GCF_000940845.1). Taxonomy (NCBI): domain Bacteria; kingdom Bacillati; phylum Actinomycetota; class Actinomycetes; order Propionibacteriales; family Propionibacteriaceae; genus Propionibacterium; species Propionibacterium freudenreichii. Next base: position 1,146,191 of record NZ_CP010341.1, on the reverse strand, counting down.
CACCCAAATCGCGCTGTATTCCATCAACCTGCGCATCATGGGCAAGGCGAACGTGCCCCTGCTGCGTTCCAAGACGCTCATGACCCCGTTGCGGTCGAACGGCATGCTCGCCACATGGGCGTCCATCGCGATCTTCGCGGCGATGATCGTGGTGTTCATCCTGGTGCTCGACTGGTTCCTGTCCACCGACATGGGCTTCGGACTGCGGGCCACCGGCGACAACGAATCCATGGCGCGGGCCAACGGGATCAATACCGACGCCATGAAGATCGTCGGGCTGTCCCTGTCCAACGGCCTGGTCGGCCTGGCCGGCTCGCTCATCGCCCAGTACCAGGGCTTCGCCGACATCGGCATGGGCATCGGGCTCATCGTCGCCGGCCTGGCATCGGTGATCATCGGCACGGCGATCCTCAACTCCTCACTGGTGGTCGTGGCGACCATCGCCGTGGTGCTGGGTTCACTGCTCTACCGGGTGATCATCCAGGTGGCCCTCATGGTCGGACTCGATCCGAACGACATGAAGCTCGTCAGCGCGGTGATCGTCGTTCTGGCGTTGCTGCTGCCCCGATGGGGCGTCGTCTCGCGGATGCGGGCACGCCGGCGAGCCCGGGGACTGCCGGCGGAGCCGGATATCATCGGTCCACTCGAAGATCGCGACCAGGCCTCGGGCCTGGTCGGGCCAGGAGCCTGAGATGCTGGAAGTCAGCTCGGTGAGCAAGGCGTTCTTCCCGAACACCGTGAACGAGAAGGTCGCGCTGCGCGGGATCGACCTGACCCTTGACAAGGGTGATTTCGTCACGGTGATCGGCTCCAACGGAGCCGGAAAGTCGACGCTGCTGAACATCATTGCGGGTCGCTATCGCCCCGATTCCGGGTCGGTGACGATCGACGGCAAGGACGTCACCAAGATGCCCGACTATCGGGTGGCGCGCTATGTCGGCAGGGTCTTCCAGGACCCCATGGCCGGCACGGCCGCCCACATGACCATCGAGGAGAACCTGTCGATCGCCCTGTCCCGCGGCCATTTCCGTGGCCTCGTGAGGGGCGTCTCCCGAGCCCGCCGCGCACGTTTCCGCAAGGAACTGACCGTCCTCCAGCAGGGGTTGGAGGACCGCCTCACGGCCAAGGTCGGGCTGCTGTCGGGCGGACAGCGCCAGGCGTTGAGCCTGGTGATGGCCACTTCCAGCAACCCGCGGGTCCTGCTCCTCGACGAGCACACGGCCGCCCTGGACCCCCAGCGCGCGGAACTGATCACCAAGCTCACCGGCGAGTTGGTGGAAGCCCATGCCCTGACGACGCTCATGGTGACCCACAACATGGAGCAGGCGCTGCGACTGGGAAACCGGTTGATCATGATGCATGAGGGCCAGATCATCCTTGAGCTGTCGGGACAGGCGAAGAAGGATGCCACGGTCGCCGACCTGCTTGCCCAGTTCGAACACATCAAGGGCGCCCAGCTGTCCGACCGCAGCCTGCTGACCTGATCGGCGTCCACGACACGCCGGTCACGCTCGGCGCCCACCCCGTCCGTAGCACCGCTAGATTGTCCGGTCATTACGACGCGCCAGATGATCACGGGAATGTCTGTGCTCCCTTGTGTGTTCTGATGGGCGTACGTGGCAGAACCACACGTGCAGGAGGCAGACGACATGATCGATCCGACAACGCTCTTTTCCTACGAGCCCACGATCGACCAGCGCACAATTCACGACCGCGTCATGGTGGTCACATTGGGCAGCTTTGGTGATGTGGGGGCGAGTCAGGCCCAGGTCGACGAGCACCTGCTCAACACACTGACCCACCGCAAGATCGGCACCTTCGATGTCGACCAGATCATGGATTACCGCGGCCATCGTCCTCCCATCGACTTTGACCAGGACCATTACGACAACTACGTGCCGCCGTCCATGACCCTCCATGAGGTCGTTGACAAGTCGGGCAATCCGTTCCTGCTGCTCACCGGTCCCGAGCCGGCCCTGCAATGGGAGCGTGTCAGCGCGACGATCGAGTGGCTGATGGACCAGATGGACGTGCAGTTGGTCGTCACCGCGCAGGGCGTGCCCATGCCCGTGCCGCACACGCGTCCGATCAACCTGCTGAAGGTCGCCACCCGGCCCGAGTTGATCCCGGGCAATCGTGGCAGCGGCTCCTTCCGCATGAGTTCCTCGTTCCTGGCGATGATGACCCAGCGCCTCGGCGAGAAGGGTCGTGACGTGATCGGGCTCGTGGCCAGGGTTCCGCAGTACCTGGCCGACACCGAATACCCCGACGGCGCCATTGCGATGGTCAACGGGCTCAACGAGTTGGCCGGCCTGAACATCCCCGTGGCATCCCTGGAACAGGCATCCCACCTGGCACGCGCCCAGATCGACGCCCAGGTGGAGCAGTCCGAGGAGCTCCAGCAGATGATCGGCCAGATGGAAGAGCAGTACGACCGCTATATGCAGGACCACTCCCTGCCCATGAACGAAGAGGACATCCCCGATGCCGATGAGATCGGCCAGGAGATGGAGGACTACTTGGCAAGCCTCGACCCCGGCACCCCGGACAGTGACAAGGGACCCCAGGTCGGCCCCGTCGACCACGACGAGGACGAGCACCACTCGGACCGTCCCGGGGACAACGGCCCCCGGGACGGCCATGACGGACCCCAGCCGCCCGCGGATCCCGACATTCCGAACGACTGAGGCACGCGGATCGGCGTGAGGGGCGTTGGCCCCCTGCGCCGGGCCCGCCACCATCGGACCCGCTTCAACGGAGGAGGGGCAGCAACCACGTGGTTGCTGCCCCTCCTCCGTTGGTCTGCGGATCATCCCCCCACGAACTCACCCATCCAACGGCCACGCGTGGGTGTACGGACCGGGATTGCCCGGTTCGCGATACCACTCGGTCTTGAACACGAAGTCGAAGGCGGGTCGGGGCAGCGACAGGAAGAACTCCGCGTCGCTCTGTGAGGCGTGGCAGGCCAGCGCCTCGTGCTTGATGTCGATGATGCGCTGGGGAAGGTCCACCGCCCACCGGATCTCGGAGCGCGGTGAACCGATGGGCTTGCCGTCATCCCCCAGCGCGGCCCCGGTCGCGAAATCGTTGTCGGCCAGGCCCAGGGCCTCGATCTTGTCCGGATCGTCGCCGCGGGCGTCACGGTCAATCGTCTCCTCCAGCACGCGCATGGGCCCGGTGACCTTCGCGGCCGCCGCAGCTCCCACCCGGTGCACCATGATGTGGTCTGGATGCCCGTAGCTGCCGTGCGGGTCGTAGTGCACGAAGGCATCGGCCTTCTCCTCGCGCAGGATGTCGGCAACGCGCTGCGAGGCAACGTCGAGGTCCGCATTGCAGAAGGCCTCGGGAGCCTTGTTCTGGGCCCAACCGGTCATTCCGGAATCGGCATAGCCGAGCCAGACGACCCGATCGATCCCGATCACCGCGGCAGCCGCGGTGAGTTCGGCGTGGCGTCGATCACTGACGCTCTCCCCCGGCTTGAGGTCCGGGGGCGTGGTGCCCTGCTCGCCGTCGGTGGCCACCACGAGCACTACGCGGTCTCCGCGCTCATGGGCCATCGCCATCGTTCCGGATGTCTGGGTGCTCTCATCGTCGGGGTGTGCGTGGAGAAAAACCCAAGTAGCCATGTCCCCATCCTGCCATGTAATTGAAAATGATCGCGTCTTGGCGCCCTGCCAATCCTCGATTTCATCGCCGGCACAACTCCCCGCCCCGGGGCCGGATCCCCCTTGCGTCGGGGACGGGGCATGGTCAGTGCGTGGGCATGGTGGCCGGCAACATAGGCTCGATGGATGAATGACGATTCTGGTTCCGGGGACGCACCTCCCGAGCGCCCCGATTTCGAGCCTCCGCGCAGCCAGTCACCCGGCAGCGGGCAGGTGCCCGGTGCGGGCTCCTTCGGTCCCCCGCCCCGCTACGGCGGATGGAACCCACCTTCCGGCTCCGCAACACCGCCCCCGCGGCAGCCCCCGCCGCGCCAGTCGTCGTATCCGACCCCGCCACGAGCCCACGCACGCTCCCAGCACTGGTTCAACCAACCGGCCCAGGGCGGCTGGGCACGAACGCACAGTTCCATGCCGGTCACCTACACCATCATCGCCATCTGCGTGGTGGTGTGGCTGTGCCAGCTGGTGGTGCCCGGATTCAACCGCGACGTCATCCTGACCACCTGGTCGTGGCAGAGCCAACCGTGGCGGCTGATCACCTCGGCGTTTGCGCATTCGGTGTCGGGATTCATGCACATTGCGGGAAATATGCTCATGTTGTGGCTGTTGGGCCGGGCCATCGAACCGGCCATCGGACGCCGCGACTATGTGCTCAGCTATCTGTTGAGCGCACTGGGCGGCAGCGCACTGTTCATTCTGTTCGCAGCACTGTCGGGCACCCACAGCGCCGTCGTGGGCGCGTCAGCTGCGGTCTTCGGCCTGTTCGGCCTGCTCGTCGGCCTCTACAAGCTTGCCGGCATTCGCAACACCGGAATCTGGGTGCTGCTCGGCATCAATCTCGTCTTTGACTTCATCGTGCCGGGAATCGCCTGGCAGGGTCACCTGGGTGGCTTCCTGATCGGGCTGGGTGCGGGATTCCTCATCGCCCACGCGCGACGGCGTGGCCGCACGACCACGCCGACACTGTGGTTGTTGCTGGTGCCCATCGTCGCGGCGTTGGGCGCATCCCTGGCACTCACCGGCTGACGGCGCCCTCCCGCTGCCCGCGTCGGCAGCAGGAAGGCAGGTCCGCAGGTCAGTCGAACAGCTCGGTCTTGCCACCGCCGCGGCGGACCACCACCGGCTCTTCGCCGGTCAGGTCGACCACGGTCGTGGGAACATGGCCAACGTCGCCGGAATCGAGCACGGCGGCGATGTCATTGTCCAGTGCTTCCTTGATCTGCCAGCCCTCGCTCATCGGCTCTTCCTGACCCGGCAGGATCAGCGTGCTGGAGACCAGCGGTTCATCGAGCTCGTCGAGCAGGGCCAGGGCGGTGACATGGTCGGGCACCCGCACGCCCACCGTCTTGTTGGGGTGCTGCATGCTGCGGGGCACCTCACGGGTGGCACGCAGGATGAAGGTGAAGGGGCCCGGCGTCGAGGCCTTGATCGCGCGGAATTCGCGATTGTCCATGTCGACGTAGCGGCCCAGCTGGGCGAACTCGCTGACCACGACGGACAGGTGGTGGCGTTCATCCAGATCACGGATGCGCCGCATCGTGTCGATGCCCTCCTTGTTGCCGAACAAGGTGCCCAGGGCAAAGCCGGAATCGGTCGGATAGGCGATCACCGCGCCCTCGCGGAGCAGGTCGGCCACCTGGTGGATCGAGCGGGCCTGCGGATTCTCCGGGTGAACCGGGTAATAACGAGCCATGGCCCAAGACTAGGCAATCCACACTGCTGAGGCGTGCGTGCCGGGCAAGTGGCGTGAAATGCCCCTGTTCAGACCGGGCGCAGCTCTGCCGTCGCCGCGCCGCGGGCGTTCAGGTGGTTGATCCCGACGATCGACAGGAAGGCGGTGTCCGCCCGGGTGCTCACCTCGACGTGTACCCGATCATTCGCGTCGATCCCCACTGTGCAGGCCATGCCGGGTTGGGTGCCCACATGCTCCCGGGCGGCGCGCATCGCCTCCTGGCGGGCGTCGAGGCCATTGAGGCGGCCGGTTGCCGCGGAGTCGCTGCCCACGCGTGCAGCCTGCGCCGCAGTGACCGTCGCGGCCCTTTGCGCGCTGACCTGGTGGGCCCCGTCGACGGCAAGGCCGCAGATGAGGATGAAAGCGGGAATGCACGCGGCGATGAGGACGCTCACGCTCGCGCCGCGCTCGTCGTCAGGCCGAGGGCGCACTTCACGTCGTGGATGGTTCATGGAGTTCTCCTGGGGGGGTTGGCCCCTACTGTCACACAGCGCCGGGCGCGGCGACAAGCTTCGTGCCCGCGGTGCCGCCGACACAGGTGCCCAACCGGGTGCCCGGTACGGCCATGGGACCGGGCGGTGCCCGCACGGCGCGCGCCCGCCGATTGCCTTAGGCTGAGGGTGGTCGGCCGCTGCCCGGCAGGCCGACACTCATTCACAAGAAAGGCCCATCTCAATGGTGAAAAAGGTCGCTCTGCTGACCGCTGGTGGCTTCGCCCCCTGTCTTTCCTCGGCCATCGCTGAGCTCATCAAGCGCTATACCGAGGTATCACCCGAAACGACCCTCATCGGCTATCGCTATGGCTATGAGGGCCTGCTCAAGGGCGATTCCCTCGAGTTCTCCCCTGCCGTGCGCGCACACTACGACCGGCTCTTCAGCTTCGGCGGGTCACCGATCGGGAACTCCCGGGTCAAGCTCACCAATGTGAAGGACCTGGTTGCGCGGGGCCTGGTTGCTTCCGGCGATGATCCCCTCAAGGTTGCCGCCGATCAGCTGATTGCCGACGGGGTCGACGTGCTGCACACGATCGGGGGCGACGACACCAACACCACGGCCGCCGACCTGGCCGCCTACCTGGCACAGCATGACTACCCGCTGACGGTTGTGGGGCTGCCCAAGACGATCGACAACGACATCGTGCCCATCCGCCAGTCGCTGGGTGCCTGGACGGCCGCCGACGAGGGGGCCCGCTTCGCGGCGAATGTGATCGCCGAGCACAATGCTGCTCCGCGCGAACTCATCATCCACGAGATCATGGGCCGCAACTGCGGCTATCTGGCGGCCGAGACCTCGCGGCGTTACGTGGCCTGGCTCGACGCGCAGCAGTGGCTCCCGGAGGCCGGTCTCGACCGACGTGGCTGGGATATCCACGCCCTGTACGTGCCGGAGGCCACGATCGACCTGGACGCCGAGGCCGAGCGCCTGCGCACCGTGATGGACGAGGTGGGAAGCGTCAATATCTTCATCTCGGAGGGAGCCGGCGTTCCCGATATCGTCGCCCAGATGCAGGCCACGGGCCAGGAGGTGCCCACTGACGCCTTCGGCCACGTGCAGCTCGACAAGATCAATCCCGGGGCGTGGTTCGCCAAGCAGTTCGCCGAGCGCATCGGTGCGGGCAAGACCATGGTGCAGAAGTCCGGTTACTTCAGCCGCTCCGCCAAGTCGAATGCCCAGGACCTGGAGCTCATCGCCGCCACCGCCACGATGGCGGTTGATGCGGCGCTGGCCGGCACCCCCGGCGTGGTCGGTCAGGACGAGGAGGCAGGCGACAAGCTGAGCGTGATCGACTTCAAGCGGATCGCGGGCCACAAGCCCTTCGACATCACCCTTGATTGGTACACCCAGCTGCTGGCCCGAATCGGTCAGCCGGCACCCATCGCCGCCGCGTAATCGGGACCCGGCGACGCGCCACCGGGCTGAACAGGGTTCGGTGGCGCGTCCCGGTCGCGTACCCGGGGCGCCTCGCGGGCTCCCGGGGCACGGCCCGTGCGGCCACAGCCGGCGTGATGTCGGGACATGGAAAAGGCACCTGCCGGATACCGGCGGGTGCCCTCACATGGTTGGCTCCCCGGACTGGACTCGAACCAGTAACCCTCTGATTAACAGTCAGATGCTCTGCCAATTGAGCTACCAGGGATCGGCTGGGCAAGCTGCCCAACGCTCGTAAAACGATACCAGCAATGACCTGTCAAGAAAAATCCGGGCGCCTGGGGCGGTCGCTCACAGCTCGTACTCGTCGCGCAGCTCAGCGGTGCGGCGCACGATGTGTTCCCGGACTTCGGGGTCCGCCATGTTCGTGCGCTTGAGGGGCTGTGCAGTCCAGGTGATGGGACCGTCGGCCACCGGATTGCGACGTCCCGCGATGAGCACCGAGCCCTTTCCCTCCGAGACCTCACTGGTGTCCTCCACCAGGATGGACGCCCGCACCCGTTCGCGGAAGACTCCCGGGAGACGATCCGTGGTCGTCACGGCGATCTGTCCGACCGTGCCGTCGAGCAGGAGCCACGACAGGGTCTTGGTGGCGTTGTCCCAATCGCCATTCTGGATGTTCTCCCAACCGATGACCTGCCACGTTCCCCGGCCGGACTGCCCGGCGTCGGATGTGGGCACCTCGGTCGTCAGCACGCAGAAGGCCTCCGGCGTGGCCAGGCAGGTCCCGGTGGGTCCCGAAGCCGTCGCCAGCACGGAGGGTCGATGACCCAGGACAGTCGACAGCGCCTTGAGCTGTTCCCGGCCGGGGCCGGCATGGGTGTCACGAGAAGATGCCATGACCCAATTGTGGCCCATTGCGGATTCCGCCCTGTGACAGCGTTCCTGTCCGACGGGCCTCCGGGGTCCGGCAAGCCCGCATGATCGGCGCGGTCGGTCAGGCGGCGAGTTCGGCGTGGACCAATGCCCGGCCCCGACGCAGGGCCCGCTGCTTGAGGCGGGACACCGCCGAGACGCTCATTCCCATGTGCTCCGCGATCTGCACGAGCGTCTGCGCGCGCCCGTTGCGGATCCCGAAATTGAGCTCCAGGACACGGCGTTCCTGATCGGCCAGTTCCGACAGGAAGCTGACATCGTGGACGGGTCGTTCGTCGGGGATGGTCTGCTCCAGGATGTCCTGATCGGCCTCGACGCGCCGGGCCTGGCCCAGGTCGCGGCGCACGGCCTCCACCGAGCGACCCACGAGATCGGCCACTTCGCGGTCTGACACCGGCGCCCCACGGCTGGCCGACGCGCGTGATCGGGCACGTTCGATCCGCGCCACGCGCCGGGCATGGGCAACGGTGCCTGATCCACAGCTGCGATTACCCACTGCGGCGATGGCAACCTGCTGGGACACCAGGTACCAGGCGAGTGTGCTGAACCGCCATCCAAGTGCATGGTCAAAGCGCATGATCGCCTCCACCAGGCCCATGCATCCCTCGTGCACCAGATCCTCCGAATCAGGGTGGGTGACCGGCACCCAACGGGCGACCACACAACGCACCAGGGAGATATTGCCCTCGAAGAACTTCTGCCACGCCAACTCACCGTGCGCCACCACCTGCCTCAGCTCCTCAGCACTGGCACCGCAGGGCGACTGGTCCTGCTCGAGGGCATGGCCGGCAAAGACGCCGGCCTCGATCAGGCGGGCGAGCTCCCGCTCATCGGCTGCGTCCAGGCGAGGGGAGATGCTGGCAATCTGTGTGGCGTCCATGGCGGCAGTCTGCCGGCGGGTCGTCGGCGCCACCATGCCTGTGGATGATCCGGCAGGGCGTTCCCGGGCCTGTGGACGGCCGTTGGGGTCGGGCGTGGGGCCGGGGCCCTATTCGGTGAGGCCGAGACTGGCCTGGGACAGCTTCTTGCGGCTGGTCTCGAGGTCGAGCAGCTTCATGAACATGGCGTCGTAGGCGTCCTTGTCCTGGAGCGGATTGGTCCGCTGCAGCCGCGACTTGAGATCGTCGATCGCCCGAGCCGTGGTGAGCAGCTTCAGGCGCGAGGTGTAGGCCGAGGCATATCCCTCATCCGGACTGCGCAGGATGGGCTCCACCAGGAGTGCAATCTCCAGCTGGCGGACCAGCTCGTCGCCGGTGGCCTGCTGAAGGCTGTCGGTCCATCCGGTCGGGACATAGGGGGTCGACAGGATCGCGCCGAACAACGCCCGGAACGCCGGGTGGGTGAAATCGGAGGTCGACACGCCGTTCCAGGCGGTATCGAACAACGTCGGATGCTGGAGCATCAGCTTCAACGTGCCCCGCTCGACATCCAGGTTCCGGTCATTGCGATCGGGCCACCCCGGGGAGTCGCCCGGTTCCACCGGATCGGCATCCTCGCTGACCACCGGCACCGGGGGCTCGCGGCGTCCGCCGGCACCCTGATTGCGGGCCTGCTTGAGGATGCGCCGCACCTCGTCCACGTCCATGCCGACCAGTCGGGACAGGTCCCGCACATATTCCCCCACCAGGTTGGCATCGCGGATGGAGGCCAGCATCCCGGCCGCCGCTCGCACCGCAGCGACCCTGCCGTCGGCCCGATCCAGGTCGTATCCGGCGACCGTGTGGGCCATCACATAGCGGTAGAGGGGCTCGCGACGTCCGACAAGTTCGCGTACTGCGGCATCGCCCTTGGCCATTCTCAGGTCACAGGGATCCAGGCCGTTCGGTTCGACGGCCACATAGGTCTGGGTGGTGAAGGAGCGGTCCAGCTTGTACACCTTCAGTGCGGCCGCCTGACCGGCCTTGTCTCCGTCGAAGGTGAAGACGATCTCGCCCTGGGTCGAATCGTTGTTGCCCATCAGCCGTTGCAGCAGCCGGGCATGGTCCGGCCCGAAGGCGGTGCCACAGACCGCCACCGCCGTGTCCACGCCGGCGAGGTGGGCGGACATCACGTCGGTATAGCCCTCCATCACCACGGCCTGGAGCTTCTTGCCGATGTTCTGCCGGGCCAGGTCAAGGCCATAGAGCACGTGCGACTTCCTGTAGACCGGCGTCTCGGGCGTGTTGATGTACTTGGCGGGCAGCCGGTCATCGTCATACAGGTGGCGGGCACCGAATCCGAGCACTGACGCCCCGGAGTCCTTGATCGGCCACATCACCCGGCCCTGGAAGTAGTCCCAACCCCCATGTTCGCGGATGAGGCCGGCTGATACGAGCTCGTCGTCACGGAATCCGGCGTGGTTGAGGTGGCGGTGCAGGGCGCGTCCGTCACGGGGCGCATAGCCCACGCCGAAGTGTTCGGCCGCCGGACGGTCGAAGCCACGCCCGTCGAGCATGCGCCGCGCCTCGAGCGCTTCCGGAGCGGCCAGCGCCTTCGAGTAGAACTCGGCGGCCAGCTTGTTGGCCTCCATGATGCGGACCCGCAGCCCGGCCGGGAGTGACGGCTTGCCGTCGTCGACGATCCGCAGTTGCACCCCCACCTTGTCGGCCAGGGTCTGGACCGCCTCGGTGAAGGTGAGGTTGTCGATCTTCTGCATGAAGGTGATCACATCGCCGCCCACCCCGCAGCCGAAGCAGTAGAACAGGCCGCGGGCCGGCGTCACCTGGAAGCTGGGCGTCTTCTCGTCATGGAAGGGGCACAGGCCCTTCAGCGAGCCGCCCCCGGCATTGCGAAGGGTGACATAGGCACCGACGATGTTGTCGATGCGGGCACGCTCACGAACGAGGGCGATGTCCTCGTCATTGATACGTCCGGCCATGGCATGCAGTCTATGCAGCAACAGAAGCGATCACGAGAGTCGCTACCGCCCCCGCGGTGGGGCCGACGCTACGCTGACGGCCACACCCATGTCACGGGGCGCCCCAGCGGGTCGAGATCGCGCCCGTCGAACCTGGTCCAGGCCGTACCAACGAAGGGATGTCGCCTTGATGCGCATGCAGACCGATCCCCCCACCTCCGGCCCGGCGGCCGTTGGCCGGCAGATCACCGACGGTTGGTGGGGCCGCATTGGTGACATCCGTCGCCAGATCGACGAGCTGGAATTCATCCGTGGACTGGGCGACGGCAGCCTGCCCCGTGAGGCCTTCCTGTGGTACCTGCGTCAGGACGCCCTCTACCTGCACGACTATGCCCGGATCCTGGCCGCTGCCGGTGAGGTGTCGCCAACCCCGGCAGAACAGGAGTTCTGGACCCATGGCGCCCAGAGCTCGGTGGCGATGGAGCTTGAGCTGCACAAGTCCTGGATTCCGGCCGATGCCATGGCCCACCTGGCGCCCAGCCCGGTCACGCAGGCCTACCTGGACCAGCTTGCCGACGTGGCCGCCGGCCGTGACTACGGGCAGATCGTGGCCGCGGTGCTGCCCTGCTATTGGATCTACGCCGACGTGGGAGCACGGTTGGCACGACTCAACCGCCCCGGGCATCGCTACGGTTCCTGGCTTGATACCTACTCGGACGAGGAATTTGCCGAACAGACCCGTCAGGCGATCGGTTTCGCCGGGGCCGCCGCAGCCCGGAGCACCGAGCCCGGACGGCACCGGATGTGGCAGGCGTTCAATGAGGCAAGCTGGCACGAGCTGCGGTTCTTCGCCGCCCCGCTGGAACTCGGGGTGCGGGAGGGCTGAGTCCGTCCGCGGAGGACACCACCGCTTTCCCGCCGTGATGGTCGGGCGCTGTGCGCGGGCCCACAATGGGGCCATGTCTGAGGGGAATGTGATCAGGGTCCTGGCGCGGATCTACGTTGACGACCTGGCAGGCTCGTTACCCCTGTATGAGCAATTGACCGGGCAATCATCGCCGCACACCTTCACGTTCGGCGCCACCCGGCTGGCCCGGGTCGGCGATTTTCTCCTGATCGAGGGGGCAGACGCCCGGGTGCGCTCCCATGCGGCGACGATCGCGGTGCGCGATGTGGCCGAGGTGGTCGCTGCGGTGACCAAGGCCGGCGGCCAGTTGCTGGAAGGTCCTGCCGAGGGACCCAATGGTCCCCGATAGGTTGCGCGCCATCCCGATGGGAACATCGTGGAATACGTCCAGGTATCCGGGGAGGGTTAGCCCCCGGCGCAGCTCCAAGGCGCCGTGGGATGGGGTCTTCGACGGGTTCCCCTGTCCGGGCTCGCCCGCTGGAAGTCATCCCGAGTTACCGAGTTCCGAATTGTGTGGGTGCCGGCCATTAGGGTCGACACCAGCTCCGACATCACGGTGTTTCCGGAGCCGAGGCTGTCCCCCGCAGCTGAGAAAATCCCACACAAGGAATCGCCCACATGGATGCGCACACGCTCGAAGATGAGTTCGAAGAGCTCCTTGCCGCGGCCTACCGCTCATCGTTCGGCAAGGACCCCACCGACCTGTGGCTGGCCGCAATCGCTTCACGCGCCGGAACACGAGGCGCCGTGGCAACGCTCAACCAAGCAGGCGATCTCCTGGGGGTTTCACGCGAGCGAATCCGACAAGTCATGGCCCGGATCACGCCCGCCCTTCAGGGAATGCTGCGCGCGCAACTCTGGATGATTGCCCTGACGATTGCGCAGTATTCACCGGCGGCAGAACCTGTTGGCAGATATCTGGCGCCCCTGGGGCTGTCCCGCCCGACCCTGACCGGCGAGGGATTCCTCAATCTCCTCAAGCTCACGGGCACTTCGGCCGGGGAGCTCATCGGTGACGACCTGGTCGTCGTGGACGGATGGCTCGTCAGGGGAACGCAGATGCAGGTCACGAAATCGCTGCCCATGGCCAACCGACAGACCAGTTCCTTCGGGATGACCACGATCACGACAATCTGGCTCTTCCCAGATGAGGGTGTAGCGCACGTCGCGCGGCGGGCCGGCGCGTCGGTGGCCGGATAGAGGTCGAGGTCTCCCGAGGATGAGAGCTCCTACACACTCAGCCCGAAAGACCTCGACGTGCACGACGCTACCGTCGGCGGGCGCGCTGATGCGTTCGCCAGCCCCGACCTGACTGCCTTCTGCCGCCTCGACGAACTCGGCCTCGTTGTCACCGGGCAGCGACTCGAGCCGGATCGTGCCGTATTGGCCTGCCAGGTGGTCGAGCCCGACCAGTGGTGCCGGCGCTGCGGCTGCGAAGGGAGACCACGTGACACCGTGGTCCGACGGCTTACCCACGAACCACTGGGCTGGCGGCCCACGACGCTGGAGGTCGTCGTGCGCCGTTACCGCTGCAGCGGCTGCGGGTATGTGTGGCGCCAGGACACCACCGCCGCGGCCGAGCCCCGGGCCAAGTTGTCTCGGCGCGCTCTGCGGTGGGCGCTGGAAGGGATCGTGGTCCAGCACCTGACCGTGGCTCGGGTCGCCGAGGGGCTCGGGGTGGCCTGGGACACCGCCAACGACGCCGTTCTGGCCGAGGGCAAGCGGGTGCTGATCGACGAGGAGCACCGCTTCGAGGGGGTGAAGGTCGTCGGGGTCGATGAGCACGTGTGGAGGCACACCCGTCGCGGCGACAGGTACGTCACCGTGATCATCGACCTCACCCCAGTGCGAGATGGCACCGGCCCGGCACGGCTGCTGGACATGGTCGAAGGACGCTCCAAGCAGGCGTTCAAGACCTGGCTGGCCGACCGCCCGCAGGAGTGGCGCGACGGCGTGGAGGTGGTCGCGATGGACGGCTTCACCGGGTTCAAGACCGCCGCCGTCGAGGAACTGCCCGACGTGGTGACCGTGCTAGATCCCTTCCACGTCACGCGCCTCGCTGGCGAGGCGCTCGATGAGTGCCGACGGCGAGTTCAGCAGGCCATCTGTGGGCACCGCGGCCGCAAGGGCGACCCGCTCTATGCCGCCCGCCGGACCCTGTCCACCGGCGCCGACCTGCTCAACGACAAGCAGAAGGACCGACTGGACACCCTGTTCGCCGACGACGCCCACGTCGAGGTCGAGGTCACCTGGAGCGTCTACCAGCGCATGATCGCCGCCTACCGCCACGAGAACCGGCGCCACGGCCGCGAGCTGATGGCCCGGCTCATCGACTCGATCAGCACCGGCGTCCCCAAGGCCCTGGTCGAGATCACCAAGCTCGGCAGGACGCTGAAGAAGCGCGCCGCCGACGTCCTGGCCTACTTCGACCGGCCCAGCACCTCCAACGGGCCCACCGAGGCGATCAACGGCAGGCTCGAGCACCTGCGCGGCTCGGCGCGGGGGTTCCGCAACCTGACCAACTACATCGCCAGATCCCTGCTCGAGACCGGCGGGTTCAGACCCGACTACACCCTGGATTCGGATGAGCCGACAATCTGCCACGCCCTCATGACCCCGTCCGAGTCGCCCGATCCCGCAGCAGTGCAGCGCATCCTGCGAGCCGAACCCACGGTGCGGTGGTTCGGCGATTGGCTGTGGGTCCACAAGGATGACCAGGGCCCCCATGCCAATCGGCTTGTGAACACCGCCCGATCGATCCTGTCAGTCAATTCGCCCCAAACGATCACCTCCATTCACGAGGGTGCGCAGCGCCTGTGGAAGTTCCGCCGCCTCGAGCTCCTTCCGCCAGTGGAGGCGATGCGGGCCTTCTTCGGGAACCATTCGGGATTCGAGGTCGATGGGGACCAGGTCAGAGCGCTCGAGCCCCTCGACTACCACGAGGTCCTTGGTGGGGTCACGGCGACGATGATCGACATCCTGAAGAGCTCCCCCTATCAGGTGATGGACCGCCAATCGCTGCGCGAGGCGTGCCGAGAAGCCGGAATCGCCCCGGGCACATCGACCGTATGGACCACCTACGCGGAGTGGATGCAGAAGTTCGCCCAGAACGTCTGGGGGCTTCGCGGCAGTGAACCCGATATGCAGGCAGTGGAGCGAATTCGCCGGGCCGCCCGGGCCCGCTCGGAGGCGGAGCCGCACAGGAAGAGTTCCTCACTCATCCCCGGCGGCGCCATCCAGACCATGGACGTGACCACATCATGCCTCGCAACGGGCGTCCTGTCGTTTGCGCCCGAGGTCCATCGTCTCGTCGCCGGCAGTGCGCTGGACATCGTGCGGGCGTCGGAATCGCTCGGTAGGGCGAAATTCGGCGCATCACACTTCTTCAGCTGGGGGTGGCTCCCCATGTTGCGCTCGTTGGACGCCAAACCGGGTGATGTCCTGCGCATCAGCATTGACCCGGCCGCCGCCCGCGCCGAGGTTCAACTGGGAGGGCCGGAACTGTGGGGACCATGAATCGTTCGCGAAGCAGCTGTGTCCCCCGGCCTGACGGGCTCCGGCCGTCACCCCCGGCCGCGCGTGGCCCGGAGCTTGTTGGCCTCGGCGGGAAGGCCTGACGCATGGAGTTCTCACCGCAGGTCATGGACCGCGCAGCCGGTGTTCTGGTGGGCCAGGCAGTGGGCGACGCCCTGGGCGTGCCCTACGAGTTCGCCGCCCCGATTCGCGCGGGTGATGCGCGGATGGTGGGTGGTGGCCTGGGGCCCTATGAACCCGGTGAATGGTCCGACGACACCCAGATGGCAGTCTGCGTTGCGCGCGTCGCGGCGTCCGGCACTCGCCTCACGCGGTCGGATGCACTGGATGCCGTCGCCGCAGCGTTCATCGATTGGAAGCACAACGCAGCCTCGGACATCGGCAATCAGACCGCAACCGTCCTCGAGATGGCGTCCCGCCATGACGGCGTCGGCCTCGGCGAGGCGATGACGGCCATCGCTCGCGATGTCGGGCGGCGGGGCCAGGCCGGCAACGGCGGACTCATGAGGACATCCGTCGTGGGACTGGCCGCCGTGGGCTCCGCCGAGGAGACCGCCAGCGCGGCCGCGCGGGTTTGCGCGCTGACGCACGGCGAACCGCGCTGCATCGAGTCGTCCGTGCTGTGGTCGTTGGCCGTGCGCAACGCGGTCCTCACCGGCAATCTGGACGTTCGCAGCGGACTCCCACAGCTCGCCCCCGAGCGGCGATCGTGGTGGCAACGCCAGATCGCATCCGCGGAGGACGGACCGCCGTCCAGCTTCACCCCGAATGGCTACACAGTGACCGCCTTCCAGGCGGCCTGGGCATCGATCCACGCCACCGCACACCTCGACGGGACGCAACACATCGCCGCAGCCCTGCAGGAGGCGGTCTCCATCGGCAATGACACCGACACCGTGGCCGCCATCGCTGGTGGACTGCTCGGGGCCGCCTACGGAGCGTCCAGAATCCCCGGGAACTGGGTTGACCAGGTGCACGGTTGGCCCGGACTTCGTGCCGGCGGCCTGCGCGAATTGGCGATGGCGATGCTCACTGCAGCCTGACGGCGGGCCGGGACAGCTGCCAGCGGGCAGCAAGCCGGTGGAGCGGAGCCGGTCAGCCGCGCCTGTGGCCGGACCTGGTCACGCCCCGGGGAAACCGCGATTTCTTCAGCACCCGAATCGGGGTGCGCGCCTGCCTGCCCGACGAACCGCATGTGGTCCTGCCGCCCGGGACGGCCCACGCAGGTGATCGGCGAGGAGAACCGCGCCGACGAGCTGGCCCACCTGCTGAACGGACAGTCCCGATGTCACACGGTGGCGAGCCTGCACACGCCGGTGCGGCGCGCCGGGCGCTGGTGACCGACGGTCGGCCAACGGCGGATGTCGTTCTGGATCTCGCCCAGGGTCCCGATATTGGTCCCGGATGGATCAATGCCAACGTCTACGGACGACAGTGCTAGCCGCAGTTCCCGCCCATCTCGTCGCCGTGGGCTCTCCGGCAGGTGCCCAGTGACCCTCCGCAGCAGGAGGCTCCCAGACGCCGGCGCAGGGCCAGCGCGGCTACCAACAGGCCTTCGGACAGCCGCCCGTCAGTGACAAGAACCGCACGGCGGCCCTGCTGCTGTGCATATTCCTGGGATGGCTCGGTGTTCATCGGTTCTATACGGGCAAGGCCGGCACCGGAATCGTCTGGTTGCTCACGGCAGGATGCCTTGGCATCGGGTGGATCGTCGACATCATCATGATCGCCACCGGATCGTTCCGTGACATCAACAATCGGCCGATCCTGAACTGGGAGTAGGCGCTGGTGGGCGCCCACATGCAGAAGAGCCGCTGACCATTTCGGTCGGCGGCTCTTCTGCATGTGCGAGTGCTCGAACTCACTTGCCACCGCGTACGCTACCGATGTGCTACCGAGGCACTTGACGAGTCGCTCGAATCACGCTCTGACTACGTGTTTTGCAGTGGGGCGTGTGGGGCTCGAACCCACGACCCAGGGATTATGAGTCCCCTGCTCTGACCTGCTGAGCTAACGCCCCGGCTGGGCTACTCTATCGACGCGAATCGGCCCGTCGCCAGATCTGTATCAGCCCCGCCGCATCGGAACGCCCGGCTCAACTGCCGGTGCTGGTGAGGGAGGTGAGCCAGGCCGCAATGCCGGAGGGTCCTTCACACAGCACATCGGCGCGTTCGCGCAGGCTGGGCACCTCATCCGAGGCGGACACCACGCAGGCCGCACGCCGTCCGGTGCGACGCCGCCACTTGATGAGCACGGCGAACGCGGAGATGTCACCCAGGTCGTCGCCGCAGAAGGCAGCCGCGCCGATCGAGGGATCGTCCAACAGCTTGGCCACCACATCACCCTTGTCGCTGTGACCGGCGCGCAGCTCCACCACATTGCGACCCGGTTCGGTGATCAGGCCCAGCCGGTCGGCAAGGGTGTCCAGCCGGGGGGTCAGTTCCACCAGCGCCTCGGCGGGATCGGCTGCGCGGCGTGTGTGCACGCCAATCGCCAGCCCCTTGTCCTCGATCGCGGTTCCCCGCAGTGCCGGATTCTGCGCCGACAGGTCGGCCAACATGCGTTCGATCTGCAGTTTCGCCTCGCCGATGGCCGGCGGTTGCGCGGGCACGTGGATGTGCCCGGTCGCGCCGTTCCAGGTCTCCGCTCCGTACTGGCCGAATACACGAAGTCGACTGGTGTCCGGAAGCATCGCGAAGCCGCCCAGTTGGAGCGCCACATCGACCGGCCGACCGGTCACGATCGCCACCCGACCCACCCGGGTGAGCAGTCGTTCCAGCGCCGCCATCGCCTCAGGATCAGGCCTGGCATCCTGTGGGTCAGCGACGATCGGTGCCAGGGTGCCGTCAAAGTCCAGGCAGATCAATGCGTTACTGGGATCATCGATTATCGCCTCGGTCGTCGCCCTGCCCTCGTCGGTGGGAAAACTGACCAGATCTGATCCGCTCGTCATGCCATCCACTGTGCCAGAACACTGCCCCAACCGGTGTCACGCGAGCCGCCGGACGCTCCGGGAGAAATCCCCGGGAGCCCTGCGCAGCCCGCCGTCGCAGAATTCGTGGGCGCACGGATTGGTAGCCTCAGACCAAGAGAACAGCCGAGGAGGTCTGTGTCGTGAGTGAGGATCAACAATCCATCCCCAGTGCGCCCGCCGACGATGGACGTACCGAAGATCCCGTACCGCGCGATGCCCCTGCCGCCGGCACATCACAGTTTGTCGTGGTGGCCAACAGGCTTCCGGTAGATCGCGTACAGAATGACGACGACTCCTCGGGCTGGGCCCTGTCTCCCGGCGGCCTGGTGACGGCCCTCATCCCCGTGATGAAGGACCATGGTGGCACCTGGGTCGGCTGGGTCGGCTCGGCCGACGAACATATCGAGCCCTTCACCTTCGATGGCTATGGCGGCTCATCCCAATCGGGGGTGTAGGAGTTGGGGTCTGAAGCCGCCGGTCTCGAGCAGGCTTCGGGCGATGTAGTTGGTCAGGTTGCGGAACCCGAGTGCGGAGCCGCGCAGGTGTTCGAGCCGTCCGTTGAGCGCCTCGGTCGGCCCGTTGCTGGTGCCGGGTCGTTCGAAGTAGGCGAGCACGTCAGCGGCTCGCTTCTTCAGGGTCCGGCCCAGGGTGGTGAGCTCGGTGAGCACCTTGGGGACGCCGGCGCTGAGGTCGGTGATCAGCTTCTCCATGAGCTCGCGGCCACGTTGCCGGTCCTCGTGGCGATAGGCGGCGATCATGCGCTGGTAGACACCCCAGGTCGCCTCGACCTCGACGTGAGCGTCATCAACGAACAGCGCGCGTAGCCTGTCGCTCTGCTTGTCGGTGAGCAGGTCCGCGCCGGTGTGCAGCGTGCGCCGCGACTTGTAGAGCGGGTCGTCCCTGAACCCACGGTGCCCGTGGATCGCGAGTTGGACCCGGCGCCGGCACCTGTCGAGGGCGTCACCGGCCAGGCGCACGACGTGGAAGGGATCCATCACCGTGACCGCGTCCGGGATCTCCTCTGCAGCGGCGGTCTTGAACCCGGTGAAGCCGTCCATCGCGACCACCTCGACCGCGTCACGGAAGGCGTCGTCGCGGTCGGCGAGCCAGGTCTTGAACGCCGCCTTCGACCGGCCCTCGACCATGTCCAGCAGCCTTGCTGGGCCGGCGCCATCGCGGACCGGGGTGAGGTCGATGATCACGGTGACGTACTTGTCGCCACGCCTGGTGTGGCGCCAGACGTGCTCATCGACGCCAATGACCTTCACGCCCTCAAACCGCGTGGGGTCGTTGATCAGCAGCCGCTTGCCTTCAGCCAGGACCGCGTTGTTGGCGGTGTCCCACGCGACCCCGAGTCCCTCGGCGACACGGGCGACGGTGAGGTGTGCGACCACGATCCCTTCCAGCGCCCACCGCAGCCCGGTGCGCGAGAGCTTCGCGCGTGGCTCCGCCGCGGCGCTGGTGTCTTGGCGCCACACGTGTCCGCAGTCGGCACAGCGGTAGCGGCGCACTACAACTTCCAGCACGGTCGGTCGCCAGCCCAGCGGCTCGTGGGCCAACCGCCGGATCACGGTGTCACGAGCAGCGCCTTCGCTGCCGCACCGTCGGCACCACTGATCTGGTTCCACCACGCGGCACGCGAGGACCGCACGATCCGGTTCAAGTCGTTGTCCGGTCACGCTCAGACCGAGGCCGTCGAGTCGAGCGAAGGCGGTCAGGTCAGGGCGGCCGAAGCCGGCCGGCGGGGTAGCGTCGGACACGTCGAGGTCTTTCGGATGGATGGCGTAGGAACCTCCATCGTCGGGAGACCTCGACGTCTATCTGCGGACCGACGCGCCCGGCCGACCTACACCCTCATCTGAGAAGACCCGCTATGGCATCATGCCCGTGGACCTGTCGGCCCAGGAATTCAATGAGTACTACGAGGGCATGTCGAACGCCACCTTCTGGCCGCTCTACCACGACTGCGTCGAGCACCCTGAATACCACCGTGAATGGTGGGACAGCTATATGGAGGTGAACCAACGGTTCGCCACCGCTGCGGCGGAGGTCGCCGCACCCGGCGCCACTGTGTGGGTCCAGGACTACCAATTGCAGAATGTGCCCGCGCTCCTGCGTCAAATGCGTCCCGACCTGAAGATCAGGTTCTTCCTGCACATTCCCTTTCCGCCCTCGGAGCTGTTCATGCAACTGCCATGGCGCTACCAGGTGATCAGTGGACTGCTCGGCTCCGACCAGATCGGTTTCCAGGACCCCGGGTCGGCCCGCAATTTCGCGCACCTGGTCCGTCGCCTGGCCGGCATGCGCACCCAGGGCGACCGCATCTTCTCCCCCGACGGCCGAGTGATCCTAGCGCGTGCCTATCCCATCTCCATTGACGCGCAGGAGATCCTCGACCTGTCGCGCACGCCACAGGCGAGGGCCGAGGCCGAGCAGCTCCGCGAGGACCTGGGCAATCCCGACAAGATCTTCCTGGGCGTCGACCGGCTCGACTACACCAAGGGCCTGCGTCATCGCGTGCGGGCCTTCGGCGAATTGTTCACCTCCGGGCAACTCGACCCGATGCGCAATGTCTACCTGCAGATCGCCACCCCGACCCGCGAGGGCGTGGCGCGCTACCAGGTGTTGCGCAGCATCATCGATGAGATGGTCGGACGCATCAACTCGTCCGTCGGGCGCATCGGGCGCTCCCCCATCGAGTACCGCCACGCCAGCTACCCCAAGATGGCCCTGGCCGCGATGTACCGGGCCGCCGATGTGATGGTGGTGACCCCGCTGCGCGATGGCATGAACCTGGTGGCGAAGGAGTACGTGGCCTCCCACGACTCGGACGCCGGTGCCCTGGTGCTCAGCGAATTCGCGGGCGCCTCACTGGAGCTGAAACAGGCCTACATGGTCAATCCCTACGACCTCAACGGCATGAAGAACCAGCTGTTGCGCGCCGCCGGCGACACCCATGCGAACCATGTGCGCCGCATGCGCTCCATGCGCAAGCAAGTCTTCCGCCATGACATCGACGCGTGGGCCAACAGCTTCCTGACCGATCTGGGCACGGAACGGCCCGTGTGAGCCGCAGAACAACCGCCCGCCTCGGCATTGACCCGGTGTACTAGGGTCAATGTGCTGGCCTCGGCCAGCGCGCGTCCGCAGCGAAGCCGGTGGGAATCCGGCACTGTCCCGCAACGGTGATGGGGCCCGGCCCCGAGTCCGGTCGACTGTGGACGTGTCCCCACATTGCCCCGGCGCAAGGTCAGCCCCACGAGCTGCCTGCGCGTGCACCGCGAAGGACGGCCCGTGGATTTGAGGTTCTTGTCCGAGCCCACAGGCTCACGAGGGCAGCAGCGCCCTGCCGTCCCAACCCAGGTAACGCACCTGCCCATGGGCAAGGCGGTCCCAAGCGACGTCCCGATGTCCCAGCCCGGCGAGCATCGACGTGAAGGCACAGGCCATGTCGCCGTGTCCGACGACGACCACGCGCCGGGCACCACGCGCCGCCACCATCATGACGAAGAGCCGCAGGCGCGCATAGACATCGGCGATGCTCTCCCCGCCACCCCACCGGACCTCGGTGATCTCGCGACCGGCGGGCGTCGGCTGCGCCACAAGATCGCCCACTGGCAGCCCATCCATCGCGCCGTGGTCCTGCTCACGCAGCAGGGCCGTGCAGTTCAGCGGCAGGCGGGTGGTCTGGGCAATTTCCTGGGCGGTGCTTCGGGCGCGAACCATGTCGCTGCTCCACAACATGTCGGCATGCCACCGGGTCAGGCCATGGGCCGCGCCGCGGGCCTGCGTCCGGCCCAGGGTGGTGAGCTCGGGACCCAGTTCGTGCCCCAGCACGCGTCCACCAATGTTCCCGGTGGACTCCCCATGGCGCACCAGGGCGAAATCGATGCCGCGATCAAGCATGCGGTGAGCCTAGCCGCGGACGACCACGGCTGGGGCAGCCGTGCCGTCGGCCTGATCAGTGCTGTGACGGCGGATCGGCTCATCCCCGATCCGGCGAATCCCTGGCATCCCGTGGCCTGGTTTGGCACATGGGCGGGCTGGCTGGAGAAGAAGATGTGGCGCGACTCTGTCGGTCAGGGCGCGGCCTATCTCGTGGTGGCCCTCCTGCCGGTCGCCACCCTCGGCGTTGCCGTGGAGGCCGCGACCCGCCGCCATCCGCTGGCCCATGCGACAGCAACGGCGGCCGCAGGATGGTTGGTGATCGGCTCACAGTCGCTGGCCACCGAGGGCGAGCAGATGGCCGACGAGCTGGAAGGCGACGACCTGTCCGCCGCCCGGGACCGGTTGCCCCACCTGTGCGGACGCATCCCCGACACCATGCCGGAACAGGAGTTGGCCCGCGGAACCATCGAGTCCCTGGCAGAGAACACGGCCGACTCGGGCGTGGCATCCCTGTGGTGGGGATCGGTCGCGGGCATTCCCGGCATGCTGATCCATCGCGCGTCGAACACCCTGGACGCGATGGTCGGACACCACAACGAGCACTTCGAGCACTTCGGCAAGTGCGCAGCCCGCCTGGACGACGGGCTTGACTGGATCCCGGCACGCCTCACCGGCATCCTGGGTGCGATCTGCGCACCCTCCGTGGGCGGGAGGGTCGTCACCACCGCTCGCATCGTCGCCCGTGACGCCCGCAACCATCCAAGCCCCAATGGCGGATGGTGCGAATCCGCCTGGGCCGGCGCACTCGGCGTCCAATTGGGGGGACGCAATGTCTACCCCGGGGGAAGGGTCGAGCACCGTGGGCTGCTGGGCAACGGCCACCGGCCCCGTGCCGGGCAGGTGCGCGACGGTGCCCGACTGGTCCGCGTGGTCACCGCCGCAGCCACGGCCCTGGCGGCCGGGGCCTGCCTGGGAATCGGGCAGCTCATCCGCGCACATTCGTCAGCACGCAAGGCCCCGACACATTCGCCATCACGAAAGGCATCCCGATGACCGGAATCCTGCTCACCGGCACCAGCTCCGACGCCGGGAAGTCAGCACTCGTCACGGGCCTGTGCGGCGCACTTCGCCAGCGCGGCATCGATGTCGCGCCGTTCAAGTCCCAGAACATGTCGAACAATTCGATGGTCTGCCCCGACGGCGCCGAGATCGGACGCGCACAGTACCTGCAGGCGACCGCCGCCGGCGTCACCCCCGAGGCCGCCATGAATCCCGTGCTCCTCAAGCCGGGCACGGATCGGCGCAGCTTCATCGTGCTGATGGGCCGTCCCGACGGGGAGCTCGACGCCGGGGAGTACGCCACCGGGCGCAAGCACCTCGCCGAGGCGGCCTACGACGCCTACTCCGACCTGGCCTCGCGCCACGAGCTCATCGTCTGCGAGGGCGCCGGCTCGCCGGCGGAGATCAACCTGCGGGCGGGCGACTACGTCAACATGGGCCTGGCCCGTCACTTCGGGCTGCCCACGGTGATCATCGGGGACATCGATCGTGGCGGGGTCCTGGCCAGCCTCTACGGCACGTGGGCGCTGCTGGAGGCCGAGGACCGCGCGCTCCTGAAGGGCTACATCATCAACAAGTTCCGTGGCGACGGGGCACTCCTGGAGCCCGGACTGCAGGAGATCACCACGCGCACCGGACTGGCGAACCTGGGCGTGATGCCCTGGTTGGAGGACGTCTGGTTCGATGGCGAGGACGCCCTGCAGGTGGACCGGTGGCCCGCCCAGAGCGGCGCCGGGGACCGGCTGGTGGTCGCCGCCGTGCGGCTGCCCCGGATCTCGAACTCAACCGACATTGACGCCCTGGCGACCGAGCCCGGCGTCGAAGTGCAGGTGACCGCCGATCCCGCCACCTGCGCGCGTGCCGACCTGGTGGTGCTGCCCGGCAGCCGCGCGACCGTCGATGACCTGGACTGGCTGCGCAAACGCGGCATCGCGCAGGCGATCGTCCAGCGTCGCCGCGAGGACAAGCCGATCCTGGGAATCTGTGGCGGCTTCGAGATGATGGCCAACACCATCGACGACGATATTGAGTCGAGCGCGGGATCAGTGCCCGGACTGGGAGTGCTGCCCGCCCGCTTCCGCTTCGACGCCGAGAAGGTCGTTCGCACCGCGCAGTATCACTTCGATGAACTCGCCGTGGATGGCTATGAGATCCACCACGGCCGTTTCGAGGTGGACGGCGGCGAGGCCTTCTTGGACGGCGTCCGCAGCGGGAATTCGTTCGGCACGATGCTGCACGGCAGTCTGGAGAATGACGGCTTCCGGCGGCGTTTCCTGCACATGGTCGCCCGCAACACCGGGTCTACCTGGGAGCCGGACGACGCCCGGCCGGGATACCAGCAGCTGCGCGCCACGATGATCCGGACGCTGTCGACGGCCATGGCCGAATATGTCGACGTCGACGCGATGCTCGCCATGACGGGACTGGCCCGATGAGCGGATCCGCGCCGCAGCGCACCGAGCCGACCACCGCCGAACTGCGCCACCGCCCCCGACTGATCGTGAACACCGGGAACGGCAAGGGCAAGTCCACCGCCGCATTCGGCATGGGACTGCGGGCCTGGGCGCAGGGCTGGTCGATCGGGGTCTTCCAGTTCATCAAGTCGGGACGTTGGCACACCGGCGAGCAGCAGGCCTATGCACAGCTCGACCAGGCCCATCGGACGACCGGAGTCGGCGGACCGGTGGAATGGCAATCACTCGGATCCGGCTGGTCGTGGCTGAGGGCGACCGAGGGCACCGACCAGGCAGCCATGGCGGCCGCGGGCTGGGCCCACGTGCGCACCCTGCTCGCCGCACAGACCCACCGGCTCTACATCCTCGACGAATTCGCCCATGTGCTCAACAAGGGATGGCTGGATGTCGACGAGGTCGCTGACGACCTGGCACATCGTCCCGGCACGCAACATGTGGTGATCACCGGACGCAACTGCCCCGCCGGAATCATCGGGATCGCCGACATCGTCACGTCCATGGACAACGTCAAACATCCCTTTGGCAAGGGAGAACGAGGACAGGCGGGTATCGAATGGTGACGGCGACGGCTCTTCCGCGGGTGCTCATCGCGGCCCCCGCGTCCAGCCAGGGAAAGACCACCGTGGCCATCGGCCTGATGGCGGCCCTGCGGGCCTCGGGGCGCAGCGTGGCCGGATTCAAGGTGGGCCCCGACTACATCGATCCGGGCTATCACGCACTGGCCTGCGGTCGCCCCGGCCGCAACCTGGATCCCTATTTGTGCGGGCCCGAGCGCATTGCGCCGTTGTTCGCCCATGGCGCGCTGCATCCCGAACCCGCGGACATCTCGGTCGTCGAAGGCGTGATGGGCATGTTCGACGGCAAGCTCGGCGCGTGGCCCGACGGCACCGATGACCCCGCCGGTTTTGGCTCATCGGCCCATATCGCCAGGCTGCTCGATGCCCCCGTGCTGCTCGTGGTCGACGGCTCACACAGTGCCCGTACCGCCGCAGCCCTGTGCCATGGCCTGGCCAGCTACGATCCCCGCATCCATGTGGCCGGCGTCATCCTCAATCGGGTGATGGGTGCCCGCGTGGTCGACGAGATCACCCGGGGCTGCGCACGTGTCGGCCTGCCGGTGCTGGGGGCTCTGCCGAAAAGCACGCGGGTGGCCGTGGGCTCACGCCACCTGGGACTGGTCACGGCCGACGAGCAGGGTGACGCGATCGGCATCGTGCAGCAGGCCGGTGAGCTCGTCGCCGCACACCTCGACCTCGACGCCATCGCCACGATCGCCGGTGGGGCCCCTGACCTGGCCGTCGATCCCTGGGATCCCGCCGCAGAGGTCGAACCGGTACCGGGGCGTCCGGTCATCGCCATGGCCTCGGGTCCCGCATTCACCTTCCGGTACACCGAAACCGCAGAACTGCTGGAGGCGGCCGGCTGCCGGGTGACGGCCTTCGATCCGCTCACCGCCCGGGGCCTTCCGGCCGATGTGTCCGGCCTGTACCTGGGGGGTGGTTTCCCCGAGGAGCACGCCGAGGCGCTCGCCGGCAACACCTCCCTGGGCGCTGAAATCGCCTCACGCGTGTCCGAGGGCCTGCCGACGGTGGCCGAGTGTGCGGGGCTGCTCTACCTGTGCCGCAGCCTGGATGGACTGGCGATGGCCGGGGTGGTCGACGCCGACTCGTCCATGACGCCGCGCCTGACCATCGGCTACCACCACGCCCGCGCCGCCAACGACAGCTTCCTGATGCGCGCCGGGGAGCGCTATCGGGCCCATGAGTTCCACCGCACCACCCTGGACACGCCCCCCTACGACCGCGACCCCGGACCACAACGGCTGGGCGACCAACGGTTGGCGTGGGACGTGGAGACCCCGACGGGGGGCAACCGACCCGAGGGGGTGCTGGTCGCCCCGACCCCCGGTTCCGCGCCCAGCGTCCACGCCTCCTACCAGCACCTGCACTGGGCAGGGAGTCCGGTACTGGCGCAACGCTTCGCCCGGGCGGCGAGCGAATATGGGCACACCGGCCATCACTCCCCCCGGCCTGCCGCCACGACGCCGGGAGATGCGTTGTCCGCAGCGCCCGACCTCACCCATCACGGGGATCGCGATGTGCTGCCCGGCCTGGTCGACTTGGCGGTGAACGTGCGCGATGTGCGACCTCCGGCCTGGCTCGTGGAGCGCATCGTCGCCTCCAGCGACCAGTGGGCCCACTACCCCGATCAGCGCGAAGCGACCCGTGCGGTGGCACTGCGCCATGGCGTCAACCCCGACCAGGTACTGCTCACGGCCGGGTCCTCGGAGGCGTTCAGCCTGATCGCCCACGGGTTCTCCCCGCGCTGGGCGGTCGTGGTGCATCCCCAGTTCACCGAACCAGAGGTGGCCCTGCGCAACGCCGGGCGCCCGGTCGGCCGCCTGGTGCTCCATGCCTCGGATGGCTTCCAGTTCGATCACGAACTGCTGGACCCCAGGGCCGACATGGTGGTCATCGGCAATCCGACCAATCCCACCGGCGTGCTGCATTCGGCGGCGAGCCTGCGCGCGTTGTGCCGGCCCGGACGCGTGGTGGTGGTTGACGAGGCATTCATGGACGCCGTGCCGGGCGAGCCCGAGAGCCTCATCGGGGCACGCATGGATGGCCTGTTGGTCACCCGCTCGTTCACGAAGACTTGGAGCGTCCCGGGGCTGCGGATCGGATATGTGGTCGGGGATCCCGCGCTCATTCGCGTCCTGGCGCACGAACAGCCCTGTTGGCCCATCTCCACCCCCGCCCTGGTCACCGCCCGCGAATGCTCCACGCCACGCGCCGTGGAGCAGGCCACCTCAGATGCCCGACAGGCGGCGCAGGACCGCCGACACCTGGTGGCCCGCCTGGCCGGGATCGGCATCCAGACCGTCGGGGAGGCCAGGGCCCCCTTCGTCCTAGTCGACCTGCGCGCCCACCCGCCCGGTGGGCTTCGTGCGGGATTGCGGACGCTCGGCTTCACCGTGCGCAGCGGCGAGAGCTTCCCCGGCCTGGGCGCGGGCTGGTTGCGGCTCGCGGTTCGCCACCCGGACATCAGCGACGCGTTCGTCGCTGCCCTGGCCCGCACCATCGACGCACTGGACACAGCGCAGCACCCCATGCGACCACCACAAGGAGACATCAGATGACCCGCATCGTCGTGGACGTTCCTGACAGTCCCGAGTCCCGAAGGCTGCTCGATCAGCTGTCAGGCCTCGGTGCCCGGCAACGTCCGGCACGAACCCTCGTCACCGGGGGCGCCCGGAGCGGGAAGTCCAGCTATGCCGAGGCGCTGCTGGGGTCGTTCGACCACGTCGACTACATCGCCACCTCGCAACGCAACCCTGACGACCCCGAGTGGATGGCCCGCATCGCCGCCCACGTCGCGCGCCGCCCGAAGAGCTGGAACACCGTGGAGACCCTTGACGTGGCGCAGGTGCTGTCCGACGACGGCTCCCCCGCCCTGGTCGATTGCCTGGGCGTGTGGCTCACCCGCGAGCTGGACGTCACCGACGCCTGGCAGCACCCGGAGCAGGCCCGCCCCGAGCTGCAGCACCGCATCGATGAGTTGGCCACTGCGGTCGCCGGCTCCCCGCGCCGCGTGGTGCTGGTCACCAACGAGGTCGGTTCCGGCGTGGTGCCCGCCACGCAGGCAGGGCGCACCTTCCGTGACTGGCTGGGAATCCTCAACGCCAGCGTCGCGGACGCCTGCGACGAGGTACTGCTGTGCGTCGCCGGACGGGCGCTGAGCCTGCCACCGCGACCGGGAGGCCCTCATGGCGCCGGCACGGACCCCCAACCGAAGGACGCGATCTGACGTGGCCACCCGCAATGGACTGCTGGCTGCCTGGGGACTGTTCACGGTGCTGCCCGCACCCGTGGTGGCCGAGGTGGATGAGCGACTCGCCGTGCGGGCGATCGCCTCGATGCCGTGGGTCGGCCTCGGACTGGGCCTGATCGCCGGACTCGGCTGCGCCATCGTCACCGTCGCGGGGGGCGGCCAGCCACTGGCAATCGCAGCAGGCCTGGCAATCCTGGCCCTGTGCACCGGCTTCCTGCACCTCGACGGACTCGCCGACACCGCCGACGGCCTGGGCTCCCGCAAGCCGGCCCACGAGGCCCTGACCATCATGCGCCAATCAGACATCGGGCCCATGGGCGTCACCGCCATCATCCTCGTGCTGGCGTTGGAGATCGCGGCAGGCGGTTCAGGACACCTTGATGGCTGGCGTGGCGTCTGGCTGCTGGTGACAATGCCCATGGTGGCGCGCGTCAGCGCCCTGTCCGCCACCGGACGATGGATTCCGAGCGCCCACAAGAAGGGGTTCGGAGCGCTCTTCGCCGGAAAGACGCACCCTGCGACGATCGTGGTCGCCTCAGTGATCGCCGCGGTGATCGCCGCGGGCAGTGGATGGCTGCTCTTCGGCTGGCGGGCCGCCCTCGTGGCGGTGTGTGCCTGCCTGGCCAGCTGGGTCTTCGGCGTGGCGTGGCGCCGCCATATCCTGGCGCGGCTCGGAGGACTGACCGGCGACACCTTCGGGTCCCTGGTCGAGATGAGCGGCCTGGCCTATTTGTTGACCCTGGCATTGTTCGCCTGAGCCGCCGCGCTCACGGGATCCCCGCCGGGCGTTGTACCGTGGACATCTCGATACCGCCGGTATCGAACGTTTTCCTCTCAGGGAGGTCTCGCTGTGCCCCTCCACGTGGCGCATCGTCCGACACGCCAACAGGTACGCCGCAAGGTGATCGACGCCGCAAGCCGGGCATTCCGCACGCACGGCTATGCCCGAGCCAGCATGACCCAGATCGCCGAATCAGCCGGCTTCACCAAGGGCGCGGTCTACTCCAACTTCGAATCCAAGCCGGAGCTGTTCTCCACCATCTGCATCGAGAACATCAACCGCCTCAGCCCGCCGGTGATCGCCGAGCTCGACGCCATGTTCGCCAACGGTGCCCGGGATGCCTCGGCCATCGACCGCATTGCGGACAGCTTCGCGCAGATCGTCATCGAATCCGGCCCCTGGCAGGTGGCCCTGGGCGAGTTCCGGCAACTGGCCGTCCACGACCCGCAGGTGGCAGAAAGCTATGCGACGTTGCTCCGGGAGCGCACGGAACAGGCCATGCGGCTGCTGGACGGCCACCCACTGGCCCGAAGACTGGGCCCCCAGCGCACCCGTGAGGCAATCTGGACCGTGTTCGAGTTGATCAGCCTCCTGGCGCTGGAGCATGCGGCGGCACCGCACATGGTCACCCCGGCCGCCATCCGGTCGGTTCTCGCCTCAGTCCTGGGGGGACTTTCCGCATGAGTGACGAGCGCGTGGTGCTGCATGCCCGCGAACTGGAGTCCAGCGGACGCCAGGGTCGGATCTTCGGGCCCATCGACCTTGATGTCCACGCCCGACAGCTGTGCATGGTCCATGGGCCGCTCGGCTCGGGCAAGTCCGCGCTGCTGCTGGCCCTGACGGGCCGGTTCCGTCCCCTGTCGGGGCTGTTGACCATCGACGGCGTCGACGCGATCCATGACCCGCTTGAGGCGATGCAGATGACCAGCGTCGCCCAATTGGGCGACTATGTACGCCCCGAGGACAGGCTCACCTTGGCCGAGTCGATCACCGAGCGCTGCTTCCTGGACGGATTCCCGCGTCGCTTGGCAGCCGACCGGGTGGCCGCGATGGAGGAAACCGTTGGCTTCCGCATCGAGAAGCATGTGGAGCTGGAATCGCTCACGCCCATCGAGAAGGCAATCTCCTCAGTGGCGCTGGCCATGATCCGGCCCTCCCGGGTGGTGGTGATCGACGATGCCGATATGACCGTGCCCCATTCCCAGCAGTCGCTCCTGTTCGCCCTCCTCGAGCGCCTGACCACCCTGGATGACTCCGTGATCGTCGCCTCAGTCGTCGATGATGACCTGATCCCAGCCACTGCCATCAGCCTGAGCCTGCGCAGCGACCGTCCCCAGGTCGTGGAACCACTCGGCTCCGAGCCCGTCCCGATCAGCCTGGCGCAGGCCGCCCTGGCTCCCCTCACCGCCCGCGGGCGGCCTGCCGGAGCGGCCATGGGCGACGATCAGGTCGCCGCCCCCTCCCCCACCCAGACACCCAACCCGGACAAGTGACGCCATGTCGTGGAAGAAATCAGATCTTTTCGTGCCCTTCGGGCAGCTCATCCAGTTCGAGTTCCGTCGCTTCAAGGGACGCTCGCGCCTGGCGCTGTTCTTCATCCTGATCATCCCGCTGCTGTACGGCGGGGTTTACTTGCACGCCAACTGGGACCTGTACAACCACCTCGATCGCGTGAAGATCGCTGTGGTGAACCACGACCAGCCGGCCAGCTTCGCCGATAAGACGGTCAGCGGCGGGCGGGACTTCGAGCAGGCGCTGCGTGACAATCCCACCTTCGGCTGGCAGTTCCTGGGCACCGATGGGGCGAAGGCCGAGCGTGGCCTGCACAAGGGCGATTACTACGCGGTGCTCACCGTGCCGCAGGACTTCTCCACCAGGCTGGTGGGTGCCGGCGACTACAAGCCCGCGCGCGCAACCCTCTCGCTGGAACGCGATGACGCGAACGGCTACATCATCGGCCTGCTCACCTCGAAGATGGACGACACCCTGGCCAAGACGCTCGACCAGAGCGTGTCGCAGACCTATTTCCAGTCGCTGTTCGTCAACCTGAACACCATCAAGTCGAGCCTCAACACCGCCGCACAGGGGGCGGCGACCCTCGACAGTGGCCTGTCACAGGCGGCCGACGGGGTCCACCAGATGAAGGATCAGGTGGCCGCCGCAGTCTCTGACACCTCGGGGCTGAAACCTGCCCTGGATTCGCTGAACGGCGCACTGGATGACAGCTCGGCGTCCGCCCTGACGCTCAGCCAGGCCGCCGGGCAGGCACGGGCGGGTGCGGCCACCATCATCGCCTCCGGCAAGCAGCTCGGCAATGACGTGGCGGGGGCCAAGGATGCGTCAGGGGCGGTCAACGACTTCGTCGACAAGCAACTGCCCCAACTACAGCAGGATGCCACCCATCTCGTGTCGATCACGGGGTCATTGCAGAACCCGAACGGGAACTCGGTGATCAGCGTGCAGTCCGATCTGGCCGGGGCCAAGCAGTCCGCCGCCTCGTTGCTGGCCAACCATCCCGAACTCGCAACCGATCCCGACTATGTGTCCCTGCTGGCACAATTGGGCGGGGCCGACACGGCGAACACCTCAGTGACCAGCAACCTGGCGGTGGCCGGGCAGCTGACTGCGGGGCTGAACCTGAACCTCAACAAGGACAACCTCGCGATGGCCGGTACGACATTGACCAACGCCCTGGACCGCGCCGGCGACACCGCCACCCAGGTTGACCACGGACTCGACCAGCTGAATGGCGCCCTCGACACCTCCGACAAGGGCGTCAAGCAACTCAACTCGGCCATGGGACAGGCGACCTCGTCCGGGCACACCCTGCTGTCGGCCGGAGCCGGCGCCGTCTCGGGCCTCAACCAGCTCAGCGACGGCCTGGGGCGCCTTGACACGGCCATGCCGCAATTGTCGAATGGCGCTGCGACATTGGCCTCCGGACTGCAGAAGGGCACCGACCAGCTCCCGACCCTGTCGGAGGACCAGCGCAACACCATGGCAGAGGTGATGGCGTCGCCGGCCACGGTTACCCAGACCGTCGACAACCCGGCCGGAGCCTACGGACGTGGGCTTGCCCCCATGTTCTTCTCTATTGCCCTGTGGATCGCCGGCGTCTCGATCTTCCTGGTGGTCCGCACCATATCCGGGCGGGCCCTGACCGGCCGCGCGAGTCCGCTGCGGATCACCATGCTGGGCTTCGGTCCGGTGGCAACCGTCGCCCTGGCGGCATCCCTGTTGATGGGGCTCACCGTCTGGGTCACCCTGGGACTCAACCCGGTCCATCCATGGAAGTTCCTGCTCCTGCTGGTCGTCACGGCCTTGGCCTTCATGGCGCCGGCCTATCTGCTCAGGCTGGTGTTCGGCTCCCCGCAGACGGCCGTGTACCTCATTCTGCTGATCCTTCAACTACCGGCCTGCGGTGGCACCTTCCCCGCGCTGTTGCTGCCGCCGATCTACCAGAAGCTCGCCGTCATCTCACCGATGAAATACTCCGTCGATGCCTTCCGGGTGGTGATCTCGGGTGGGCTCAACAGCACCTACTGGGGAGCGCTCGCCATCCTGGTGGCGATCACGGTGGTGTGCCTTGGATGCATCGTGCTGATGGTCTCCCGCAGGCGGCGCTTCCGCATCACGGACCTCCATCCGCCGATGGTGACATCCACCAGCACGGCCGATTACGCCTTCTCGGTACGTCCGCGCTGACCGCGCCCATCACGTCCGGTGCGGCGCAGTCCGCGGCGCACCAGACCGGCCCCTGCCCCGAGCCCCGTCACGACCCCGAGCAGCCAGGCGCCCCAACTGGCCCGCGTTGATTCGGGACGTCGCAGGGAGCGGCCGGCTGACACGAGCACGGAATCCTTGGCGACCGTCGGCTCCGTCGCCGGGGCCGGGGGCATGGCCGTACGCGCCCCGCCGGGACTGAGCAGCGGTGCAGCCCCGGCCACATCGGTCGGAGGCCCGCCCAGCCCCGACATGACGCTTCCGACGACCACGTCAACG
Source organism: Propionibacterium freudenreichii subsp. freudenreichii (assembly GCF_000940845.1). NCBI lineage: Bacteria > Bacillati > Actinomycetota > Actinomycetes > Propionibacteriales > Propionibacteriaceae > Propionibacterium > Propionibacterium freudenreichii. Next base: position 1,112,702 of record NZ_CP010341.1, on the reverse strand, counting down.
GCTCGGGCGGCTGCCCGTCGCGACGCGGTGGCCTCGTCGGTTTCCTCCGCGCTGCGTTCGGCATGGTCCTGGTCGGCGGCGGCCCAGTGGTCGGGCACCGCGATCGTGTCGTCGCGTTCGCGAAGCAACTGGTCAAAGTCACTCCACCGACGGGCCACGGCAGGTTGGTTGGCGGTGGCGATCCACGCCGCGACATACAGCAACAACCGCGCGAACAGGTTCAGGAACAGCAATCCGACGATCAGGGTCGCTCCCCACAGCGCGGCGCTGCGGTTGCGGGCGAAGACCCCGGCGAGTTGGGTGGCAACGGCCTGCATCACCCAGAACAGCACGGCGGCAACCGCCGAGCCGCGCAACACCGACCGCCACGACGAATGGGTCTGCGGCAGCACCCGGAACATGCAGATGAACAGCGCCCAGCCACCCAGCAGGGACGCCGACAACGAGATGAGCCGCAACAGTCCGGCCGAGATCCTCAATTCGCCGAGGTGGGCCAGGCCCAACAGCTCGCTGCCCCATCCGGTGAACACGGTGTTGGCCGCGAGCAGCACTCCCACCAGCACGATGAGGCCCAACAGCAGGAGCGCATTGACGGCGACCTCGACGAAGAAGAAGTGCTTGTCCTCGGTCATGTCGAACTCGGGACGCCACATGGCCCGGATGGCGCTCTTCACATTGCCCATCCACCCGGCGCCCGCCCACAACGCCACGACGATGGCGATCAGTCCGACCGTCTGCCAGTGGTAGAGGTACTGCTCCAGGTATTGCAGCACGGTGTCGCGCATCGGGCCGGGATACAGGTTGGCCACCACGATGCCCTTGACATCATCGAGCAGGGCGGGACGGATGACCGTCAGGGTGAGGCCCAGGCCACTGAAGGCGAACATGAGCACCGGGACGGAGGCGAGGACACTGAAATAGGTGATGCCCCCCGCGAACTGGTTCCCCAGGCGATTGTTGTAGCGATCATTGGCCCTCCACAGGTGGGCCGCCCACGGCGTGTGGGCAGCCCACTGCAGGACCTTCGTGACACGTCTGCTGACCGCGGTCGCCAGATTGCCGCCGCGGTCACGGGTTGCGGGCCCATCGTCGGCCACCGTGGTCACTGTGCGCACCCTGACCACGGTAGCCCACGTCCCTCCTACTGTTGCTGGGCCAGCAGCTCGTCGGTGGGGGCAACGCACAACAGGTGCCGGTCACCGAAGGCGTTGTCGATGCGCGCCACCGCCGGCCAGTACTTGTCCGAACCCTCCCCCTCGATGGGTCCCGTGTGATGTCCCGCCGGGAAGGCCGCGACGCTGCGCGGATAGGGATGTGACCACTCGTCGGCGCCGATCCTGCTCACGGGATGCGGAGCGTTCACCAAGGGATTGTCGTCCACCGGCCAGGCACCCGAGGCGACCTTGTCCATCTCGGCGCGAATGGCGATCATGGCATCGCAGAAGCGGTCCAACTCGCCCAGGTCCTCGCTCTCGGTGGGCTCGACCATGAGGGTCCCCGGCACGGGGAAGCTCATCGTGGGCGCATGGAACCCGTAGTCGATCAGCCTCTTGGCCACATCGTCGACGCTGACGCCCGTCGAGGCGGACAATTCCCGCAGATCGAGGATGCACTCGTGGGCGACCAGGTCGTTGGCGCCGGTGTAGAGCACCGGATAGTAGTCCGACAGTCGGTCGGCGATGTAGTTGGCATTGAGCAACGCCATCTGGGTGGCCTTGGTGAGCCCGTCGGGCCCCATCATCGCGATGTAGGCATAGCTGATGGCGAGCACGCCCGCCGAACCCCAGGGGGCGGCTGACACCGTTCCGCCGGCACCGATGCGCGCGTCGGGCATCGGGACGACCGGGTGGTTCGGCAGGAACTCGACCAAGTGGTCGGCCACCACGATCGGACCGACGCCCGGACCGCCACCACCGTGCGGGATCGCGAAGGTCTTGTGCAGGTTGAGGTGGGTCACGTCACCGCCGAAGCGGCCGGGCCGGGCCAGACCCACCAGCGCATTCATGTTGGCCCCGTCAATGTAGACCTGCCCGCCAGCCTCATGCACCATCTCGCACAGGCGCGTGATGGTGTCCTCGAAGACACCGTGGGTGCTCGGGTAGGTGACCATGATCGCGGCGATCCTGCCGGGGTTCTCGGCGATCTTCGTCGCCAGGTCCGCCAGGTCCACCTGGCCATCGTGGGCCGAGTGGACGGTCACGACCTTCAGCCCGGCCATCGCCGCCGAGGCGGCATTGGTGCCATGCGCCGATGAGGGGATCAGGCAGACCTTGCGGTCGTGGTCGGCGCGTGACTCGTGATAGGCGCGGATGGCCAGCAATCCGGTGAACTCGCCGGAGGCCCCGGAGTTCGGCTGGAGGCTGCAGGCCGCATAACCGCTCACCTGCACCAACCAATCGGACAGCTCGTCGATCAGGATGCGGTAGCCGCGTGCGTCCTCGGCCGGTGCGAACGGATGCAGGTTTGCGAAGCCGGGATAGCTGATGGGCTCCATGGCCGTGGCCGGATTCAACTTCATCGTGCACGAACCAAGCGGGATCATGCCCCGGTCCAGCGCAAAGTCGCGGTCCTCCAGGGTGCGCAGGTAGCGCATCAGCTGCGTCTCGGAGTGATAGCTGTTGAACACACGGTGGCCCAGGTAGGAATCGGTGCGCAACGTCGCCCCGAACCCACCCCAGGGATCCGCCTGCGTGTCCGGGTTGATGCCGAAGGCCGCCACCACATGGTTGAGGTCCTCATCGGTGGCATCCTCCCCCACGCTGATGCCGACCGTGTTGGCGTCGACCAGGCGCAGGTGCACGCCGAGCTCGCGGGCCCTGGCGACCACATCGGCGGCCTTGCCCGGCGCGGCGACGGTCAGGGTGTCGAAGAAGGACTCATGGCGTGCCTTCACGCCACCTGCCGACAGTGCCCCGGCCAACAGGCGGGTGCGCTGGTGGATGTCGTGGGCGATCCTGCGCAACCCGGAGGGTCCGTGGTACACCGCGTACATGGCGGCCACCACCGCCAGGAGTACCTGGGCGGTGCAGATGTTGCTGGTGGCCCGCTCACGACGAATGTGCTGCTCACGGGTCTGCAGTGCCAGGCGGTAGGCCACCACGCCATCGGCATCCCGTGAGACCCCGACCAGGCGTCCCGGCAGCTGCCGCTCGAGGCCCTTGCGTACGGAGATGTAGCCGGCATGTGGACCGCCGTAGTACAGCGGAACCCCGAACCGTTGCGTGGTGCCGACCACCACATCGGCGCCCCACTGTCCCGGGGGCACTGCCATGGTGAGTGCCAGCAGGTCTGCGGCAGCGATCACCATGACGCCCTTGGCATGGGCGGCATCGGCCAATTCGGTCAGTTCCCCGGTGGATTGCATGCGCCCATCGGTGGTGGGGGTCTGCACGATGACCGCGAAGGCCTCATCGAGCGCCGGGCTGGTGGCCAGGTCGTCGGTCTCGACGATCTTGATGTCGAGGGCCCCCATCCGGGTCTGCACGACTGCCAGGCTCTGGGGCAGCAATCCGGCATCGACCACCAGGGTGTCCCCCTTGCCCCGCTGCGCGCGATGGGCGAGCGCGGCGGCCTCTGCCACGGCCGTTGCCTCATCCAGCAACGACGCCCCGGCCAGGGGAAGCCCGGTGAGGTCGGCAACCATCGTCTGGAAGTTCAGCAGTGCCTCGAGGCGGCCCTGGCTGATCTCGGGCTGATAGGGCGTGTAGGCCGTGTACCAACCGGCATTCTCGACCACATGGCGACGGATCACCGAGGGGGTCACCGTGCCGTAGTAGCCCATGCCGATCATGGCCCGCCGAGGATTGTTCAGCGCCGCCAACTCTGACAGGCGCGCGGTCGTGGCCTGCTCGCTGCGAGCCGGTGGCAGTTGCAGGGAGTCGGTCATGCGGATCTGCGCCGGCATGGCCCGATCGCTGAGCTGGTCAAGGCTGTGCAACCCCAACGACTCCAGCATCGAGAGCGCATCATTGCGCGTCGGCCCGATGTGTCGGGATTCGAAACGGGCCGTCAGGTCGTCGCCTGCGGCATCGGTCTGTGTTTGTGCGCCCCATTGCATGGCATGAAGTCTAGGCGATGGACCATACGGGACAGGGCCGCGGGAACACGCCGTGGGCGATCACGGCACCATCGTTGACAGGGCCGCGCCATCCCGAACCGGGCCGGCGTTGCGCCACTTGGTTGGGACCGGCTCGTCGGGATCTGCTGGCTCAGCTGGTGCGACGACGGCGCCGCGCCAGCGACAACTCGTCATCGCCCCGGGCCAGGGGCGCCTCATCGTTGACGTGCTCGCTGGGCAATTCGATGAGGGTCCCCTCGATATCCCGCACCACGCCGTCCAAGGCGATGGCGAACATGCCCTGTCCCCCGCGCAGCAGGTCGTAGACCTCGTCCTCCGACGTGCACTCGTAGACCGAGACCCCGTCGCTCATCAGCGTGATGCCCGACATGTCGTTGTCCCCGCGTTCGCGCAGGTGGTTGATCGCCTGACGGATCTGTTGCAGCGAGATGCCCGCATCAAGCAGGCTCTTGACGACCTTCAGCAGGAGGATGTCGTGGAATGAATACAGGCGTTGGGTTCCCGATCCGCCGGCCGCACGGATGCCGGGCACGACCAGGCCCGTGCGTGCCCAGTAGTCGAGTTGGCGATAGCTGATGCCGGTGACCGAGCATGCAACCGGACCGCGAAAGCCTGCGTCCTCGGGGATCCGCCCGAAATCACCCTCGAAAAGAGCCGATTGGGCACTGTCCCGCGCCGACGTACCCTCGGGGACTGGGTTGGTCACGATCGCCTCTTTCGTCAGACCTGGGACACCTTCGCGGTGCATCTCAGACGGTAAGCTCCCAGCCCCATCGGATGCAACGACATCGGCCGCGTGGCGTCGAGGCGCACTGTGGACCGTGCGTGTCCCCGGCCGCGGCCGGTGGGCCAGTCACCACCACCAATTGCGGTGTGACTAGGGATTTCACTTCTCAAAATCGTCCGGATCGACGTGGTCCAGGAAGCTCTTGAATTCCTCGACGACGTCCTTGTCCTCCTCGAAAGCCTCAACGCCCAGTTGAGCCACCAGCTCATCGGGGCAGGTGATCGTGAACCCCCTGACGAATGCCAGGGCCGCGATGTCGGACACCCGGGCCGCGATCGGTTCGCCGTCCACGACCAGCTCGGCGCTGTACACGCCGTCATCCCAGCCCGTGATGCGCCCGGACAGCGCCGGGTCGCCCAACCGTGAGAGCAGCTTCGAGAACAGGTCAAAGGTCAGGGCGGGCCCCTCCAGTTCACCGCCCACCACCGACATCAGTGCCGCAGCCGACACCGTGTCAACCCACACCGGCAGGTAGCGGGTGGAACCAACCACCCGCAGCACCATGACCGGTTGGTCGTTGTCCTCGAGCACTCGGATTCCGACGACTTCAACTTCTGCCATGTCAACGCTCCAGGACGACGTGCATGAGGGCGGTATGGGCGGCCAGGACGAGCTGCGCGAGCTCGTTGATCGTGTGCCCGGCCTCGGGATCATTGCGCAGAAAGGGCTGCGCCCCCTGCTCGATCATGCCGGCCTCGCGCTCGGCAACCTGCTTGATGGCCCGCAGGTGCCGTGTGTCCATGCCGTAGGCCTGCAACTTGCGGGCAACGACGCACAACACCAGGGCCTCACGCCCGTAGTAGATCGAATTGCGACGTGTGACGACCATCCGTTGACGTTCCAGCTCGATCAGCATGGCCTCGGGCACGCCGGAGGCCTTGATGAGTTCGCGACGCGTCAGCTTGATGGGATGTGAGCCGCGCTGGCCGACCATCTGGTCGCCGGGAGCGGCCTGCACCGTATGGGTTGCCGCGGGTTGCGGGTCGGGAGCCGACTCGCCGGCGCTGGCTGCCGGACGCGGGTCGTTCGCCTTCGGGGGCTCCTTGCCGGCATCCATCAGCTCAAGGTTCTCGCGGATGACCTTCAGCGGGAGATATTGGTCACGCTGCACCCTGAGGATGTAGCGCAGCCGCTCGATGTCGGACTCTGAGTATTTCCGGTAGCCGGAGGGGGCGCGCTCCGGTGAGACGAGCCCCTCACCCTCAAGAAAGCGGATCTTCGAGATCGTGACATCCGGAAACTCCGCCTTGAGGATGTTGAGCACCTGACCGATGCTGCGCAGCGGCGCCTGGGCCATCAGTGCAGTCCGTGCTCACTTACGAAGAAGACCATCCGGAACTTGCCGATCTGAACTTCTTCCCCCGGCCTCAGGACTGCGGAACCATCGACCAGGGTGCGATTCACATAGGTGCCATTGAGGCTCCCCAGGTCGGTGATCGTCATCTGCCCGTCCTGCATCGTGAACTTGGCATGGTGACGCGACACGGTGATGTCGTCCAGAAAGATGTCGCAGTCCGGGCTGCGTCCTGCCGTTGTCTGCGGCTGGTCCAGAAGATAGCGGGCACCCACATCGGGGCCACGCGTCACGATGAGGAGGGCATTTCCCTCGGGCAATGCGCTGACCGCAGCCGTGTCCTCGGCGGAGATCTCCGCGTGTGGAACGTCCTCCTCGACGATGGGAATCACCGAGGTGGCATCCGAGGGGCTACCGAGTCGCGAACCGCACTGTGAGCAGAAATTGCTCCCGTCGGGGTTCTCATGCCCGCACTTACCGCAAATCATCATGATGCGAACTCTTTCCTCAGGCTCATTTCACGGACCCTACCGGGACCGACCGCCGTCGTGTTTGACCGACATCCATTGGCCGGCCGCCCCGTGCGCCGACCGGGCCCCACCGGAAGTGGGACCCGGGCAGTACATCCACTTTAGTGACCACCCCGGAAGGGCTCGTCACTCTCCAGCGACGGCCGCGTAGGCGTCTGCGTCCATCAGCTTGTCGAGGCCGGAGTCCTCACCCAGCTCGACCTCGAAGAGCCAGCCCTCGTCATAGGGGGAGGCATTGATCACCTCGGGGGCACTGGCCACGGCATCGTTGACCGCGCTGACCAGGCCCGTGACCGGGGAATAGATATCGGAAACCGACTTCGTCGACTCCAATTCCCCACATGAATCACCCGCCGTGACGGGACTACCCACCGTGGGCAGTGAGGCATACACGACGTCACCCATCGACTCGGTGGCGAACTCGGTGATGCCGACGCGCACCGTTGCGCCATCCCCCTGGCGGACCCACTCGTGCTCGCTGCTGTACTGCAGCTGGGACGGGAATTCCATGACGGCTACCTTTCCACTCGGCTGGGTGCTTTCCCCCAGTTTTCCTCAGTCTCTCATTCGGTCGGCACGCTGTGCCACCGCCGGGCGGCTTTCACCCCTACCGGACCGGGCTCAGGCGGGCTTGGCCCAACGGGGCGTCGTGACGGTCGCCGTGGAGTCGATCTCGACCTGTGCGGGGGTGTCGATCTTCACCGAGCCCCCCACCTTCTGCGACTCCATCTGGCTCACCAGCCCGCCACGGAACCGCGAGGCCTCGGCCAGTTCATGGGGTTCCCCGATGACGTCGACCGTCAGGGGCAGGCTCAGCTGCTGGCCGTTCGCGATGAGGACATTGTCACCATCGGCGAACCAGGTGGAGGCGACCACCCGCAGGCTGTCATTGATCTCGATGGCCTCTGCCCCCGCATCACGCAACTCCTCGATGTTGTCGAGCATCGCGTTCGCGGTGACCTTCCCCGCCGGGGCACTGATGGTGATCCGGATTCCGGGTCCCTGGGCGGGCACCGTGCCGGCCAGTAGCTCCAACTGGCTGAGCCGTTGGGACGCCTGGTCGGCGGCCACATTCGAGGAGTCCACGCCGCTGCGCAGGTCATCGCGGGTGCCCTTGAGCTGGTTGATTTGCTCGTCGAGTCGTCCCGACTCGGCGTTGAGGCCGGCCAGCATCTGCACGAGGTCCGCACGTCGCATGGACGAATAGGGATCGACGGTGGCAGTGGAGCGGATCTGCACCACGCCGACGGCGGCCACGAGGCAGAACGCGATACCGAGCACGCCCTGGGCAACGGTGGGCCGCAGGAACCGGCGCAACTTGTTCGCCCGCGTCTCCCGCACCGCATGACTAGGCATGGAGCACCTCGCGGCGGATTCCGGCCACATTGGTGAAGATGCGGATGCCCAGCACCACGATCACGGCGGTGGACAGCTGGGAGCCGACGCCGATCAGGTCACCGACCCACACCAGCAGGGCGGCCACGGCCACATTGGAGACGAAAGACACGACGAAGACACGGTCACTGAACGTTCCCTTGAGCCAGGCCAGGACTCCCCCGAACAGGGCGTCAAGGGCGGCAACGATCATGATGGGCAGATAGGGCTGGAGGCCGACCGGCACATTGGGGGTGATGAACAGTCCCACGATGATGCCGATCACCAGGCCGATGATCGCGAGCATTCAGGTCCTTCCGTCAGGGGTGGATGGTCAGGGACGACGCTGGAGTTGGTCGGCAGATCCCTCGGGATCACCCTCCAGCTGGAGGGTCGAGGAGATGTTCGTGGTGTAGCGGATCTGGTGGTTGTCCCTCAGATAGGCCAGCCAGGAACTGGCCGGCGTCGACGCGAAGGCACCGGTCATGGCGTGGGAATCACCGATCGCCTCGATCGTGTAGGGCGAGCTCACCGAACGGTAGTCCACGGTGATGGCCGAGCCGGCGTCGTGGATGGCGGTCCGGGCGGTGATCCGGTGCCCGTTGATGCTCACCGCCTCCGCCCCCGACTGCCACAAGCCGTTCACGATGATCCGCAGGTCCTCGTCCACCACCTGCGCATCCTCGTCGTCTGCCGGTCCGTCGGTCAGGGAGATGGTCATGCCCGGGCCGCGCACATTGGTGTCGCCCACGGCGAGCTGCAACGCATTCAGTCGGTCCAGCATCTCGGGCTGGTCGGCCAGGGCCCGACGCTGCAGCCCCGCGACGTCATCGCGGATCTGCGTGAGCTGGCCCCGCTGGTCCGCATTGCGCGATTCGGCTGCGCCGATGGCGTCGATCAGCGCCTGCCTCTCGTGGGAGGCCTCGTGGGCCGCGTTGGCGGTGGTGATGCCGGCGGCGGCCAGCACGACACCGACGAACGCGCAGATGAGGATCGTCACCACGTGGCCGGCGCCCCGCGAGACCCTTGCACTGGTCGTCCGCCCCGTACCGCCGGCTGCGGCCCGACGCTGCGCGTCGCGCGCATACTCGGGGTTGAGGGCCGTGGAGGTGATCTGATCGATGAGGTCCATGGACGCATCGACGCGCCCCGGACGGTGGCCGGTGGGGCGGTGGGAACTCCTCACGGCCGTTCGCCCGACGAGCTGCGGGCATGCGCGGTGGTGAGGGAGGGTCGACTCACCAACAGCAGGCGGGTCTGCTCCACGTAGAGGATGCCGGCCCACCAGTAGAGGAAGGCCCCCCACAGGGCGAAGGCCCAGCCGATGACCCGCGCCACCGGCGAGAAGAACCAGGGTCCGGCCCCCAGAAGCACGAGTGGAAGCGCGTAGAGCAGGCAGAAGGTTGCCGCCTTGCCGACGAAGTTCACCGGCAGGGAAGTGTAGCCACGTGTGCGCAGCAGGGGGACGAGGAAGACCATCATGACGTCACGTGCCAGCAGGATCACCAGCAGCCACACCGGGATGATGCCGCGCACGGCCAATCCGACCAGTGTGGCGGCGATATAGAGGCGGTCGGCGGCGGGATCGAGCATCTGGCCCAACCGACTCACCTGACGCAGGCGGCGGGCCAGCTGGCCGTCGAGCCAGTCCGTCGCGCTGGCGGCGGCCAGCAGGACGACCGCCGAGACATCGTGGTGGGTCAGGATCAGCACCAAGAAGAAGGGGACGCCGATCAACCTCAGGAAGCTCAGCACATTGGGGATCGTGAAGACCGCATCGGTGTCGTAGACCGTATCCGGCACTGTGCGGCCGGGCTCTGCAGCGGGCGCTCCGCCCTTGGCGACATGTGAATCCGACACGCGCCAAGCCTAGGGCATCGTCCGGACGGTCCCGCCGCCTCAGTGTCCCTTCAGCTCGCGATTCTTGATCCCCCGTGAGGTTGCATAGTTCTGGCCGGCCACCGTGTACATGGCAACCACCTGCGGTCCGATCACTGACCAGTCGTAGTTGGCGGCCAGGGCGCGTCCACGCTCAAGGCGCAGGTCACGTGGCTCGGACAGGCTCCGCAGCATGGCCCGCGAGGCACTGGCGGAATTGCCGACCCGGAAGGTGTGGCCCACCAGGCCCTCATCGTCGGTCAGCACGTCCAGGAAGGCCCTCAGGTTGGCAGCCACCACCGGGGCACCACAGGCCATCGCCTCCAGCAGCACGATGCCGAAACTCTCACGGCCGGTCTGGGGGGCGATGTAGATGTCGGAGCGGCCGAGCCAGGCATTGCGTTCCTCGTCGTCCAACCCCCCCAAGAAGCGCACGCCCTCGACGGAACGCGCCGTGCCGCTGCCGATCACCACGACCTCGAGGTCCGGATAGGTGGCGCGGACCAGCGGCAGTGCCGCAGTGAGCACCTCGAATCCCTTGCGGGGTTCGTCGTAGCGTCCCAGGAAGGTGATGAGGGGATGCTCGCCGCCACGCCACCGGGAAGTCGCGCGCACCAGGGGATAGTCGGCGAGGTGGATTCCATTGCCGATCACCACCGGATTGACCCCCGAGTAGTGGTGGGCCACGTCGGCGGCCTCGCTGGACACGGCGATCGCCGCATCAATGCGGCTCACCATGCGCGGCAGCACCCGGTTCGCGAAGCGGATCGCCGTGAGCTCCGGGGTGGCGGTGTGGAAGGTGGCCGTCACGGGGCGGTCGGTCAGGTAGAGGGCCAGCAGGCAGATGGTGGGGGCGATCGGCTCGTGCAGGTGCACGACATCAAAGTTGCCCTGATCGAGCCACTTCTTCACCTTCAGCGCCGGGCCCACGCCGAAGTTGATGCGGGCGACGGAGCCATTGAAGGTTACCGGCACCGCCCTCCCGGCGCTGACGAACTCGCTGGGCACCAGCCCCGTCTCGGCCAACAGGCTGCGTCTGGCCTGCCCGGGGGCGATGATCGACACATCGTGGCCCTGCTCCTTGAGCCAGCCACCGAGCCCCAGCACGTGGTTCTGCACGCCACCGGGCCGGGCGAACGAATAAGGACATACCAGTCCGACTCTCATGCGGTCACTCCCCTGAAGAATCGTTGCAGCATAAGCCAGTCAAGCGGATGGTCCGAGATCTGGCGAGAGAAGAAGTCAGCAAGTTGCTGGGAGGCCCTCACCAGCTCCTGTTCCCCGGATCCGACGTGGATGAGGTCGGTGACCAGGACATGCAGCCGATGGCGCGGACCGAACCACGTGACCACGCCGACGAGCGGACGGTGTCCCTGTTGGGCCAACAATGCAGGGCCGGGGGGCATCGTCTGGTCGCGTGGGCCGTCGGGGGTGTCCCAGTGCACCGGCAGTCCCCGGCGGCTGAAGTCGCGGTCGGCGACCAGGCAGATCACCCGACCCTCGTTCAGGTCGTCGGCCAACTTGTTGTAGACGCCCCGATAGCGCACGGAGAAGATGCGGAAGCCCAGTCGCTCCCGCAATGATCGGAAGTACTCGAACTGTCCATCGGGCAGCGCCTCGGCGACCGAGCTGACCGGCAGTCCGTCCAGGCAGGCGAAGGCGCCGACAAGGTCCCATGAGCCCATGTGGGGTAGGGCCGCGACCAGGCCACCCTCCTGGAATGCCCGGTGCACGCCAGCCCAACCCTCGGGGTTCTCCAGGATCACCCGGGAGCGGATCTTCTTCTCGCTCCAGTGATCGAGCTGGAGCGAGCACATCATGTTCTCGACCCACCGCCCGAAGGCGCGTCGCGTCGTGTTCCAGCTTGGACGGTGACCGGTCATCACGGCGTAGTTGAGCTGCCATTGACGCATGTGCCGGGGCGGGAAGGTGGTCAGGAAGGCCACGACCAGCCGTCCCACCGGACGCCAGAACCACGCCGGGAGGTGGGAGCCGATCCGCATCATCGGCAACAGATTCGAATGCCGGTGGTGACGGCTCACTGCGCCTCGTCCGCTGTGGCCCTGGCGCGTGCAGTGGTGGCCTTGTGCACCAGCACCATGCGCTGGCCCACCGTGATGGCTCCGGCCACGGCGAGGATGACCAGGCAGATCGGAAGGGCCATCGTCACGCCCAGGCCGGTGAACAGCACGCCGATCAACCCGACCAGCAGCCGATCGGCGCGACCCGCCAGGCCGCCATTGACGGTGTAGCCCAGGGACTCACCCCGCGCCTTGGTGTAGCTGGTCACCTGTCCGAAGATGAGCGCCGCGATCGCCAGGGTCGCCCACACGGTGTTCGCGTCCTTGCCGACGTAGTACAGGGCGATGCCCCCGAAGACCGCGCCATCGGCGATCCGGTCAAGGCAGCTGTCGAGGAAGGCACCCCAATCGCTGGACCGGCCGCTGGTGCGGGCCATGATCCCGTCGAGGCTGTCCGACACCACCAGGAAGCCGAGCAGGATCGCGCCCTGCCACAGCCACCCCTGGGGGAAGAACAGCACGGAGACGATCACGACCCCGATGGTGCCCGTCCAGGTGATCATGTCAGGAGTGACATGGAGCCGCAGCAGCAGCTTCGCCGGTGGCGACATCACCTTTGTCCAGTGGGCGCGCAGGTGCTCAAGCATGCCGTTCCTCCCCCGTGGGCCCGTAGAGGTCCACCCAGGCGTCCGCGAACAGGGTGCGCGTCTGCGACAACAGCTGGGGCACTGCCTTGGTGCGGGCAATGATCGGCAGGAAGTTCGCGTCCCCCTGCCAGCGGGGGACGACGTGCTGGTGCAGGTGGGCGGCAATTCCCGCCCCGGCCACCGTGCCCTGGTTCATGCCGATGTTGAAGCCGGCCGGCGATGAGACCTTCTTCACCACCGCGATGGCCTGCTTGGTGAGCGTGGCGATCTCGTCACATTCGGCATCGGTGGTCTCGACGTAGCCGCTGATGTGCCGGTACGGGCAGACGAGCAGGTGGCCCGGGTTGTACGGGTACAGGTTCAACACGGCATAGGCGGTCTGTCCGCGACGCACGATGAGCGAGGTCTCGTCGTCACGCAATGGTGCACGGCAGAAGGGGCACTCGTCGCCGGCCAGCGAATCAGCCGGCTTGTTCTCCCCCTCGATGTACGCCATCCGGTACGGCGTCCACAGCCGCTGCAACGAATCGGGTACCCCCGCCAGATGCTCGACGAACTCAATGGACGGGTCTTGTGACGACTCCTTGGTGTCACTCACCGGCCGACACCCCGTCAGGTGAGGTGGGGTCGGCGTTGTCGCGGCTGGTGATGTGCTCGACGATCCGGTCGATGGCATCGTCAATCGGCACGCCGTTGAGCTGGCTGCCGTCGCGGAACCGGAAGCTGACCGCCTGCGCCTCACGGTCCTTCTCGCCGGCGATGAGCATGAAGGGGGCCTTCTGGCGGGTGGCGTTGCGGATCTTCTTCTGCATCCGGTCGTCGGACTCGTCCACCTCGACGCGCACACCCTTCTCCCTGAGCCGGGTCGCGATGGTGTCGAGATATCCGTTGAACTCGCCTGCCACGGGGATGCCGACGACCTGAACGGGCGACAACCACGCGGGGAACGCCCCGGCATAGTGCTCGGTGAGCACGCCGATGAAGCGTTCGACACTGCCCAGCTTGGCGCAGTGGATCATCACCGGCTGCTGATGGCTGCCATCGGCCGCGGTGTATTCCAGGCCGAACCGGGCCGGCTGGTTGAAGTCGTACTGCACGGTCGACATCTGCCAGGTACGTCCCAACGCATCCTTGGCCTGCACCGAGACCTTCGGGCCGTAAAAGGCCGCACCACCGGGGTCGGCCACGAGTTCCAGGCCCGTCGACTCGGCCGCCACGCGCAGGATCTCGGTGGCTGCCTCCCAGTCCTCGTCCGAGCCGATGAACTTCGACGAGGAGGCGTCACGGGTCGACAGCTCCAGGTAGAACTCCTTGAGGCCGAAGTCACGCAGGATGCTCAGGAAGAAACCGAGCAGCATCTTGATCTCGTCACCGGCCTGCTCAGGGGTGCAATAGGTGTGCGAGTCGTCCTGGGTGAAGCCGCGCATGCGCGTCAGGCCCTGAACCACGCCGGACTTCTCGTAGCGGAAGTCGCGTCCGAGCTCGTAGAAGCGCAGGGGAAGCTCGCGGTAGGAACGGCCCCGGCTCCGGAAGATCAGGTTGTGCATGGGGCAGTTCATGGCCTTCAGGTAGTACTCCTGACCCTGGTGGCGCACATTGCCCTCGGCGTCGACCTCCTCGTCCACCGTCATGGGCGGGAACATCGTGTCGGCGTAGTACGGGAGGTGGCCCGAGGTGTGGAACAGGTCTCCCTTGGAGATGATCGGGGTGTCCACCAGGTCGAAGCCGGCATCGATGTGTCGCTTGGTGATGTAGCTCTCGATCTCGTGGCGCAGGATGCCACCCTTGGGGTGGAAGACGACCAGGCCGGGACCGATCTCCTCCGGGAAGCTGAACAGGTCCAGCTCCTGCCCCAGCTTCCGGTGATCACGCTTGGCGGCCTCGGCCATCCGGGTCTGGTAGGCCTTGAGGTCATCGCGGGTGGCCCAGGCGGTGCCGTAGACGCGCTGCAGCTGGGCATTGTGCTGGTCGCCGCGCCAATAGGCCGCACTGGTCTTGGTGAGCGCCACGGCCTTGATGTAGCCGGTGTTGGGCACGTGGGGCCCACGGCACAGGTCACGCCACGCGACGGTCCCATTGCGCGTCACATTGTCGTACATGGTCAGCTCATTGCCGCCCACCTCGACCGAGGAATTGTCGTCATCACTGGGATGGCCCTTGTCGGCGATCAGCTCGAGCTTGTAGGGCTCGTTGGCCTCCTCGCGCAGGGCCTCCTCCTCGCTGACGACCCGGCGCACGAAACGCTGGCGCTGCTTGATGATCGCCTGCATCTTCTTCTCGACCTGCTTGAGGTCATCGGCGCTGAGCGGCTCGGTCTGGAAGTCGTAGTAGAAGCCATCGGTGATCGGCGGCCCGATGCCCAGTCGCGCCTGGGGGAAGATGTCCTGGAGCGCCTGGGCGGTGACATGTGCAGCCGAATGGCGCACGATCGACAGGCCCTCGTCACTGGTCATGGACACCGGCTCGACGACATCGCCGGCCGAAAGCTGGGTGGCGAGATCGACCGTCTCGCCATTCAGGTGCATGGCGACGATGCTCTTGTCGTCGCCGAACAGGTCCAGGCCGGTGGTGGTGTCCTCGATCACCTTCGTCTCCGGCTCAGCGTTGTGGACAATGGTGATCGTTGAAGACACGATGTTGCTTCCTTTCGGGCGGCAAACCTGGCCGCGCGTGAATGTCTGACTGCCCCATTGTGCACGATGCGGGCAGCTGGTGCCCATCTGCCCGCGTACCACGCAAGCCTTTCCGCGACGCAGGGCGCGGCGTGGCTATTCGGCCCGGACAGCGCCTCGGCGCACCAGGAGGATCCGTACCGGGTACCTTCCCGGGACCGCCCCACTGCACCGGCACGTCGGGGCTCGGGCAGGGGCGGACATGGAAAAGGCCGGGGACATGGAAAGGGCCGGCCAGCAGGATTTTCACCTGCCGACCGGCCCTTTCCGCCTTGTGGGCGACACTGGGTTTGAACCAGTGACCTCTTCCGTGTCAGGGAAGCGCGCTACCGCTGCGCCAGCCGCCCGAGGTGGAGACGGGATTTGAACCCGTGTATACGGATTTGCAGTCCGCTGCCTCGCCTCTCGGCCACTCCACCATGTGAAGAGCTGCCTCACCACGAAGGTTCATGGCCATTGGATGGGGCTCCAGCCTCTCCGAGCGGACGACGGGATTCGAACCCGCGACCCTCACCTTGGCAAGGTGATGCTCTACCAACTGAGCCACGTCCGCATGCTTTCCGGGGCGAACCCGATGAAGCGCGTTGACAACCATAGTGGACCGGGGCGAGTGGGACAAATCAGGGCTCCCACCCGCCGTACGGCCCGCTCAAATCCGTCCTGCCGGCCCCACGCCGACAGTTGCGCACGGGGCCGTGAATGATCGAATCCGCGATGACATGACCCACCCGATCACCGACCTGCAACGCCCACATCGGGCCATGGGTCGATACCGGGCGCCACCCCATGGGTTCCCGGCCGCGGCCCGCGCCCGCACGCCCGCGCGATCCCTGCCTCCGGGCACTGTTCCCGGGCGCTCCCGATGCCCGACGCCGGGGCTGCGGACGCCCGACACGGGGGCCAAAGACGCCAAATTGTGGCAGCGGGCACCGGTGCGCTAGCCTTGTCGACGCCGCGGGCGATTGGCGCAGTGGTAGCGCGCTTCGTTCACACCGAAGAGGTCACTGGTTCGAACCCAGTATCGCCCACCCGATCGGCTCCTGTCCGGGGTGTCGTCTCCCCCCTCATTCCTGTACGCGCGCTCGGCGCATCCCGTTCTGCACACGCTCAGCCCTCCACGTGGGCCTCTGCGCGCCCACCCGTGCGTTCGCGCACCTCGCAGCGCCCGGATCCCATCCTTGCCAGCGGGGCGTCCCTTCTTGTGGGCATGCCCCCACCGACCCGACGTGACCACCTCCCGCCGGCCCTGCGTGCTCCGCGCGCCCTTCCAGCCCTGCCTGCGGAGGGCACCGCGTGAGACCACTCCGAACCGCCGCCACGCACCCGGTCACGGTGCGAGCGATGCCCGGCTGCTCGCGCCCGGCCACCGACGCCCGGCCACCGGAACCCGGCTACCCGAACCGGTCGATCCCCTTGTCACCTGCCCTTCCCTGGGGGTGTCCATCTGGCAGGACTGGGCACATCATCGATTTGTAACGTTTGTGTAACGCCCACGCCATCTCACGAGACATTTTCGCGTCCCGACTGCATACTGAAGCCCGTGGGAGGCGCCTCCCAGGACCTTCCGTCGTGATTTTTGGTGTCACATACTGGACACCCGACTTGCGCGGAGCCCCCCAACAGGCAGATGGTGGTCTTGTTTTACGGCAATGGCGCCGCCCTGTAAGTCGCTAGAGAAGGGCACGCACATGACTGCACCGGTGTTGATCCTGCTGGCCGAGGGCGCAACAAACCCCCGCGTCGTGGAGGTCTTCCACGATCTGCGCAAGCAGATGCAACTGCAGCGACCGGAGCTTTCGGTTCATCTCGCATTCCTTGACCACTGTCCCCCCAGCGGGCCGCAGGTGGTTTCCACGCTCGCCTCGAGGGGCCGTAAGGAAGTCGTCTTCGTGCCGATGGCACTGACCCGGGCCGTGGATCCCGCGCCGGCCGCGCAGAAGATGCTCGAGGCGGTCCACAAGGCGCACCCGGACATTGCTGCGTCGTTGGCACATCCGGTGGGCCCCTCCACCGAGTTGCTGAATATCCTCGACCTTCGCCTGCGCAATGCCCTGTCGGCATCGCACGCCGTGGAGCTCAATGCCCTGGTCTTCGCCACTCCCGACACCGGCGACGTGCGCGGCGCCGCGCTGCTGGCACGCAGGGCGCGCCAATGGGCCTCGCACCACAAGCTGCCGATCACCACGGCCTGCGCCGATGGCTCGGGCAATTCCGTGGCGGCAGCCATGATGAGCCTGCGGGATCAGGGGCGTCGCGCGATCGCCGTGGGCTCCTTCTTCCTGACGGCCGATGACAACTACCTGGCCGTCGCCGAGGAGGCGCTCGAGGCAGGGGCCGTCGCCGTCAGCGCACCCCTGGGGGCCGATGACCACATCATCGACCTGGTGATGGCCCGTTATGCCTTCGCCGCAATGGCCATGCTGGATGATCCCGCACTCAGCGATGAGGACGACTCGACGACCGGGCAGTCCGAGGAATCGGACCATGGCGCCCCCGCCGAGGTGGCCACACCCAAGCTCGTCGCCATCTAGTCACCGCATCCTCCTCAGGGCACACAGTCTGGACGGAAAGGGGCCGGGAGAATTCTCCCGGCCCCTTTCCCATGACATCCGATCGCATGCCTTCCGGTTGCGGCATGCCAAGGGCGCGACGGCCCCTAGATGTACTTCCCCGGGAGGTTGTGAACGGGTGAGGTAGCGAAGACCTCCGGGCAGGATGTGGGTTACCACACTCACTCTCCTGACCACGGAGGTCTTCGTGACTCACGCTAACGCACCCTTGACACCGGAAGGGCGTCGTCGTCTTGCTGTTCTCGTCGTGGAACAGGGCTGGTCGTTGCGGCGGGCGGCGGAACGGTTCCAGTGCTCGCCCGCGACGGTGAAGCGGTGGGCCGACAGGTACCGGGCAGGGCTGCCGTTGATCGACCGTAGTTCGAGGCCCACCTCGTCACCGAACCGGCTTCCGCGTAAGACGGAGCATCGGATCGTCGCGTTGCGGTTCACTCGCCGGTGGGGTCCGCACCGGATCGCGTATCACCTGCGGTTGCACCGTTCCACGGTCGGTCGGGTGCTCGCCCGATACAAGATGCCGAAGCTGATCAACATCGACCAGGCCACCGGGCTGCCGGTTCGCCGCCCGAAGCCGACACGGTACGAGGTCGCCGCGCCGGGCGAGCTCGTGCACGTAGATATCAAGAAACAAGGCCGGATCCCCGACGGCGGCGGGTGGCGTGCCCACGGTCGCGGATCCATGCAGGACCGTCACGCGGGAGTGGCCCGCGACAAGGCAGCCCGTGCCGGGGCAGCCGGCTCTCGCGGCTACCGGTATCTGCACCACGCCGTGGACGACCACTCCCGGATCGCGTACTCAGAGATCCTTGACGACGAGCGCAAAGAGACCGCAGCGGGGTTCTGGACCCGCGCGAACGCGTTCTTCGCAGGCCTGGGCGTCACAGTCACCGCGGTGATGACCGACAACGGTTCCTGCTACCGGTCAGGCGCCTTCGCTGACGCGCTCGGCGACGAGGTGAAGCACAAGTGGACCCGGCCATACCGGCCGCAGACCAACGGCAAGGTCGAGCGGTTCAACCGAACCCTCGCCGTCGAGTGGGCCTACGCGAAGCCCTACGCCAGCGAAGCCGAGCGCGCCGCAGCCTACGAGACCTGGCTCCATCACTACAATCACCACAGACCCCACACCGGGATCGGCGGCCAGACTCCCTCAGCCCGCGTTCACAACGTCACGGGGAAGTACACCTAGAGCGCCTCCACCTGACGGCGGGCCTGCTCCACATCGAAGTCGGCGGGCGGCCACGTGAGGCCCATCGCCTCGATCTCCTCGATCAACAGGCGGGTGATCGCCCAGTTGCGGTACCACTTGTGGTCGCACGGAATGACGTACCAGGGCGCATAGTCCTCGTTGCACCGGCTCAGCGCAAGGTCATAGGCCTGCATGTACTCGTCCCAGTGGGAACGGTTCTCAAGGTCGGCCGGGTTGAACTTGTAGTACTTCTCCGGGTCATTGACCCGTGCCAGGAAGCGCTTCTTCTGGGCATCCTTGGAAACGTTGAGGAAGCACTTGATCACCCGGGTGCCATGGGAGGCCAGCTCGGCCTCGAACTCATTGATCCGCCCATAGCGCTTCTCGATCTCGTCGGGGGCGGCCAACTTGTTCACGCGTCCGATGAGCACATCCTCGTAGTGCGAGCGGTCGAAGATGCCGATCTGGCCCGCACCCGGCACCTCCTTGCGCACGCGCCACAGGAAGTCGTGGGCGAGCTCCTCCTTGGTGGGCGTCTTGAAGGCGTGCAGGTGCACCCCCTGTGGGTCGACCATGCCGATCACATGGCGCACCGTGCCACCCTTGCCGGCACCATCCATCCCCTGCAGCACCAGGAGCACCGATGGCCCCCTGGTGTGGATGCTGTTCGCATAGAAGCGTTCCTCGAGATCGTCGAGGGTCGGACGCAATGCGTCGAGCTGCTCCAGCGAATCCGCCCTTCCCTTGCCGGGATAGCCGGGCGTGGCCGCTGCATCGAAGCTCGTCACGTCGACCGCACCCCGCGGACACCTCAGGAGGGCACGCACCGAGCCGGGATGGTCATCGAGGACTGTGTCATTTACTGCGCTCATGGGGGAAGTATCGTTCACCGGGCGACCACGGCGACGCCGTCCGAACAGTTTTCACCACCAACGATTGCGCCTGCGGCGGATTCAAATCCGTCGCCCCGGGTGATCCCGGGTGCCGAGCTAGCGTGTACCCGGAAACAGGAGGCATCCATGGACGCACACCGTGACGCGACATCAGGCCCGGATCCCATCTCGGACCCCGGGGAATGGACCGATGCACAGTGGCGGGAGAAGCTGACCCCCCAGGAATTCCACGTGCTGCGCCGCGCCGGCACGGAACCACCCCACGTCGGTGAATACACCGATACCACTACCGCGGGCATATATCGCTGCCGTGCGTGCGGCGCCGAACTGTTCCGCAGTGACACGAAATTCGACGCCCACTGTGGCTGGCCCGCATTCTTTTCGCCGCTGGCCGCCGACCGGGTGCGCTATATCACTGACGACTCGCTACCCGGACGCCCCCGCACGGAGGTGCGCTGCGCCACCTGCGGTTCACACCTGGGACATGTCTTTGAGGGGGAGGGCTTCGACACCCCCACCGACCTGAGGTATTGCATCAACTCCATCAGCCTCACTTTGGAACCCGGGGAAAGCGCCTGAGCCTTCGGGGACAATGGTGAGCCATGAGTGAACTGACGTGGTTGCCGCTGTCCGAACATCCCGATCTGGTGGCTCCGGTGGTTGCCGCAGCGGCCGCCGGGATCCCCGATGTGAAGGTGGCCGCCATCGACGAGTCCCTGGCCGATACCGCCGAATTCAGCGAGGCCTATGGGACGCCGATGGAGGAAAGCGCCAACTGCGTCATCGTCTCGGGTCACCGTGCCGGCGTCGAGACATTGGCTGCCGTGCTCGTCCTGGCCGTCGACAGGGCCGATATCAACAAGACCGTGCGCAAGCACCTGGGTGCCCGGAAGATGAGCTTTGCACCCGAGTCGCAGGCCGAAGCGGCGTCCGGCATGCGCCATGGCGGCATCACCCCGATCGGGCTTCCCGCCGACTGGCCGATCCTCATTGATTCGCGCGTGGCCTCCGCCGGTCCGGTGATCATCGGCAGTGGGCTGCGCTCCTCCAAGCTCCTGGTTTCCGGGCAGGAACTCGGGGGGCTTCCCGGTGCAACTGTGCTGGATATCGCCTTACCGCGGAATTGAGCGCCCGGGGCGATCACGGATATCAGCTGGTGACGCCACGGCGTGGCACCGCAGCCGCCGATGGAGCTCCCCCTAGGCTCAAGCCATGGCGCCAGAGCTTCCAGGCAGTCCTGCTGCGGAATTCTTTGCCCGCATCGTCGACGACATGAGAGCTTTTCGATGGCGTCCCGACGTGCTCATCGAGGAAATCGGGTCTCCACGGGGGCTTGCCCCATTCAGCCTCGCCATTGAGGCTGACCTGGGATCCGAGACGAATCAGCTCGGCGCGGGCCGACTCGTGTTGTTGCACGATCCCGATTTCAATGACGCCTGGAACGGTTTCTTCCGGCTCGTCAGCTATGTGCGGGCCGATACTGACCTTGAGATTGTCACCGATCCCCTGATCGGCGAGGTCGGGTGGAGCTGGCTGCGTGAGGCACTGGACCAGCACGCTGCTGCGTACACAGCACCCGCAGGTACGGTGACAACCGTATCAAGCAGGTCGTTCGGCAATATGGACAACCAGCCCGATCAGGCTGAGGTGGAGATCCGCGCCAGCTGGACTCCACTGATCGACAATTCCAGCGATATCACGCCACATCTTGCCGCCTGGCAACAGTTGATGTGCCAGGCAGCGGGTATGCCACCCCTGCCGGAGGGCGTGATCCCGTTGACCAACCAGATGGGACGAGTACACAGCAGATGAGCCACCAGGATTCAGGCTCGACCACGCCCGATATTGCCCGTTCAGGACAAATCGATCAGGACACCGGCATGCCCATCCTTGCCATGCCCCATGAGGGACTCCCCGAGTTGGTTGACTCCCCCGAGGCACTGACGCGCTGCATCGAGGCGCTCGCCTCCGGTACCGGTCCGGTGGCCATCGACACGGAACGCGCCCAGAGCTTCCGGTACACGGCCCGGGCCTATCTCCTGCAATTCCGTCGCACCGACTCGGGCACCTGGCTGATCGATCCGCAGGCCTTCCAGCCCTCCGACGGGAGCCTCGCCGATTTCTCTGCGCTCAGGGAGGCGATCGCATCGGCCGAATGGATCATCCATGCCGCCACCCAGGACCTCCCCTGCCTGGTGGAGATCGGGCTGTATCCCAGCCGGCTGTTCGACACCGAGCTGGCCGGGCGGCTCCTCGGTTTCCCGCGCGTGAGCCTGGGCACCATGATCGAACAGCATTTCGGGGTGCACCTCCTCAAGGAGCATTCCGCCGCCGACTGGTCGCGGCGTCCGCTGCCCCCCGACTGGATTGCCTATGCGGCACTGGACGTGGAGCTGCTCATCGAGTTGCGCAACCTCGTGGCCGATGAGCTCGTGGCGGCCGGGAAGAAGGAATGGGCCGACGAGGAGTTCGCCCACCTGGTGGATGTCTACCGGCACCCCCAGCAGCGTCCCGGCGATCCCTGGCGGCACACCAGCGGCAGTCATCATGTCCGCTCACGTCGCGGACTGGCATTGGTGCGCGCCCTGTGGGAGCAGCGCGATGAGATTGCCCGCGAACTGGACAAGGCACCGGGAAAGATCGTGCCCGACAAGGCCATCAGCGAACTCGCCTCCGAGGTGACCAAGGACTCGGAGAAGATGCCGACGGCCCGCGACATGAACAAGATCATGGGCTTTCGACGCACCTATGCAAAGCGCTACCGCGACCGGTGGGTCGCGGCGTCACAGCAGGTCGGCCAGCTGTCCGCCAAGCAACTGCCGCCCATGCGGGTGCCCCATGAGGGGCCGCCCCACCAGGCGCATTCATGGCAGCGGACCCACCCGGAGGCCTGGGCCCGTTGGCAGGTGGTGCGTCCCGCGGCGAATGAAATCGCCGAGCAGATCGGAATGCCACCGGAGAACCTGATCCAGCCCGAAGCGCTGCGCTGGCTGGTCTGGAAGCCACTGCCGCAGATCAACGAGCAGGCCGTCCGCGCGCGGCTCTCCGAGCACGGCGTGCGGCATTGGCAGCAGGACCTGTTGGCAGCGCGGTTCGCCGAGCTGCTGGCCGCGGTACCCGGCCCGGGTGACGGCAGCAGCGCATAGCCCCGCGGCCGGGGTCCGGCTTGTCCGTGGCTGCCGGCCAGCGCTGTGCGCTCAGGAGCGGCGGCGCACCGGCTTGCCCGGGCGGGCATGGCCCGCCGGATCCGCGTCCTGGGTCCCGAGGTCATCAAGGTCATCGAGGTCGAACTCAACATGCGGCATCACCGACATGGCCAACTCCGTGACATCGCGGGCGATCTGGCGCGGGGTCAGCCCGAGCTGCTCCATCAATTCGGCTCGCGTCGCCATGGGCAGGAACTCCTGCGGGATGCCGAACTCGCGCACCGGCACGTCGACGCCCTCGGCATCGAGCGCCAGCTCGACCCGTGAGCCCAGTCCCCCGACCACCATGCCGTCCTCGATCGTGACCACGAGCGAATAGTCCGCCGCCAGCCGCACCAGGGCAGGTGGCACCGGCAGGGCCCACAACGGGTCAATGACACTGACGCCCAACCCCTGCTTGGTCAGGCGATCAGCCACCTGGAGGGCGGTTCCGGCCATCTGCCCGTAGCCGATGACCAGCACATCATGGCGTTCCGCATGGCGCAGGACGTCCACGCCCCCCACATGACGTTCGGCCGGGATCGGGTCGGGCAACTTGTCCTTGGAATAGCGGATGACGGTCGGGGCGTCGTTGACCTCCAGCGCCTCGTGCAGGGCGTCATGCAAGCGTTCCGCATCACGGGGCGCAGCCAAGCGCAGGCCCGGGACGATGCCCGTCAGCGAGGTGTCCCAGACGCCATCGTGGCTGGGGCCGTCCGGACCGGTCACCCCGGCACGGTCGAGGACGAAGGTGACCCCCATGTGGTGCATGCCCACATCGAGCAACAGCTGATCGAAGGCCCGGTTCAGGAACGTCGAATAGACGGCGAACACGGGGTGCAGTCCAGCCCTGGCCATGCCCGCCGCGGAGGCGACCGCATGCTGCTCGGCAATACCGACGTCGAAGACGCGATCGGGATAGGCGGCCGCGAAGCGCCCCAGGCCCACCGGATGCAGCATGGCGGCCGTGATGGCCACCACCTCCGGGTGGGTCTCACCGAGGTCCACCATCTCCTGGCCGAAGGCGTCGGTCCAGGTGGCCTGCACCGAGGGGGTCAGTGGTTCACCGGTGAACTCATTGATGCGTCCGATCGCATGGAAGCGATCCCGCTCGTGGTGCTCCGCAAAGGGGAAGCCCTTGCCCTTGACGGTGATCGCGTGGACGATGACCGGGCCGCCGAAGCCCTTCGCCTGCCGCAGCGCCGTCGTCAGTGCCTGGAGGTCGTGGCCATCGACCGGGCCAATGTACTTCAGCCCCAGGTCGCTGAAGAGCCCCTGTGGGGCGAGCACATCCTTCAACCCGATCTTCAGCCCGTGCAGCAGCTCATAGGCCTGCTTGCCGAACAAGGGGGCCTTGTTGACCGCGAGCTTGATGACATCCAGTGTCTTCTCGTAACGCGGATCGGTGCGCAGCCCGGACAACTGCTTCGACAGGCCACCCACCGTCGGCGCATAGGAGCGCCCATTGTCGTTGACCACGATCACCATCGGGAGGTCTGACTCCACGGCAATGTTGTTCAGCGCCTCCCAGGTCATTCCCCCGGTGAGGGCCCCATCACCCACGATGGTGACCACGGTGCGATCGGTCTCACCCCGGAGCCGGAATGCCTTGGCCATGCCCTCGCCCCAGCTCAGCCCGGTGGACGCATGGGAGTTCTCCATCCAGTCGTGCTCGGATTCGGCACGACTCGGGTAGCCGGACAGCCCACCGCGCTGTCGCAGGCCCGGGAACCCACCGGCACGCCCGGTGAGGATCTTGTGCACATAGCTCTGGTGCCCGGTATCGAACACGATGGGATCGCGGGGGGAATCGAAGACCAGGTGAATGGCCATGGTGAGTTCGACCACCCCCAGGTTCGGCCCCAGGTGCCCACCGGTGCGGGCGACGTTGGTGATCAGGAACTGCCGGATCTCCTTGGCCAACTGCACCAATTCCTTGTGCGAGAGCTTGCGAAGATCCGCGGGCTCACTTATCCCGTCCAACAGTCCCATGCCGGCCATTCTAGGGCTGGGCGACGCGGCGTCCATCACGCCACGGGCCCGGCGGGCAGGGTCATGATCATCCTTGGGTCCATGGCCTACAGCTTGCGCATGAAGACCTTCCCCCGCAGGGCTTCCTCCACGAGCGCAACCGCCCGGCGCAGCCGGATCAGCCGCGATTCCTCCGACTCGAGCATGCTCACTGCCCCGTCGAGCACTTCGGGGCCCACGACCTCGCCCAGCCCCACTCGTGCCTGAGACAGGGCCTTTCGCGTGGAACGAAGCTGTCCCTCGACCTGGTCAGCGGCGAACCGGGCCAGCACCACGGGCTCCCTGCGCAGGAGGGGATATGCCCGGTAGTCCGGCGGGCAGCAGTCCAGCAGGAAACCCACCGCGTCGGATTCCATGCGCTGCGTCCCGGGTGCGGACACCGATTCGGGCCATCCCGAGGGCACGCACAACGCCGTCCCGTCACGATGTGGCCGACCATCGGGATCCGCATCGCCCTGCGCATGGGTACCGGGCAGGGCACGCACCGATCCACCCGCATGCGCGGAATCGGAGATTCCCCATGCGCGCCTGTCCGCCCCGCGATACTGCTTGAACGCCACCGACATCGCTCTCACCATTCCTTCGTCCGACCGCCCCGACTCCCCCGGGAGGGGATCCATGAGGCGGCACAACCGGATACCGATCGAACTTTTGTTCGATTCATCCAGTATGGATGTCGGCACTGACAAAAATGACCCTTCAGCCAGCGATGACCCGGCAGACGCGCTCAGGCGACGAGCCTGCCGGCCTCGATGAAGCCGGCATCCAGGAACCAGTGCTGTCGCGGATCCCCCACCAATTTGCTGAAGGGCTGCGGTTCGCGATTGCCGGCCCGCAGGACGCGCACCAGGTAGTCACGCAGGACCCACGGCTCCTCGATCCGCACCGGCTCAAGGTCCAGCACCTCCTGCACGTGTGCGGGCGTGGTGCCCAGGTCATGCGCCGCCTCCTCCAATGTGACTCCCGAGAGCCTGAAGTTCGCCTGCAGCTCGGCACGGGTTGCGGCAGTCTCATCCCTGTTCAAGGACATGGGTTCCCCATCTGATGGTTGTTGATAATGGCCGGCACAAGAGGACACAGCGCCCTGCGACGACCCATGGGGCCGATCTGCAGGGCGCTGTGGACCAGTGCTGACGGTGGATCAGGCACGCGCCAGATTACGCAGCACGTATTGCATGATTCCGCCGTTGATGTAGTAGTGGCTCTCCCCCTGGGTATCGATGCGCACATCGGCATCGAACTGGGTCACCTTCCCGTCCGCAGAGGTGGCCGTGACATGCACGGTGTCGGGGATCTCACCATGGTTGAGCGCGTCAAGCCCGGTGATATCGAAGCTCTCAGCCCCGCTGAGTCCCAGCGTGTCGGCACTGTGGCCCTGGGGGAACTGCAACGGCAGCACACCCATTCCGATCAGGTTCGAGCGATGGATCCGTTCGAAGCTCTCGGCGATCACCGCGCGGATTCCCAACAACATGGTGCCCTTGGCGGCCCAGTCGCGCGAGCTTCCCGACCCGTATTCCTTGCCCGCCAGGACGACCAGCGGCGTGCCGGCGGCCCGGTAGTTCAGCGAGGCGTCGTAGACGGTCTCCACGGGGGCATCGGACTTCGTGAAATCACGGGTGAAGCCACCCTCGGTGCCCGGGGCGAGTTGATTACGCAGGCGCACATTGGCGAACGTCCCCCGCACCATCACCTCATGGTTCCCACGCCTGGAGCCATAGGAGTTGAAGGCCAGTGGGCGCACCCCGTGCTCGGTGAGATAGCGACCCGCCGGCGAATCCGCCTTGATGGCCCCCGCCGGGCTGATGTGGTCGGTGGTCACCGAATCGCCGAGCCGCAGCAACACGCGGGCACCAGCGATGTCCTGCACCGGATCGGGCGTCATGGTCATGCCCTCGAAATACGGTGGCCGACGCACATAGGTCGACTCCGCATTCCAATCGAAGAGCTTGCCCGAGGGGGTGTCGAGGCTCTGCCAGCGTGCGTCGCCGGTGAAGACATCGGCATACGAGTCCCGGTACATCTGGGGATCGATGGAGTTCGCAATCACCTCGTCCACCTCGGCCGGGGTCGGCCACAGATCAGCGAGGTAGACCTCCTTGCCGTCGCGGTCGGTACCCAGGGAATCGTGGGCGAGGTCGAAGTTCATCGAGCCGGCGAGCGCATAGGCGACGACCAACGGCGGGGAGGCCAGGTAGTTCATCTTCACGTCCGGGTTGATGCGCCCCTCGAAGTTGCGGTTGCCCGACAGCACCGAGGTGATCGCCAGGTCGTTGTCCTGGGCGGCCTTGCTGACCTCGGGGATCAACGGTCCCGAGTTGCCGATGCAGGTGGTGCAGCCGTAACCGACGATGTCGAAGTCCAGGGCCGCCAAGGGCTCGATGAGGCCGGCCTTGTCAAGGTAATCGGTCACGACCTGGGATCCGGGCGCCAGGGTGGTCTTCACCCATGGCTTGCGGTCCAGGCCCTTCTCGACGGCGCGCTTGGCCACCAGTCCGGCCGCCACCATGACGCTGGGATTCGAGGTGTTGGTGCAACTGGTGATGGCGGCGATGCCGACCGCACCGTTGTCGAGGGTCACCTCGTGACCATCGATGGTCGTGCTCATGGGTGCCGTCTCGTCGCTGACGTAGGCGGGCACCTCCTGCTGGAAGACGTCCTTGGCCTGATCGAGCAGGATGCGGTCCTGGGGACGCTTGGGTCCCGCGATCGAGGCCCGCACGGTCGCCAGGTCGAGTTCCAGGTATTCCGAATAGCTGGCCTCGTGGTCGGGGTCATGCCACAGCCCCTGGGCCCGGGCATATCCCTCAACGAGTTCGATCTGCTCCTCGCTGCGTCCGGTCAGCCTCAGGTAGTCGATGGTCTTCTGGTCGACGGGGAAGACGGCGATGGTCGAGCCGTACTCCGGGCTCATGTTCCCGATGGTGGCCCGGTTGGCCAGGGGCACCTCGGCAACCCCGGAACCGAAGAACTCCACGAACTTCCCGACCACCCCGTGCTCGCGCAGCATCTGCGTGATGGTGAGCACCAGGTCGGTGGCCGTTACGCCGGAGTCGAGCTGGCCCGACAACTTGAAGCCCACCACGCGGGGAATGAGCATGCTGACGGGCTGGCCGAGCATGGCGCACTCGGCCTCGATGCCACCCACGCCCCAACCAACGACACCCAGCCCGTTGACCATCGTGGTGTGGGAGTCGGTTCCCACACAGGTGTCGGGGAACGCCTGGAGCACTCCCCCGACGGTGCGCGAGTAGACCACCTGGGCAAGGTGCTCGATGTTCACCTGGTGCACGATGCCGGTGCCCGGCGGCACCACCTTGAAGTCGTCAAAGGTCTTCTGTCCCCATCGCAGGAACTGGTAGCGCTCACGATTGCGCCCGTACTCGATATCGGTGTTCTCGCGCAGCGCGTCGGGAGTACCGAACTTCTCCGCGATCACAGAGTGGTCGATCACCATCTGCGCGGGGCTGAGCGGGTTGATCTTCTCGGGGTCGCCGCCCAGGGATGCCATCGCCTCGCGCATGGTGGCCAGGTCGACGATGCAGGGCACGCCGGTGAAGTCCTGCATGATCACCCGCGCCGGTGCATAGGCGATCTCATGATGGGGCTCATCGCTGGGCTTCCACGCGGCAAGTGTGCGGATGTCATCAGCGGTGACGTGCAGGTCATCCTCGTGGCGCAGCAGATTCTCCAACAGGATCTTCAGGCTGTAGGGCAGTTCCCGGGCACCGGGCACCGCATCCAACCGATAGATCTCGTAATGGCGATCACCGACCGCCAGATCGGAGCGGGCACCGAAGCTGTTCACGCTCATCCAGTTCCTCCTGATCATTCGTGCTGCGCTTGCGCGAACCGAGCCGGGTGGCCACCGACGTTGGAGGACGACGGCTTCGCTGCGTCACGAGCACTCCCTTGACGTCGCGATCGTATCGCCGGCCCACCACCAATGGGCGCCGGTCACGCCAAGGGCGTAGTGCCCGGCGCCCAATATGGCAACACCCTGACGCACACGATGTCCCGGCCGGGAAACGTTCCCCGACCGGGACATCGTGGTGGTCCAACGGCGGTCAGTCGAGGGTGCGCGGGCCTCCCGCGACGGGAGCGCCTGCTCCCGTCGCGGACGGGGTGATCCGGTTGAGCCGCTCCACCGCCTCATCGTCGCCCAGGTCCAGGCCACGGGTCTCGGGAATCGTCAGGGTGACCACGATCGACACCACCAACGCCGCCGTCACGTAGATTCCGAATGCCGTATGGCTGAAGGCCGTGTAGATCCAGCTCTGGAGCATGGGCACCGTGCCACCGAAGATGGCCGTGGCCAGTGCGTAGGGGAAGCCGACACCCAGGGTGCGAATGCGGGTGGGAACCAATTCGGCCATCAACGCGGGGGTCACCGACAGCGGCGCGGCGAGGAAGAAGTACGAGACGCCCATCGTGAGTGCCATTCGCGCGGCGGAGCCGTCCAGGAAGCGCATGAACGGATAGGTGGTGACGGCCAGGCCGATGAAACCGATGAGCACCACCGGCTTGCGGCCGATGCGGTCGGAGATGCGGCCCCACAATCCGACCACGGGAATGGCGACCAGTTGCACCGCGACCGCGATCCACAGCACATGTGAGGCGTTCGCCTTGAGGATCGCGATGTGGTAGCTTCCGATCGCTGCCCAGTTCTGGAAGGCGATGGTGAGCCCGAGGGTCAGGCCGATGATCTGGAGGGCTGATCGGCGGGCGGCCCACATCTGGGCGGCCAGGCCCGGCCCTGAGTGCTGCGCCCTGACCTTCTCCTTCTCCCGGGTGAAGACCCTGGTCTCCGGCATCCGGTGGATCATCACCAGGGCCGAGATGGAACCGATCGCACCCACGAAGAAGGGCAGGCGCCAGGCCCAGGCCTTGAGGGTGGGCACGCCGAGCCAGCTGGACAGCACGGCGCCCAGCAGTGAGCCCAAGACGCCACCGCCCAGGATGGACATGTAGACCACCGAGGACCAGCGACCGCGATTCGAGGGCTTGGCGACCTCTGAGACATAGGCGCCGGCTGCGGGCTGTTCACCACCGTGGGCGAAGCCCTGGAGGACACGCGCCACGATCAGCACGATGGCGGCACCGATGCCCAACAGGTTGTGCCCGGGGGAAATGGCGATCAGCAGGGTGCCGGTCAGGGCCGTCGCGCTGGTCGCATACAGCGAGATGCGGCGTCCCCGGGTGTCGGAAAGGTGCCCGAAGAACAGCGAGCCGAGGGGCCGGGCGATGAAGCCGACCGCGAGCACGATGAGCGACTGCAGGAAGGCAGTGGTTGCATTTCCGGCTGCGAAGAAGGACGCCGCGAAGAAGGGGGCGAAGGTGTTGTAGATCGTGAAGTCGAAGACTTCCAATGTGCTGCCGGTCACGGCCCCGGCCAGGCTGCGTCGATGGTGACTGGGGCCATCGGTGAACTGGCCCTGCCTGTTGATGTCCCCGGGTTGGGAATCCGGTTCGGGAGTGATGCGGGTGGTGGCGGTCATGGTGGTCCTTGGTGGGTTCGTCAGGAATTCAGGGGCATGGAGGTTCCGGTGGCCTCACCGCGACGCGACATCACGGTGACACGGGCCAGCGGGTTGCGGGGACGGCCTCCGTGGCGCAGGTAGACGTCGCCATCGCCGAACTGCTCGGCCCGCGTACTGGCCTGGTCCCAGCCCGACAGGTCGGGGCCCTTGGGGATGATGACCCTGGCGGCCCCGGTGACATTCGTCGAGCCGAAATAGCCCAGCTTGATCGCCTGGAAGTCGGTGGTGGATCCCCACCCGGGCAGCGCGTAGAGCTCGCGTGCGTAGTTCCACAGGTTCGGGAAGTCGATCAGCCGATTGCGATTGGTCCTGAAGGCCACGTAGTAGGCGGTGTCGAAGCGCACCAAGGTGGGGAAGAGCCTCACGTCGGAGTCGGTGATGTGCTCCCCGAGCAGAAAACGCTGCTGGCCCAGCAATTGCTCGAGCGCGTCCAGCCGGGCGAACAGTGCATCGAAGGCCTGCTCATAGGCCTCCTGGGTGTGGGCGAAGCCGGCCTTGTAGACGCCGTTGTTCACGGCGTGGAAGTTGAGGCGACTCATCTCGTCGATCGCCGGGCGCAGGGAGCTGGGGTACAGGTCGGGGGCATCGTCCGGCTGCAGCCGGCGCCACGCCACTTCCCAGTAGTTGGACAGTCGGTGGTAGTCGTTCTGCACGACCTTGCCGGTGGTGACATCGACCACTGCCGGCACGGTGCCGCGACGGTCATAGCCGGGATCGGCGGCCAGATAGGCCTCGTTGAGGTACTCGATGCCCAGCACGGGGTCCTTGTCGCCGGGGTCGAGGCTGAAGCGCCAGCCGTTGTCGGTGCGGACAGGTGCCGTCACCCCCACGCTGATGGCGTCGGTGAGCCCGAGCACTTCCCGGGTGATCAGCTGGCGATGCGCCCAGGGGCAGATCCTGGCGACGATCAGTCGGTAGCGCCCCGCCTCCACCGGCAATTGCCCGGGGCCGTCCCCGAAGGGCGTGGTGAAGGCATTGTCCTGACGGGAGAATTCCCCGTGGGCGCCGATCTCGTGTGCGTTCTCGGACGTGGCGATATGTGAGGCTTCCGGCGCTGCGAGCTGGAAGCCGACGGTCGTGGACTTGGTTGACATGAGCTTCTCTTCGGGGTGTGTGGTTACCCACCGGTGGGGCCCGGGGGCCTTCGGTCGGACGCGTTGCGTCCACCGGCTCTGCCTGATGCCATCCGGACGGCGGCCTCAGGCGCTCAACAACACAGACAACTGTCAGTGCGCACCAGGTCGATGTGCGGGCGCACGACTAGTTGAAGGCTCACGAACCAGAGCATAGGCGCTCGCACCCCGCCCCGGGCAAGCTGTCCAACACCATCCTCCAGCAGCGAAATCCTGCCAGATGGCGCTGCGACAAGCCCTTTCCCTGCGGTGTTATCGTGAGCGCCATGCAGCAGTTGATGGTCCTTGCCATGAAGGCCGGCCCCCGTGCCGACCTCATGTCGGCCGTTGTGATGTCGGCCGTTGCGCCCTGCTGTCGTTGATCGGTCACGCAACCCATTGAGGGGTTGCCACAAGCTCTTCTCCCTGCATGTCCTCCCGCAGGGGATCATCGATCAAGCGATAGGAAATCCATGGCAGGTCACGTGTATCCCGGCATCACCGAAGATCTCACCGAGTTGGTGGGTGATACGCCGCTACTGCATCTGCCCCAGTTCGAATCGGGATACGGGACAGTCCTGGCGAAGCTGTAGTTCTTCAACCCCTCATCGTCGGTGAAGGACCGCACCGCCCTGTCCATGGTGCGTGCCGCCGAACGCGATGCCCGGTTGGCCAAGGGCGGCACGATCGTCGAGGCGACCAGCGGAAATACCGGCATCTCGCTGGCCTGGCTGGGCGGGGTGCTCGGCTACCGCGTGATCATCGTGGTGCCTGACGACCAGTCCATTGAGCGCCGCGCGCTCATCGAGGCCCTGGGTGCCGAGATCGTCCTCACCCCCGGAAAGGGCGGCATGCCGGCGGCCGGGGCGCGCGCAGCCGAGATCGTGGCGTCCACCCCGGGGGCCTGGCTGGCCGGTCAGGGCGGCAACCCCGCCAATCCGGCCGCGCACTACGCCACCACCGGTCCGGAGATCTGGGAACAGACCGACGGACACGTCGACTGGTTCGTCTCGGCAGTGGGTACCGGTGGCACCATCAGCGGAGCGGGTCGCTTCCTGCGCGAACGCAACCCGGGCCTGCGCATCGTCGCCGTGGAGCCCGCTGAGTCAGCAGTCCTCAACGGCGGACAGTGGCATCCCCACAAGATCCAGGGCATCTCGGGGGGCCCGGCCGCCGCGCCGGTCACCGATCTGGCGCTGATCGACCAGACCCTCGACATCCCCCAGGCCGAGGCCCTGGACACCACCCGCGAACTGATGCGTCACGCGGGGCTCGCCGTCGGCATCAGTTCCGGTGCCGCGGTCGCCGCCGCGCGCATCCTTGCCGCGCGCCCGGAGACGGCCGGCCAGGTGATTGTCACGATCATCGCCGACACGGCCGAACGCTATTACTCCACCGATCTGTTCGACCATCACACCGCAGCGACCCCGGAGGGAACGGCACAATGACCGCAGCACAGGGCCACCACCGCGACGCGCCTTGCCGAGCCGAGTGAGTTTCCCGAGGTGGCCGACCTCCTGGTGCGGGCCTACACCAGCTCCTTCCACAACACCGACCAGTACATCGAGCGGCTGCGTGGCATCGCCTCGTGGGTACCCGACTACCAGATCTGGGTGGCAGCAGAACGGGGCAAGATCCTCGGTGCGGTGCTCACGCCGTCCCCCGGCTTCGTCGCCGAACCCGACGTCGGCGAGGACGGGCAGACGCAGCCGGCGCACCCCGATGAGCTCGAATTCCACATGATCGGAGTCGATCCCGCGGCACGGGGACGCGGCATCGCCGCCCTGTTGGTCGCCAAGACCATCCAGGTGGCCCGCGAGCGCGGCATCAGCCGGATCGGCATCCATTCCGGACCCCAGATGACCGGTGCCCACGCCATGTACCGAAGGCTCGGCTTCGTGCGCCGCCCCGAGCGCGAGACCCTCGTCGTCGACGGCGGACAGCGCCTGCTGGTGTTCACCTATGACATCCCCGACAGCGATCGACCCCCGCTGGAATCAGATGGGCCCTCCCCGGCGTTAGCAGTCAATGAAGCGCCATCCCACGACAACGCGATCCACCAGGACCAAGGAGAAATACGATGACCGCACTTCCCGAATCAGCATCCGTCAACACGCGCCCGCGTGGTGAGGTGGGCGATTCCATCTTCCGCAAGGAGCAGACCGACGACGGCGCCTTCAAGCGCCAGCCGAACCACTTCACCGCCCGCTTCACCTCGGGCGAGCTTCCCGTGGAGGCGGGTCGCTACCGCCTCGTGATCTCGGCCGAGTGCGGATGGTCTCGCCGCCAGATCATCGTGCGCCGCCTGTTGGGCCTTGAGAATGCGATCTCCATTGCCTATGTGTCGGGCCGTGGCGACGATGGCGGCTGGGTGTTCGCCGACCAGCCCGGCGGCAAGGACGCGGTACTGGGCCTGAAGGGCCTCAACGAGGCCTATCACGCCGGCGATCCCTCCTACACCGGCCGCGGCACGGTGCCCGCGTTGGTGGACACCAAGACCGGCAAGGTCGTCATGAACGACTACCACGTGATGAGCCTTGAGCTGGAGACCGCCTGGTCGCAGTTCCACAAGGCGGGCGCGCCGGACCTCTACCCGGAGGCGCTGCGCGGCCAGATCGATGTGCTCAACCAGCAGCTGTTCGACGATGTGAACAACGGCCCCTACAAGGTCCTGTTCGCCACCACCGAGGACGCCGCCCGCGCGGCCCTCGGCGTCTACGAGGCGCGCCTGCGTGATTACGACCACCGTCTGGCGACCCGTCGCTATCTGTTCGGCGACCAGCTGACCGACTCCGATGTGCGGCTGTTCTGCACGCTCGCCAGCTTTGACCAGACCTATGTCACCGGCTTCCCGATCGACCTGCGGGACAAGGCCCTACGCGTGCACGACCTGCCGAACCTGTGGGCCTATATGCGCGACCTGTTCACGACGCCGGGCTTCGTCGACGAGCGCGACACCGAGGCACTGGGCATCACGCCGCGCCCCGACGGCAGCTACCTGGGCGGCTTCGGCGACCCGGTACTGGCCAGTGACGACCCCGACCGCCTCGCCCGCTGGCAGGCACCCGCGGGACGCGAGGGACTGCACGGATCGTCCGAGACCAGTGGTCCCGGTGGAGCCGGCAGCTGGACCCTGTGGAACTTCGCCTACTGAGCCGTGCGCAGAACCACCTGAGTCGTCGGGCCGATCATCCTTCGGGGTGGTCGGCCCGATGCGCTTCCCGGCGCTTCTCGCGGTAGATCTCCAGCAGATCGGGATCGCTCATCACCAGGTAGACCAGGCCACAATCATCGGGGCCGGTCGCATAGGCCTGACATTGGGTGCAGGGCTCGTCGGGACGCAGCGGGCAGCGTGGCGTGACGGTCCCGGGTGGCTTGTGTCCGCGCGGGCGTCGTGTGGCTGGCCCGGCGTCCACCGGATTGACCGGTGACGCCCCTGGCGCGCTCATCGGGTGGGCTCCAGGGTGGCCACGCACTCGACATGATGGGTCATCGGGAACAGGTCGAAGCCCTTGATATTGGTCACCGAATAATCATGCCTCGCGAATGAGGCAAGATCACGGGCCAGCGCTGCCGGATCACAGGCCACATAGGCGATCCGACGCGGACGCAGCCCGGCGATCTGGTCGACCGCCCGCTTGCCGGCCCCGGCCCGCGGCGGGTCCAGGACCACCAGGTCGGCGCGGTGGCGACCGCGCGACAGCACCCGATCCACACGCCCGGCCACGAATTGGGCCCGGGGCACATTGGTCCGTGCCAGACGGATGGCGGGCCCATCCATCTCGATCCCCCGCACCCGACACCCCGCATCGTCGAGTGCGGCGGCGAAGACGCCCACGCCGCAATAGAGGTCGAGGGCGTGCTCACCGGGCCGGGGATCAAGGGCCAGCAGCATCTGCGAGGTGAGCAGCCCGGGCGCGAGACGATGCGGTTGCCAGAAGCCGTCGGCGCGCGCCCTGAAGGAATGGGTGCCCACCTGTTCGGTGACGACCGCCTCACCCATCAGCGTCCTGCCGGAGTCGATCACGCAGACGCCGCTGGCGGCGGTGGCGACAATCAGCTCATCACCGTGCACCTGTCCGGCCAGGGAGTCGAGGATCTTCGGATCACGGCCGGCCTTCTCGGCGATGAGGCAGCCCTGCGGCGCCAGGCCCACCAGGTCGGCACTCCGGTGGACATGCAGGCCCACCTTCCCATCGTGCACGCCATAGCGCATGCGGGTGCGCCAGTCCTGGCCGCTGTCGTCGGTGCCGACGCGTTCCACGGTGACATCGGAGTCGAGGTGGGCGAATTGGTGCAGCAGTTCGCGCACCACGGTGGTCTTGAGCTCGCGTTGCACCGCCGGCGCGATGTGCTGGAAATCGCAGCCACCACACAGGCCCGCGATCGGACACGGCGGCTCCACGCGGCCCGGCGCGGCGTCGAGCACCTCCACCGCGTCGCCGCGCCAGTAGCGCTCATGGCTGTCGTCGGTGATCCTGACCATCACGGTCTCGCCGGGAATCGTATGCCGCACGAAGATGACGCGTCCCTCATGGCGGGCGATGCAGTGGCCACCATGGGCAATGGGCCCCACCGAGAGCGGCCCGATGATCTCACCGACCGCCGTTGCCACAGTCGTCACCGGCGGGGACGCCTGAGCTCACGGCGACGGTAACGCGTGGCGAGCCGCGCGCTGGATTCGAGTTGATAGGGCACGGAAGTGACCATAACCCCCCGCATGAAATGCAGCCGGGCGCGGA
Source organism: Propionibacterium freudenreichii subsp. freudenreichii (assembly GCF_000940845.1). NCBI lineage: Bacteria > Bacillati > Actinomycetota > Actinomycetes > Propionibacteriales > Propionibacteriaceae > Propionibacterium > Propionibacterium freudenreichii. Next base: position 1,076,159 of record NZ_CP010341.1, on the reverse strand, counting down.
TCACCAGCGCGGTCTGGTTGTGCAGGACATGCTCCCACCAGTGCCCCACCACGTACTCGGGGATGTAGATGCACACGATGTCACGCGGGTTCTCGCTGACCAGGGCCCGCACATAGTCGATGAACGGGCCGGTGATCTGGCGGTACGGCGAGTCGATCACCTTCAGGGGCACCGACAGGTCGTCGTCATCCCACTGCTTCACCAGGCGGGCCGTCGCGTCCGGGTCGACGTCGACGGTGACCGCCTCGAGTTCACCGGGCTGGGTGGCCCGCGCGAACTGGATGGCCTTGACGGTGGGCTTGTTCACCGCGTTCACCATCACCACGGCGTGCACGCGACTGGGCAGCACCCACTCCGCCGGATCGGTGATGGTGGTCTCGGCCGCGACCTCTGCGTAGTGGCTGTGGATGGCGCGCATCAGGATGAACACCACGGCCATCGCCAGCAGGGCCATCCAGGCCCCGTAGATGAACTTGGAGACCAGCACGATGGCCAGCACGAGGCCGGTCATGACCATGCCCACGGCATTGATCACCCGGCTGCGCTGCATCACGCGGCGTGCCGACGGATCGGTCTCGCTCCTGAGGTGGCGGGTCCAGTGCCGCAGCATGCCCAGCTGGCTGAGCGTGAATGAGATGAACACTCCGATGACGTACATCTGGATGAGCGCCGTCACCGATGCATTGAAGATCAGGACCAGCAGGACGGCTCCCCCGGCCAGGGTCATGATGCCGTTGGAGAAGGCCAGGCGATCGCCGCGACTGTGCAGCTGGCGGGGCATCCACCCGTCGCGCGACAGGATCGAACCCAGGGTCGGAAAGCCGTTGAAGGCCGTGTTGGCGGCCAGGAACAGGATGATCATCGTCATCGTGATCACGAAGAAGAAGCCGATCGGGAAACCCGGGTAGAACACGGCCCGTGCCAGCTGGCCGATCACGGTCACCGGATCGGAATGGATCTCCTCACCGCCGGGGGTGACGAAATAGCTCCCGGAATTGACGTCGGACATCTTCACGCCGGTGAGGTTGGCTAGGGCCAGGATGCCGAGCAGCATGCTCACGGCGATGCAGCCCAGCAGCAGCAGCGTGGTGGCGGCGTTCTTGCTCTTCGGCTTGCGGAAATTGGGAACGCCGTTGCTGATGGCCTCGACCCCCGTCAGGGCGGCGCAGCCCGACGAGAAGGTGCGCGCCAGCAGTGTGACCATGCCCAGCCCCACCAGGGGCTCGTAGCGGCTCACACCAACCACGGTGTAGTCGGCGGTTGCGGCCCTGAGGGGATGTCCGAAGACGAAGATCTGGAGCAGTCCCCAGATGACCATCACCCCGATGCCGAACATGAACAGATAGGTCGGGACGGCGAAGATGCCACCCGAATCGCGCACGCCGCGCAGGTTGATCACCATCAGCACGATGATCACCACGGCCGCGATCAGCCCCTCGTGGCCCTGGATGAAGGGCATCATCGCCTTGGCGTTCTGCACTCCGGAGCTGACCGAAACGGCCACGGTGAGCACATAGTCGACCAACAGTGCGCTGGCCACCACCAGTCCGCTGGTGGGCCCCAGATTCGTGGTGACCACCTCGTAGTCGCCGCCACCCGAGGGATAGGCGTGCACGGTCTGGCGGTAGCTCATGACCACCACCAACAGCACCGCGCCCACCGCGATGCCGATCGGCAACGAGAAGGCAAAGCCGGCCATGCCGGCCAACGAGAGGGTGATCAGCACCTCGTCGGGTGCGTAGGCCACCGAGCTCAGTGCATCGGAGGCGAAGATCGGAAGTGCGACCCTCTTCGGGAGGAGAGTTTCCCCCAGTTGCGTGCTGGCCAGCTTGCGGCCGACGAGCACACGTTTGAAGGCATCAGTGACGCTCACGAGCGACAACCCTAACGCCTGCCGTGTACCGCTTGGTTGCATGGCGATGGAGCGGACCCTCGTTGCACCACGCAGCTATCCTTTTCCTCGGGGTGACAGGCCGATTGACCCCGATTCCCAGGACCATGTCGGCACGGCTGTCCACCGACCGGTGGGGCCAGTGGAGGTATCAGTGCACATCATCATCATGGGCTGCGGCCGGGTGGGCTCAAGCCTGGCCCGCGCGCTCGAGAAGCGCGGCCACTCGCTGGCCGTCATCGACGTCAACGTGGAGGCCTTCCGCAGGCTTGGGCCCGATTTCGCGGGCAAGACCGTCAAGGGCGTCGGGTTCGATCGCGATGTGCTGGTGCGTGCCGGCATCCGCGAGGCCGATGGCTTCGCCGCCGTCGCCAGCGGCGACAACTCCAACATCCTGTCGGCCCGGGTGGTACGCGAGGAGTTCGGCGTCCAGAACGTGGTCGCCCGCATCTACGACCAGGGACGGGCCGAGGTCTACGAGAAGCTCGGTATCCCCACGGTGGCCACGGTGCGTTGGGCCGCCGGCCAGGTGATGAACCGACTGTTGTCCGACTCCGTCACCCCGGTGTGGCGCGATCCCTCCGGCATGACCGCCCTGTTCCAGGTGCCCTTCGACAATGCGTGGGCGGGAACATCGGTGGGCCAGCTCGAGGAGAGGCTCCGGGTACGGGTGCCCTTCCTCACCAGGATCGGCACCGGCGAGGTGCCCTCGGCCGACCTGCTGTTGCAGGAGGGCGATGTGATCTACGTGGCAACGAGCAATGACCGTGCCCAGATGGTGCTGCGCACGCTCGCCGCGGCGCCCGAGCAGAACTGAGAAGGAATCCACGATGCGTATTTCGATTGTCGGGGCCGGCAATGTCGGTCGTTCCATTGCCCGTGAGCTGATTGCCAACGGACACGAGGTGTTGCTCATCGAGAAGGAGCCGCACGCCATCAAGTCCGACACCGTGCCGGAGGCCGAATGGCTGCTGGCAGATGCCTGCGAGATGGACTCGCTGGCCGAGGCCGACCTGCAGACCTGCGATGTCTCGATCGCCACCACCGGTGACGACAAGGCCAACCTGGTGCACACCCTGTTGGCGAAGACGGAGTTCGGGGTGCCACGCACCGTTGCCCGTGTCAACCATCCGAGCAACGAGTGGATGTTCGACGAGCAGTGGGGGGTGGACGTGGCCGTCTCAACACCCCGCATCATGTCGGCCCTGGTCGAGGAGGCCGTCAGCGTCGGTGCCGTCGTGCGCCTGATGACCTTCAAGAAGGGCTCGGCGAACCTGGTGGAGCTCACCCTGCCCGAGGACTCCCCCGCCGTGGGCAAGAGGGTGCGCGACCTCAGCTTCCCCGGCGATGGTGTGCTGGTCGCCATCGTGCGGGATGGACGCTCCCGTGCCCCCGAGCAGGATGCCGCGGTGGAGGTGGGTGACGAGCTGTTGTTCACCATTTCCGAGGAACACGAGCGTGAGCTGTCGCATTACCTGGTGCCGGTGACGAAGGGCTAGGGCTGGTCAGCCCAGCAGTTCATAGGAGGGGTTGTACATCACCCGACGTTCGTCGCGTGAGCTGATGAGGCCATGGACGCGCAGTCGGCGTCCGGCCGTGATGCCGGGGATCGTCCCGCGTCCCATCCACAGCAGCACCAGCGTGCCGGAACCGTCGACGAGGTCGGCCTCCAGCCAGGAATGGCGCTTCTGGGGATTGATGGTCAGGATCGCGACGGTGCCCTGCACGGTGACGCGGGTGCGATCGCGTGCCTCGGCGATCGGAGTCGCACCCGACTTCACTGCCTGGGTCACGAGCTCCTCGGAGACGAGTTCCTCGTTCGACCGCAGGAGGCGGCGCAGCCAGCGCCCCACGGCGGATTCCGCCAGGGCGCTGCCAAGGCTCACTGTTGCCCCTGGGGAGCACCCGCCTGGCCATCCAGCTGTGCCCGCATCGCATCCGGCAGCGCCATGGCGATCGGATCTCCGGGGACCATCGGCTTGTCGCCGCGGCGTACCACCGTGTTGGCGAAGAACTCGTAGAGCACCTCGGCCGGGCCGCCGGTGCCCTCCGACATGCCGGCCTCGCCCATCAGAACGCCACGCAGCAGCCACCTGGGGCCCTGGGCGAACCAGGTACGGGACACGTGATAGCCGTGCTGGCCGTTCTCGGCCGTGATCGGCACGACGCGACGGATCTCCGTGCCGAAGGGACCCTCGGCGAGCGTCGCCGAACCTCCGGCGCTCTCCACATTGGCGATCATGTCCTGGCGCACCCGCGGCAGCATGCTGCGGTCGGAGGGCGCGGCGAACAGCGACAATTCCAGTACTGACTGCCCCTGCGAGATGAGCAGTGCCTGGACATCCTGGGTCTCCTGGTTGACCTGCAGCTGCATGTTCATGCCCTCGAAGGGGGTGAGCACCAGTGAGTCGAAGTCGAGGCGCTGCACATCGTCGGCGTCCAGGTCGACCTCGCTGATGTCGAAGGGGCCATCGGCGCGCCAGTCGCGCGACTCGTCCAGTTGTTCCCACTCGTCGGGCTCGGAGGCCTCGGAGTCGCTGGCCTCGTCATCATCGAGCGACTCGTCGTCGTCGATCGGCTCCGACTCATCGGCCCCGTCGCCTGCGGCCACGGCCTGCGCATCCTCGACGACATCGGACTCGGCGGCCTGTTCCACCTCATCCGCGTCGTCGGCCTTGCGATGCTTCCTTCTGCCAAAGATCACGAGTGCTCCACCATTTGTCTCTTGAATTAGTTGTCGTGCCCTGTTGCGCTGCGTCGTGGCACCACGATCAGCGGCGCGCAACCGTGGCGGGCACCGATCACGCCACGCGCCCGCCCCAGACTAACGTGCCGGAAGCCGTCCGGGGGCCATGCTCCACCGCATCGCGGCGATGCCATGCCGCGGGTGCGGCATCAGGGTGGCGGGGCGCGCGCGGCATCAGGGCGCCGGAGCGGGCGCGGGCTGGTGCCACGGGGTCGCTGCGGGCTCCCTAGGATGGAGAGGCGACCAGATGCCCGCCCGATTCGGTGCGATCACGGCGTCTGACTGGATGAAACGGAGAGATATGTCCAAGCCCAAGATGCAGTTCAGGGTGCTCGGTGCAGTACTCGGCGCGGCTGCTGCCTTCGCCGGTCAGCGCGTGGCCACCGCCGGATGGCACACCGTCACCGGGGAGGAGCCGCCGGACCCGTCAGATCCCACGGTGTCGCCCGTCAAGGCCTATGCGTGGTCGATCGGCAGCACCCTGCTGCTGGGGACGCTCGCCCTGCTGGTGCAGCGCTTCGTCGCCACGCGCTCGGAGGCCGCGGCCGACGAGCTCGGGGCCGGGTAACCCGTCCGGACATGACAGTGGGCGCACGAACCAAGGTTCGTGCGCCCACTGTTCCCTTGCGGGATGGACGTCAGGGGGAATCGGCGGTCAGGCTGCGCGCGGGCTCATCGCTCAGACGCAGTCGACGCAATACATCTTGCCGCCGCGGGTCTCCGCGAGCTGGCTCCGGGACTTCACCAGGAAGCAACCGGCGCAGGTGAACTCGTCAGCCTGACGGGGAAGTACTCGAACCGTCAGTTCTTCGTGGGAAAGGTCTGCGCCGGGAAGCTCGAAGGTCTCGGCGACCTCAGCTTCATCCTCATCAACCTTCCCTGAATTCTTGTCGTTGCGCCGGCTCTTCAGCTCCTCGAGTGAGTCCTCGCGAGCCTCATCGTCGGACTTGCGGGGTGCATCATAATCAGTCGCCATCGTGGCCTCTCGAATCTGTGCCGTGTTAACGGTCTTGCCGGTGCGCAGCAGGTGCACACGCCCGGCAAACGTCGGCATGCTACCTGATATTCCCTGAAACGCAATCGCAGCATACGTGAGGGTCCTTCGCCGCCCGCGGGCGGGTCCCGGACCCTATACCAGTGGTTCAGGTGCCGCGACCCCGAACAGCCTGCTCGCGGTAGGTTTGGTCCAGTATTCGTCGCCACGCAAATCGACGACCACATGAACGTGCCGACGGCCGCATTTCCGCAGCACCACGCAGGAGACACCATATGAACAGCGCCTTGACGCCGCGGGAGATCCAGTCCCGCATTCGCGCAGGGGAATCTGTGGAGGATGTGGCCCGTGCTGCCGGGGTGAGTGTCGACGAACTCGACGGCTTTGCCGAGCCGGTGCTGGCCGAGCGCGATCACATGAGCGAGCTGGCACGCGTGGCCCAGGCCCGTCGCGATTCCGGCCCCACCCCCCAGCCACTCGAGCAGTTCATCAACACCAAGCTGCGCCGCGAGGGGGTCCCTGACGGATCCATCCTGTGGGGCGCCTTCCGCCGGGAGGACCAGGCCGACCGCCACTGGACGATCCGGATCTCCTACCGCCTGGACGAGACCGACCACCAGGCGCTGTTCGACTTCGATCCGCGCGGTCGCTTCGTGACTGCCGAGAACGCCGACGCGCGATGGCTCATCGACGACCAGCCCCCGCATCGCGGGGAGAGTCCCGTCACCCGCACCCAGAACCCTGATGCCGAACCGACCATCGACCTGAATGACGAACTGGCCATCGTGCGGGCCGTCCAGGACGACGAGACGCCGGTGATCGGCGACGGCAGTGCCCTCCAGGAGCTCTACGCAGCGGCCGCCTCCAACGACGCCACCTCAACGGGTAGCGGCACCGATCAGGACGGCCTGCGCGAGGTGGACGGCGTCTACGACATCGTGCCGAATCCCACCTCCGACATGGACGTCCTCTATGACATGCTCGCGGGCTTCGACGAGGATTCCGTACACGTCTATGAGGGCTTGGGTCGACCGGTGAGCCTGGGTGACGGCGCCGCGGACACCGATGAGGCCGTGCACACCGGTGAGGAGGCCTCGAGGGGCGGCCGGCCCTCCGACGCGGCGGACGCCGCGGGCGACGACTCGACGCCCGCCCTCGATGCGGCGCTGCAGCACCGCGAATCACCCGATGAGCCCCGGGCCGCCACCCCCGCCTCCGCGCCGACGAAGCCCCGGGCGACGCGCAAGCGCCGTACCGCCTCCGGCGCCGACCGTTCCTCTGCGGCCACGTCCACGTCGGCAGCCAAGCCGGCGTCACACCCGTCGTCAGCCGATCAGGCACCCTCCAAGGGGCCCGGGGGCAGGTCATCGGCAGACAAGGCCAAGGAGCCCGACAAGGCCCCGGCCAAGCCCCGCCCGGCTGCTGCGCATCAGGACTCCGCCAGCGGGCAGGAACCCCTGGTCGCCGGCGATGGGTCGGCGACGCAGCCGGCCAAGAAGCCCACCAAGCGACGCAAGAGCCACCGCGCCACCGTTCCGAGCTGGGACGAGATCATGTTCGGGGAGCGCCGCCCCGACAAGGACTGACCGCACCATCGCCAGTCCTGGTCCCCAGTCCTTGCAGCCCACCGGCCGCGCAAGTGCCGGGGCGGTCGGCTGCAGGTCGCGCCCTCCGGCCGACCCGTCAGGTCAGCTGTCCCAGCCCTCATCGATGAGCAGTGGCACCTGCATCTCCTCGGATGTCAGCGAGCCGTGCTGGCCCACCAGGCCAAGTTCCCCCGGGTGCGTGCGCGTCATCACGGCACCGCCGGCCCGCATGGCCACCAGGACATCGCCCAGGCGACCCCGCACGCGTTCGGTCACCTCGGGACCGAACCAACCGGCCGCGATGCCCTCCTCGCGGGTGCAGACCCAGGCGCGCTCGCCCAACACCGCACGCCAACGCTCGACCACCGCCGCGGGCTCGGCGCTGTAGAGCTGTCGGAAGCGTCCCTCACCGGCGATCATGTCGATGCCTGTCGCGAGCCGCTCGTCGTCCTCGATGATGATGTGGTCGCGCGCCGGCACATCCACCATCCCGTGGTCACCGGTCACCAGCACGCAGGTGTCGGCGGGCAGGGCGTCGCGCAGCGCGGACAGGTCTGCGTCGATGCGCTCCAGCACTCCCCGCCAGGCGGGTGAATCCACCCCATGGCCGTGGCCCGTGTGGTCAAGGTCGCCCTCATACAGGTAGACGAACGCCGGGCCCGGCCCGCTCGTGGCCGCCAGCACCCGATCGATGCGCTCACGAGCCCCCGCATGGTCGGGGATCGCGACATAGTGGGCGCCGCGCAATCCGGCACGGGTCAGGCCGCTGTCGGCGAACAGGGCGCGTCCCACGCTGCTCGCCCGCACCCCCACGTCGTTGAGCCGCTCGAACCACGTCGGATGGGGCTGGAATTCCTCGGGCACCGGATCATCGGAACCCCACTGCAATGCGTTGAGCACCCCCTGCCCGGGCGCGGAGCGGAATGAGTACCCGACGATGCCGTGCTCCCCCGGCGGGAGTCCGGTGCCCAGCGTCGTCAGGGAGACAGCGGTCGTGGACGGAACCGCAGCGCTGATCGGTCGGCCGTCGCCGATCAGATAGGGGAAATAGGCGAGCGACGACAGATGGCGATTGAGCTGGCGCCAGCCCAGGCCGTCGACGAGCAGGAGCACATAGGCGCGCGCTGGCGGAAGGCCGAAGGGGTCGCTGGCCTCCAGCCTGTCCCCCGCGAGGTGATGGGCCACGGCCGGTAGGAGCTCGGCCAGGGTCGCACGACCGTACGAGGGCGGCTCGGGAAGCGGATAGCCACTCACGGCTCAGCCCCGCCCGGCGGCCGCGACCATGCGCTGCAGGCGGGTCGCAAAGTTCACGAGGTGATCCACGTTGGCCTGCCCATCGGCGGCCGGGCTCATGCGCAGGGTGATGTCCTCCGACACCATTTCGCCGTTGAAACCGTGATCGGCCCGGCATTCCGGGTCGACACAGTGGACCGGAACCACTTCCAGGCGATGCATGGTGTCCCAGGACAGCGACAGCCAGGTCTCCACGACCTGCGAGTTCGCCTCGCCGTAGTCCTCCGGGTGGCTCACGACGCGCGACAGGGAGACGGCCCCCATGCGCCACAGTGGCACGGACTCCGTGGTGGTCACCGCCGTGGGTCGATCATGCTCATCGGAGTTCTCGTCGGTGTGGGCCACCACGAGGCGTGCCGCCGTCAGGACGAGCACGGTCAGGTGGCGGATGATTCCCTCCGGTCCGACGGTGGCCTCCTGCTGCACGAGGTGGTCGACGAGGGGCTCGTCACCCAGCGCCATGGACACGGAATCGCTGACGAACTGGGGGAAGAACCCGCAATCGGCGATCTGGGCGCGCAGGGCCGTCGGAAGGGTATGGGCGGAGCCGGTGATCACCCGCTCATCCTGCCACCAACGGGCCCGTCGGGGCACGCCCACTAGTGTTGGGCGTATGAAGCGTCGTCCCTTTTTCGGTGCGCGACTGGACGATTTCGTCACGCGTCACCTGGGCTCGGCGTTGAGGCGTGCCGGTTGGCGACCACGGATCGTGCCGTTCACCGGCCTTGGCACGCCGTCGCGCGTCCGGGTCCTGGGCCAACTCGTCCTGGGGCCGGCGCGACGCCATCGGGCGTGGCCCATCGGTTCCCCGCTGTGGCTGAACCGACGGGGTTGGCGCAATTTCTTCACCGTTCCGGTGCCGAATGGCGTCATCAGCGTCACCATCTCGGGCAGGGCCCACCGCTTCACCACGGATCGTCGTGGCCACCTGGACACGACCATTAACACGTCCGGGCTCGCGGCGGGCTGGCACCAGGTGCGCCTGGACAGCCCGGGCGCGGAACAGGTCGGGGCGCCGGTGCAGGTCATCGGCGACGACCAGGACTTCGGCATCATCTCCGACATCGACGACACCATCATCTCCACGTCCCTGCCGCGTCCACTGGTCGCGGCCTGGAACAGCTTCATCCAACCTGAGGTCAATCGCCAGGCCGTGCCGGGCATGGCCCGTATGTACCGACAGCTGCTTGCTGGTCGCCCGGACGCACCGGTGGTCTACGTGTCCACCGGGCCGTGGACCGCCCTGCCCTTCCTGACGCGTTTCATGGACCGCCACGGATTCCCCCCGGGCCCGATGCTGCTGACCGACCTCGGCCCGACCACCACCCGGTGGTTGCGCTCGGGTTGTGCCCACAAGCGCGCCGCCCTCGTCCAGCTCGCCCACGCCTTCCCGCACATCCGATGGGTCCTGGTCGGCGACAACGGCCAACACGATCAGGCCCTGTACCGCGAGTTCGCCGCAGTGCGTGGGTCCCGCGTGCGGGCCATCGCGATCCGCACCCTGTCGCCCACCGAGCAGGTGCTGGCGCACGGCACCGTGGGAGGGCTCGACACGCGCTCGTCGCGACGCGGTCGGCGCCGCGTCCCCGAGGTCCTCGGAGCCGATGGCCAGGCCCTTGCCCCGGTGCTGCTCGCGGTGCTGCGTGAGCAGCAGCACCGCGCCACCGGCCCCGACCAGCCAACCGATCCCGGACACTGACCCACCCGGGATCGACATCCACCGCGACGCCGACGCCGGGCCATGTCCGTGACGTGGACTATTCTCGCGGGGCACGCCCAGGCCGCGGACTTCCCAGCGGTCAGTAGTCAGGAGTTCTTGCACAGATGGCACGCACAAAGACGCCGCCCGCCGACGACTTCGAGGAGCGCATCGTCGACGTCGACGTCTCGTCGGAGATGCAGACGTCGTATCTCGAGTACGCCTATTCGGTGATCTATGCCCGGGCACTACCCGATGCGCGCGACGGCCTCAAGCCGGTGCAGCGTCGCATCCTCTACGGCATGAGCGAGCAGCGCCTGTCCCCCGACCATCCGTTCGTCAAGTGCGCACGCGTGGTGGGCGATGTGATGGGAAAGCTGCACCCCCACGGCGATTCGGCGATCTATGACGCCCTGGTGCGCATGGGCCAGGACTGGTCGATGCGGCTGAAGCTGGTCGATGGGCATGGCAACTTCGGATCCCTCGATGCCGGCCCCGCGGCCATGCGCTACACCGAATGCCGGTTGGCCCCCGCGGCCATGCCGATGCTCGACGGCCTGCACGAGGACACCGTCGACTTCCGCCCCAACTATGACGGCAAGCAACTCGAGCCCGCGGTGCTGCCGGCGGCCTTCCCGAACCTCCTGGTCAACGGCGCCACCGGCATCGCCGTCGGCATGGCCACCAATATTCCCTCGCACAACCTGGGCGAGGTCGTGGCGGCATTGAAGTACCTGCTCAAGAACCCGGACGCCGAGGTCGATGAGCTGATGCGCTATGTGCCGGGGCCCGACCTGCCGACCGGTGGCAAGATCGTCGGGCTGGACGGCATCCGCGCCGCCTATGCGACCGGGCGCGGCATCTTCCGCACCCGCGCGACGGCCCGGATCGAACAGGTGAGCCCCCGACGTCGGGGCATCGTGATCACCGAGCTGCCCTTCGCGGTGGGCCCCGAGAAGATCATCGACCAGATCAAGGTGCTGGTGCGTTCGAAGAAGATCACCGGCATCTCCGACGTCAAGGACCTCACGGACCTCACCCATGGCCTCCGCCTGGTGATCGAGGTGAAGAACGGCATCAATCCCGAGGCCCTGCTTGCCCAGCTGTACAAGCACACCAAGCTCGAGGACTCCTTCGGTATCAATGCGGTGGCCCTGGTGGATGGCCAGCCGCGCACGATGACGCTCAAGGAAATGCTGCAGGTCTACCTGGACCACCGCCTGGAGGTGATCCTGAGGCGCGCCAAGTTCCAGCTCGGCAAGGCCCAGGACCGCCTGCACCTGGTCGAGGGCCTCCTGCTGGCCATGATCGACATTGACGACGTGATCGCGATCATCCGGTCATCCGACGATGTCCCCGAGGCCCGCCAGCGCCTCATGGAGACCTTTGAGCTGGACGAGATCCAGGCCAACTACATCCTTGACATGCAGCTGCGACGCCTGACGAAGCTGTCCCGCATCGAGCTCGAGACCGAACGCGACGAGCTGCGCCGGCGCATCACCGAGCTCACCGAGCTGATCGACGATCCCGACCTGCAGCGTGACACCGTCGCCTCCCAGCTCAGTGAGATGGCCGCCACCTACGGCAGCCCACGACGCACCGTGCTGCTCGAGGGGTCCGGGGCCGCGGCGGCCCTGCCCGCCCAGCCCCTGGAGATCCCCGACGACCCCTGTTGGGTGATGATGAGCTCCACCGGATTGATGGCCCGCATGACGCGCCCCGCGGACGGGGACGATCCCGGGCACCTGCCCACAAGCGGTCCCCGGGGCCGCCATGATGTGGTCGTTGCGGCGATTGCCGTGACCGCGCACGCCCAGTTCGGTGTGCTCACCTCCCACGGACGGCTGGTGAAGGCCGAGGCGATCGACCTGCCGGAGGTCGTGGGCACCGCGAACGCACCGAGCCTGCGGGGCGGATCACGCGTCGAGGACCTGCTGGTGCTCACCGACGCGGAGCGGGCCGTGGGGCTGACCACCCTGGCCGAGGATTCCGCGGGCCTGGCCCTGGGCACGCGTCGCGGGGTCGTCAAGCGGGTCAACCCGGAGGTCCTCAGCAAGGACGAGTGGGATGTCATCCGCCTTGAGGACAACGACGAGGTCGTGGGTGGCGTCGAATTGACTGACCCGTCCGATGAGCTCGTCTTCGTCACCAGTGATGCCCAGCTGCTGCACTTCGCCGCAGATGTGGTGCGTCCCCAGGGCCGCAGCGGCGGGGGCGTGGCCGGCGTGCGCCTCACCGGGGGTTCCTCCGTGGTGTGGTTCGGCGTGAGCCCCGCCACCGATGCCGTGGTGGTGACCCTGTCGGGGGCGTCGAGCATGCTGCCCGGAGCCCAGACCGGAAGCGTCAAGGTGACGCCGTTCGAGGAGTACCCACCCAAGGGCCGGGCCACCGGCGGGGTGCGCTGCCACCGCTTCCTGAAGGGCGAGGACGGGCTCCTGTTGGCCTGGGTCGGACCACAGCCGGTGATCGCCGCCGGTGCTGACGGTTCGCCGGTGGACCTCCCGCCCGCGACCGGCAAGCGTGATGGTTCCGGAACCCCGGCGACCTGGCCGATCACCGCGGTGAGCTCCCGCACCATGCCGCACTGAGGACCCCCGCGGCGACGGGCCAGCGCGTGGGGCACTGCCGCCGGCCCACGGCCTGCCGGGGCCGGCGGCGCCCGGGACGGTGGCCGCTGTGAGAGGCTGAGGCCATGAGATTCGCGGTGATCGGCGCCGGCGCAGTCGGCAGCTATTTCGGGGCACGGCTCATCGACGCCGGCCAGGACGTTTCCTTCGTCGCCCGGGGTGCCACCCTGCAGGCGTTGCGCGACAAGGGCCTGAGCATCATCACCGAGGGGCGTCGCGACACGGTGACGGTGCAGGCCACCGACGACGCCGCCAATATCGGCAATGTCGACTACGTGATCTCGGCGGTGAAGGCCACCCAGGTGATCGACGCACTGGAACCCGCCGGGGCCCTGATTGGCTCCGACACCGCGGTGATCACCACCCAGAACGGCGTGGACGGGCCGCGCCTGACCGCCAGTGTCGTCGGCCGCGAACACACCATCCCCGGGGTCGTGAAGGCCTATGTGGCTGCCCGCGAGCCCGGCGTCACCGAATTCCGCGGCGGCCCCGGGTCGCTCGAAGTGGCCGAGTGGACCAATGAGCCCTCCGAACGCGTGACCGCCCTGCGCAAGGCCTTCGAGGATGCCGGGATCGCCTCCCCCGTGCCCCGCGACGTCTGGGAGCTGTTGTGGGCAAAGTCCATGTTCGTGGTGCCGCCGGGAGGTCTGGGGGCCATCACGGGCCTCCCCCTGGGCGAGTTGTTGTCCCGCCAGGGGCTGCGTCGGGTGTTGATCGACGCCACCACCGAGATCCGTGACGTGGCCGTGGCGCGAGGCGTCGACATGCCCTATGGGATCGTCGCCGACACCGTTGCCTTCGACGAGGCCCAGCCGCCGTCATCGACCACCTCGATGCAGCGCGACATCATGTCGGGACGCCCCAGCGAGCTGGATCCCCAGCTCGGGGCCATCGTGCGCTACGGCCGCGAGGCCGGGGTTCCCACTCCCCTGCACGAGTTGATGTACGAGGTGCTCAAGCTGCGGCGTAACGACGCCCAATAGGCCGATGCGCCCACCACGGGCGGCTCACACGTCGATGCGGTCCTCGTCGAGCTGATAGGCACCCTCGACGATGAACTCCTTGCGGGGCGCGACATTGTTGCCCATGAGCAATTCGAAGACATCGGCGGCACCGGCCGCGTCGTCCACGGTGATGCGCCGCAGCAGGCGGTGGCGGGGATTCATGGTGGTGTCGGCCAGCTGGTCGGCATCCATCTCACCGAGGCCCTTGTAGCGCTGGGGCTCCTTGAAGTGGATGCCCTTCTTGGTCAGCTCGGCGGCCTTGCGCTGGTATTCGGGATCGGAGTAGGTGTAGATGTACTTCTCCATCCCCTTCTTCGGGTTCGTCAGCTCGAAGCGGTGCAGCGGCGGGACGGCACTGAATATCCTCCCCGCCTCCACCATCGGCCGCATGTAGCGGAAGAACAAGGTCGCCAGCAGGCACCGGATATGGGCCCCGTCGGAGTCGGCGTCGGCCATGAAGATGATCTTGCCGTAGCGGGCCTGATCCACGTCGAAGGTCTTGCCCGACCCCGCCCCCACCACCTGGATGATCGAGGCACACTCGGCGTTCTTGAGCATGTCGCCAACCGAGGCCTTCTGCACGTTGAGGATCTTGCCGCGGATCGGCAGCAGCGCCTGGAACTCCGAATTGCGGGCCCGCAGCGCGGTGCCCAGGGCGGAATCACCCTCGACGATGAACAGCTCGGAGCGCTCCCCATCGGCATTGCGGCAATCCTTCAGCTTGGGGGGCATCGACGATGATTCCAGCGCGTTCTTGCGGCGCTGGTTCTCCCGATGGGCCCTGGCGGCCAGACGCGTCCGCGAGGCGTTGACGGCCTTCTCCATCACCAACCGGGCCTGCGCCCGGGTGGCGGCCTTGGTGGACTTCAGGAACTCGGTGAGTTCGGACTCGACGATCCTGGCCACCAATCGGGTGACCGGCGGGGTGCCGAGCACCTCCTTGGTCTGGCCCTCGAACTGGGGCTCGGGCAGTCGCACGGTGACCACCGCGGTCATCCCCTCGAGTACGTCATCCTTGATGACCTCCTCGCCGCTCTTGAGCAGCCGGGTTCCCTCCAGTCCGGCGGCGAAGGCCCGCACCAGGCCTCGCTCGAAGCCCTGGACGTGGGTGCCGCCCTTGGGCGTCGCGATGATGTTCACGAAGGAGCGTTCGACGGTGTCGAAGTTGTTCGACCAGCGCACGGCAACATCCACGTCGAGGCGACGGTCGACATCGGTGGGGGTCATCGCGCCGTTCTCGTCGAGCTCCGGGACGGTCTCCACGAAGTGGTCGCTGCCCTGCAACCGCAGGACGTCGGTGATGGGTTCGCCGACGGACAGGAAGTCCACGAACTCGCTGATTCCGCCCTCATGCTGGAAGGTGGTCTCCACGGGCTCCTCGCCGCGGTCGTCGTTCACCGTGATGCGCAGCCCCGGCACGAGGAAGCTGGTCTGCCGGGCCCGATCGAGCAACTGCTCGGCCGACAGCTGGGCCTGCTTCAGGAAGATCTGGCGGTCGGGCCAGTAGGTCACCCGCGTGCCCGTCACGCCCTTGGCAGTCCTACCCGTCTTGCGCAGGCCGGACCCGGGGGTGAACCCCGCCGAGGGCCCGGGCCCGTCGAAGACACCCGGCTTGCCCCGTTGGAAGCTCATCGCCCAGGTGTGGCCGTTGCGATCGACCTCCACGTCCAGGCGGGAGCTCAGGGCATTGACCACCGACGCTCCCACGCCATGCAGGCCACCGGTGGCCGTGTAGCTGCCCGCACCGAACTTGCCACCGGCGTGCAGCTTGGTGAAGACCACCTCGACCCCGGTGAGGTGGGTGCGTGGCTCGATGTCCACCGGGATGCCGCGCCCCGCGTCAGCCACGTGGATCGAGCCATCGGCGTTGAGCCGCACATCGATGTGGCGCCCAAAGCCTGCCAGCGCCTCATCGACCGCATTGTCGATGATCTCCCACAGGCAATGCATCAGCCCCCGGGTGTCGGTCGAACCGATGTACATCGCGGGACGCTTGCGGACGGCCTCGAGCCCCTCCAGCACGAGCAGGTTCTTGGCCTCGTATTCACGCCCGGCCTGCGCGGCCTTGCCCGGGGCTGACTTCTTTGCGGTGGACTGGGAATCTGGCACGTGGTGAGCCTAGTCGGCCCCGCCCACAGAACTCATCCGGGCACATCACCGCCACCAGCGCTGCGCATCCGCGACCGCGCGGCCGGCGCACCGTCCGGCCACGCCGGTTGGTCCCCCGAACGCCCCGGCTTGGCCCAGCCGCGTAGGGTGGGAGATGTGAGCATGACAGTGATGGACAACACCCAGTTGACCGCGGCCGATCGTTGCGACCGCTGTGGCGCCCAGGCACACCTTCGGGTCCGCTTGGCCAACGGTGGCGTGCTCCTCTTCTGCGCCCACCACGCCCGCGCCCATGCCGAGAAGATCAAGCAGGTTGCGGTGAAGCTCGAAGGCGATGTGAGCCTGGTCAACTGACCAGATGCCCTGAAGCGGTCACGAGTAACCGCTGTCCCCTGAGAGCCGGCGACGTTGGAGATGTCCACAGACATATTCATCGGGTCGCTGATGCCATGGGTCGTTCGCGACCGGGCACGGCCCGACTCTCTCTAAGGAGACAACCATGTCCAATGCGCCGCTGCGCAGAGACCTTCCGAAAGTTGGGATCGTGGGGGCCGGCCAGGTCGGCTCGGCCCTCGCCTATGCCTGCCTGATCCGCGACACCGCACCGATCATCAGCCTCTATGACATCGACAAGTTGCGCGTGGATGCCCAGGTGGCAGACCTTGCCCACGGATCCATCTTCGCCGAGCCCGAGGTGATCGGCGGCGCCGATGTGTCCTCGATGCGCGACTGCGATGTGATCGTGATCACCTCCGGCGCACCGCAGAAGCCGGGCCAGTCACGGCTGGACCTGGCCGGCATCAACGCCAAGATCATCGCCGACGTCATGCCCAAGATGCTTGAGGTCTCCCCCGGCGCCCTGTACGTGATCGTCGCCAACCCCTGCGATGTGCTGGCCGTGGTGGCGCAGAAGGTGTCCGGGCTTCCCACCAACAGGGTGTTCGCGACCGGCACGGGACTGGACACCGCACGGTTGCGCCACCTGATTGCGCGCCGGGCGCATGTGCGTGAACGCAACGTCGAGGCCGTCATGGCCGGTGAGCACGGCGACACCGAGTTCGCACTGTGGTCGAGCGCGCGCATCGGCGTGACCCCCATCCTCGAGTGGACCGACGAGCAGGGAAACCGCCCGTTCACCGATGCCGCCACCAATGAGATCGCCAAGGACGTGGCAGACGCCGCCTACCAGGTGATTGCCGGCAAGGGCTCCACGAACTATGCGATCGGCCTGTCGGGGTCATTCCTGCTGGACCAGCTGCTGTCGGCGACCCCCTCGATGCTGCCGGTGTCGAGCATCCTCGATGACTACTACGGCATTTCCGATGTCGCACTGTCGGTGCCGACCCTGATCAGCAACCAGGGCATCGTGCGGCCCATCGAGGTACCGATGACCGATCGGGAACACCAGGAACTGACGGCGTCGGCCAATGTGTTGAAGGACACCATCAAGTCCATCGGCTACTGAGCCACTACGTCCCACATCGAACAGCAGGGGCCCAGGAGAATTCTCCGGGGCCCCTGCTGTTCAGCGCTTCAGCGCTCACGTGGTCGCTCAGTCCAGGTAGTCGCGCAGCACCTGTGACCGGCTCGGATGGCGCAGCTTGCTCATCGTCTTCGATTCGATCTGGCGGATGCGCTCACGGGTCACCCCATAGACCTTGCCGATCTCGTCCAGGGTCTTGGGCTGGCCATCGGTCAGGCCGAAGCGCATGGACACCACGCCCGCCTCGCGCTCACTGAGCGTGTCGAGCACATCGTGCAGCTGCTCCTGGAGCAGTGTGAAGTTCACCGCATCGGCAGGAACGACGGCTTCGGAGTCCTCGATCAGGTCACCGAACTCGGAGTCACCATCCTCCCCGAGGGGGGTGTGCAGGCTGATCGGCTCGCGCCCGTACTTCTGCACCTCCACGACCTTCTCGGGAGTCATGTCCAGTTCCTTGGCCAGCTCCTCCGGCGTGGGTTCGCGGCCAAGGTCCTGCAGCATCTGGCGCTGCACGCGGGCGAGCTTGTTGATGACCTCCACCATGTGCACCGGGATGCGGATGGTGCGGGCCTGATCGGCCATGGCGCGCGTGATGGCCTGCTTGATCCACCACGTCGCATAGGTCGAGAACTTGTAGCCCTTCGTGTAGTCGAACTTCTCGACGGCGCGAATCAGGCCGAGGTTCCCCTCCTGGATGAGGTCGAGGAACAACATGCCGCGGCCGGTGTAGCGCTTGGCCAGGCTCACCACCAGGCGGAGGTTGGCTTCGAGCAGGTGGTTCTTGGCCCGATGGCCGTCCTCGGTGATCCACTCATAGTCACCGCGGTCCGCCCGCGCGATCTTGTCGCCATTCTTGGTGAGCTGCTCGCCAGCGAACAACCCCGCTTCGATGCGCTTGGCGAGGTCGACCTCCTGGGCGGCATTGAGCAATGCCACCTTGCCGATCTGCTTGAGGTAGTCCTTCACCGGATCGGCCGTGGCGCCGGCGACCATGACCTGCTGCTCGGGCTCGTCGTCCTCATCATTGTCCGACAGACTGAAGCCCTGGGAGTCGGCGTTGATCTTCGCCTCGTCCTTCTCGGCTTCCTTCTTGTCCTTCTCGAACTTGGAGTCATCGACGTCGTCCAGGGTGCGCTTCTTGCCCCCGGCGCGCACCACGATGTCGTCACCATCGCGTTCGAAGGTGACCTCGATGCCCTCGGCCTGGGCCTTGCCCGACTTCTTGCCGGCCATGGCCTCGGTCAGTGCGGCCTTGCTGGTGGTGGCCTTCGTGGCCTTGTGGGTGCGGGTCTTCGCAGCGGCCTTCTTCGGCGCGGCCTTCTTGGCCGTCGACTCGCCCTTGGCAGCCGCCTTCGACTTGGTCGGGGCGGCCTTCCTGGCCGCGCTCGACCTGGTCTTCGTTCCCGCGGACTTCGTGGCGGGTTCCTTGGCCGCGGAGGTGGCCTTGGCCGACTTCGCGTCTGCCTTGACCGTGCCGGTCTTCACCGCGCTGGCGGCCGCAAGGGTCTTCTTTGCCCTCGGTTTGGTGATCTTCCCACTGTCTTCCCGAGTTGCCGATTCGGCAGTGGTGGAGGTCTTTTCCTTCGTGCGAGCCGTCACAAGCGACCTTTCAAACTACCCAAGATGATGGCTGAACCGCGATTCAGGGTGCGCGAAAGCCTGCTACTGTCAAGGGCGCACCGTCCCCTAGTCTGTCACGCGATAGGCGCCGACCCAAGTCCGAGACGCCGTCAGCGTCCGGGAGCCGCGCCCTGTTGGCGGGACATCCCACCCCCACGAGGCCCGAAGCACGACGAGACCGCGCCTGCACCCGGGGACGTTGACGATCACCTTGCGGGTGCGACCGTGGTCGTACGTATACCCGCAACCCGAGCTCTTTTCAATGGATCTGCCAGCTTTGGCATGGATTCCGCACAGTTGAGCGTTACACACTTACGAGGACACGGAAGGGAACCCCATGGATTCAAAGACTCGCGTGCGCAGCAACGACGGTATCGACGGCAAGGACTCGGTTGGCCTCTACCTCGAGTCGATTGCCAAGACCCCCCTGCTCACAGCCGCTGAAGAGGTGGAGCTTGCCCGCCTCATCGAGGTTGGTCAATATGCCCAGGCCGTCCTTCGTGGTGAGGTCAAGACAAAGACCAAGGCCACTGAGGAAGAACTGCTCGGCATCGCCGAGGAGGGTGAGCGCGCCATGCAGCACTTCGTGCGCGCCAACCTGCGCCTCGTCGTGTCGGTGGCCCGCAAGTACGGACGCAGCCAGATGCCCCTGCTCGACCTCGTGCAGGAGGGGAACACGGGCCTGATCCGCGCGGTCGAGAAGTTCGACTACGCGAAGGGCTTCAAGTTCTCCACCTACGCCACGTGGTGGGTACGCCAGGCGATCAGCCGCGGCATCGCCCAGCAGGGACGCATCGTGCGCCTGCCGGTGCACGTGGCCGAACAGGTGAACCAGATCTCCGCGGTACGCCGCAACCTGGAGCGCCAGCTCGGTCGCGAGCCCGAGGTCTCCGAGATCGCCAACGAGCTCGGCCTCGAGGAGAACAAGGTCATCGACCTCATCAGGTACTCGCGTGAGCATGTCAGCCTCGACGCCCCGGTCGAGGACGACGGCGACACCTCGCTGGGCGATCTGATCGCCCGCGAAACCGCGCCGGGACCCGACGAGCTGGTGCTCGACCTGGAGGACCGCAGCCGCCTCGAGGCGCTGTTGGCCAACCTCGATGACCGCTCCGCCGACGTCATGCGTCGCCGCTACGGGCTGCTCGACGGACATCAGGCCAAGCTGTCCGACATCGGCAAGGTGTGGGGCATCACCGCTGAGCGCGTGCGCCAGATCGAGCGCGCAGCGCTCAACCAGCTGCGCACCTCCGCTGCAGCCGCCTGAGTTGCCGCGACGGCCTCCCCGGCCGCCACGCCATCCGATCGTTGCTGAAGATATGGCCGGTCACCCCCACGGGTGGCCGGCCATATCGCGTCCGGCGACATGTCAGCGCGTCAGGTCACGCACCGAGGAACGCTCAACCAGTACGCCGGGAATGAGCTCCCGGGTGGGCCGGGAGCGTTGGGGATCCTCGATGGCCCGGGCCACCATCCGGAACGCCCGGCGCCCCACCGCCCCGAAGTTCATCTTCACGCTGGTCAGGGTGAGCCGAGGGATGAGGTTGCGCAGAACATCGTCGACCCCGATGACGCTGACATCGTCGGGAACCCTCTTCCCCGCCGCGGCCAGCCCCTGCATCACCCCATAGGCCTCATTGTCATTCGCGGCGTAGATCGCGGTGCAATCCTTGACGTGCGCCAGCTCCAGTCCGGCGTTGAATCCACTGTCCGCCGACCAATCACCCCGGATCACCGGCGGGGCGACCACGCCGCGGCGCGCCAACGCGTCGATCCAGCCCTGCTCACGGAAATGGCTGTCCAGGGACTCCTCGGGGCCCGACACGAAGTGGACGGTCCGGTGTCCCCGGTCAAGGAAGTAGTTGGTCACCATGGTCGAGCACCCGTACTCGTCCTCGTCGATGGTGCTCATCGTCGTCGACTGCGCACTGGTGACCAGCAGCACCTCCATTCCCGCCGGGGGAACGAAGGTGCCCACATCGGGCAGCATCTGTTCGAGGATCACGATCACCCGTCGACGGGGAGGTTCTTCATCCGTTCCACCACGGCCGCCAGGGAGCGTTGCTGGCCCTTGCCCATCATGGTGATCGTGACCGCATAGTCCAGGTCGCTGGCGGCCTTGGTGATGCCCTCCAGCGTCAACAGGTTCCCGGTGGCGACGATGTCGAACATCGCCACCCCGATGGCCTTGAAGCGCCCCCGCTTGAGCGCCCTCGCCGCGAAGTTCGGCCGATATCCCAGCCGATCCATGACGGCCAGCACCATGTCGCGGGTCGCGGGACGTACGGAATCGCTCCCGTTGGACACCCGCGAGACGGTCTGCGATGACACTCCCGCTTCCCTCGCGATGTCCTGCATCGACACATTCCTGCGCTGGTCATCCATCCGGCATCACCCCCCGCCATTGTGCATCGCCCGGTGCCCCGCCGGCCACCGGCGACCCGCTGGGCGGGCCCACTGCACGGGTGCCCCCGATCGGCCATATGCGTCCCACACATGATCGTGACAGGATCACTGGGGACCGTCATCGTGAACCGCCGTGGGGGCCCGCCGGAAGTGCGCCGCTGGGCGCGGGCCAGCAGATGATGGCCCTGCCCCACGTGGCGGACAGCTCAACGCGTCGCGACGGCGCACAGGACAACAGGAGTGGATCGATGAGGCTCGCCCGCAGGGTGGCGGCAGTGTTGCTGGCTTCGGTGTTGGCGTTGACCGTGACGTCCTGCGCAGGTGCGGCACGCTCGGCGCCCAGCCTGGACCCGAACAAGAAGGTGCGGGTCACCGTGTGGGCCTGGGACTCCACCATCGAGCGCGCGGCGCAGCGGTTCAACAAGGCCAATCCCAATGTGTCGGTCACGGTGACCAATGCCGGCACGACGACGGACCAGTACCAGGCCCTCAACCGGGCCCTGCAGACGGGGAAGGGTGTGCCCGATGCCGCCCAGATCGAGTACTACGCCCTCCCTGAATTCGCGAGCAGGGACGCCGTGAAGGACCTGTCGGACTACGGGGCGAAGGGCTACAAGGACTTCTACACGCCCGGCACCTGGAATTCGGTCAACCTGGACAACAAGGTCTATGCCCTGCCCCTGGACTCCGGCCCGATGGCGTTGTTCTACAACAAGGAGGTCTTCGACGCCGCCGGCGTCGACCGGGCCCCTGCCACCTGGGAGGAGTACTACCAGGCCGCCCGGAAGATCCGCGCGATCGGCAAGTACATCACCTCCGATGCAGGCGACCCCGGGTTCTTCGATTCCATGGTGTGGCAGGCCGGTGGGCAGCCCTTCTCGACGCATCGCAAGAAGGTCGCCATCAACCTCACTGACGATGCCGGAACCCAACGGTGGACCGCCTACTGGCAACGCATGATCGACGAGGACCTCATCGACACCAGGACCGTGGAATGGTCGAACGACTGGGACCGGGGATTGTCCGACGGCACGATCGCCTCGGTGCTGGCGGGCGGCTGGCTGCCGCACAGCCTGCTCTCCGATGTGCCGCAGGGCGCGGGCAGGTTCCGGGTGGCGCAGACCCCCACCTGGGAGCCCGGCGGTACACAGAATTCCGAGAATGGCGGCTCGACCCTGTCCATCATGCGCACCACCTCCGACGAGAAGGCCGCCGCGGCCTACAAGTTCATGGACTACGCCACCCATGATTCCGAGGGGATCAGGGGACGCGTGCTGGACGGGGCCTTTCCGGCCGACAACGACACCCTGGGCAGCGCCGAGTTCCTGGACCAGACGACCCTGACCACACCGGACGGCGGCGTCAGCGAGTACTTCGGCGGTCAGAAGTTCAACCAGGTGTTGTCACAGGCCGCAAGGAATGTGCTGCCCAACCATCAGTTCCTGCCCTATGAGATCCATGCGCGCAGCGCCTTCGGCAGCACCGCCGGCGCCGCCTTCCGTCGCGAGACAACCCTGGTCAACGGCGTGCGCTCGTGGCAGGACGAGTTGATCGCCTACGCAAAGCAGCAGGGCTATCAGGTCAGTTGAGGAGACACCGCCGCTCAGCTGAGTGGCGGCCGGTCCGCCACGACGCGAATCAGGCCCTCCTGGGCGCAGTTGGCGGTGATCTGGCCGTTCTGGAACAACCGGCCCATGGACAGGCCCAGTGAATGGCTGGCGGAGGGCGACTCCATGTCGTAGAGCAGCCACTCGTCGGCCCTGGATGCGCGGTGGAACCACATGACGTGGTCGATGCTGGCGATCTGCAGCTGGTTCGACATGAACGCCACGCCGTGTGGCAGCGTCGCCACCGACAGCAACGTCAGGTCTGACAGATAGGCAAGGATCGCCTGGTGGATGGAGATCTCATCGGGCAGGGCCGCCGTGGTCTTGACCCACACCCGCATGCGCGCCCGGCGCGTGGGATCGTCCGGCATGCCACCACCCGGGGTGCCGTCCCCCACATAGCGCACGTCGAGGGCGTCCCATTCGTGCCAGATCGCCGCATCGCCGTAACGTTCCTCGATCGTCTCGATGAAGGAGGGACATTCCTGGGGCGGGGGCACGTCGAGCGGTTCGGGATCGGAATGGTCGAAGCCCGGTTCCAGCTCGTGGAAGGAACTCGACATGGTGAAGATGGCGCGACCATCCTGCAGGGCGGTGACCCGCCGCGACGAGAAGCTGCGGCCGTCGCGCAAGGGCTCGACGGCGTATTCGATGTCCGCGCTGGCCATGCCCGGCCGAATGAAATAGGCATCCAGGGAATGGGCGACGCGCCCCGTCGGGACGGTGCCGTAGGCGGCGATGAGGGCCTGCGCCAGCACCTGTCCGCCATAGGTTCGTTGCATCATCGTGCGCGGATGGCGACCGACGAAGACGTTGTCGGGCGCCGGTTCCAGGCGCAGGAGATCAACGAGTTCGTCCGTAGTTGCTGGCATGGGTTCACTCTGCCACGACCTGTCGGCGCTGGCACGCCAACCACCCGGGATGGTCGTGATGTCGCCCCGCCGATGCGACCGGGCGGCGAGGGGCCCGGTGCCACCGATCAGGCGTCGGCCCCTCGCACCCGGGCGATCATCTTGCGGATGCGCTTGGGTGACACCGGCTGGCTGGTGCCCAGTCGCTGGGCGAACAATTGCACCCGAAGCTCCTCGATCGCGAAGCCGATGTCGTCCACCGCATCGGGAAGGGGCCCCGAGGGCTGCGCATCGCACAACTCGTCGTATTCGGCCAACAGCTCATCGATGATCTCCTGCGACTGCGCATCGCGTGCCGGATTCGCGGCGGCCGCATCCAGGCGCAGGGAGGCCCCCTGTAGGTAGCGGGGCAGGTGGGCGAACCACGGGTCGCGCGTGAAGGAGATGAAGCCGGGAAACACCAGGTTGTCCACCTGGGCGCCCACGTCGTCGGCGGTGGGACGCGGCGCATTCGCCAGGTCGGCCCGCACCTGCCGCGCCCAGGACAGGGCCCGGGCAGTGGTGTCCACCACGGAGCGCATCTGATCGGCCTGTACCTGCCGCACCTCGACCAGCAGCTTGTCGAAATCGGCCTCGTCGCGCACCCCGGCCGGGTCGGTGAAGCGCTCAGCCGACTGTCCGACCGCCTTGAGGCGGGCGTCGGCAAGCAGCACCGACATCGATTCATAGGGGCTGGAGCTCAACCACAGCATCTGGTCGCGGCCGATCCGGGCGACCACCCACTTGGTGGGATCAGGTCCGGCGAGCAGCAGGAGGCGCCGCACCCCGGCCCGGTGGCTGCGCGCCTGGTCAGCGGGCGTCTGCGTGGTGACCAGCGAGACCGAGTTGCCGTCGTCGCGCAGCGCCGGATAGCCCTTCACGGTGAGCCCCTGGCGCGTGATCTGCCGCACGGGATCGATGGCGCCGAACACCCAGGTGGTGCCAGTGGGGGTGCTCGCCCTGTTGGTGGCGGCCGTGAGTGTCCTGGTCACCGTGGCGGCCAGCTCGTCACGGATCGCCGTGAGGTCCTTGCCGGTGCGCACGACGCGACCAGCGTCGGTGACCTGGAAGCTCACCTGCAGGTGTCCCGACACGGCCCGCGGATTCCAGTCCGTCGATGCCACCGGCACCGACGTGATCGCCCGCAGGGCACGGCCGAGCTCGTCATGGAACCAGGCATTGCGATCCGGCTCGTGGGCGCGCAACCAACGCAGGGCCTCGCGGGCACGATCCGGCGCCGGCACGAAATTCGTGCGCACCGACTTGGGCAGGGAGCGGATCAGCTCGGTGGCCAGCTCACCACGAAGGCCCGGAACCTGCCAGCTGAACGGCTGGGCGCTCACCTGGTTGAGCTGTGCCAGCGGGATGGTCACCGTGACGCCATCGGATCCGGAGCCGGGGTCGAAGACATAGCTCACCGGGAACTTCAGCTCGCCGACCTGCCAGTGGTCGGGGAACGAGGACCCGTCCACGCCGTCCGCGTCGGGGCGCATCATCGCCTCGACGTCGAGGTCGAGCAGGTGGTGGTCGGCCTGCCGTGACCACCACGCGTCAAAGCTTGCTGCCGAGTGCACATCGGCCGGGATGCGCTCGTCATAGAAGTCGAAGATCGTCTGGTCGTCCACGAGCAGATCGTGGCGCCGGGTGCGTTCCTCGAGTTCCTCCACCTGGGCGCGCACCTGCCGGTTGTGCTCCAGGAAATCATGCGGGGCATGGGTGTCGTCGGGGACCCAGCCATCCTCGACGAGTCCCGAGCGGATGAAGATGTCGCGGGCCACCTGCGGGTCGACCCGGGCATAGTCGGCCAGGCGGTCGGCGATGATCGGCACCCCGTACAGGGTCACCCGCTCGTAGGCCAGGACTCCTGCCGCGCTGGACGACCAGTGGGGCTCGGAATAGTTGTGGCGCAGCTGGTGGGCGCCCACCTGTTCGATCCATTCGGCCTGCACCTCGGCCACCGTGCGGGCCCACAGCCGGCTGGTCTCCACGAGCTCGACGGCCATCAACAGCTCTGGTGGCTGCTTCGACAGGGCCGATCCGGGCTGGATCGCGAAGCGCGAGCCGCGTGCCCCCAGGTATTCGTTCGAGGCGCGCCGCTGCTTGGTGCCACGACGGCGGGTGTCCTTGCGGGTGGTCTTCTGCTCGAGCAGGCCAATATGGGACAGCAGGCCCGACAGCACCGAGATGAGCACCTGGTCCACGTCACCGGCCCGCTCATTGCGGTTGAGCTTGAGTTCCTTGTCGATCTGGCGCAGTTGGGTGCGCAGGTCCTGCCATTCGCGGACCCTGAGGAAGTTGATGAATTCTGCGCGGCATCGGCGTCGGAATTGGTTTCCGGACAGTTCCTTGCGCTGCATCTTCAGGTAGCGCCACAGCCTCGTGATGGCGATGATGTCGCCGCTAGGGCCGATGGGTGCCTTGTCGAACTCCCCGGCCCGTCCGGTGTGCGCCGTGTAACGCCTGGGGCTCCCCGACTCGCCCGCCGGCTGCGCATGGCCGCCGGGCTTGAGGATGTCGTCGGAGAAGAAGCGACGGTGGAGTTGATCGGCCTGTTCGCGCTTCTCCACGGGACGCTCGCGCACGTCCTGGATCGCCAGCGCCGACACGATGACCTCCACCTCGCGCAGGCAGCCACGCTTGGCACCCTCGATGAGCATGCGCCCCAGTCGGGGGTCGATCGGCAGCTCGGCCAGTCGATGGCCCGTGCGGGTCAGTCGCAGCTGCTTGTGTCCCCTGGCCCTCTTGCCGGACGGCGCCGCCTGCCCGCGTCCCCCCGTCGCCTCGCCGCCCGCCCCGGGCGCCGCCAGGGCCCCGAGTTCCTCGAGCAGGCGCAGGCCGTCGCGGATCTGTGCGCGGTCAGGTGCCTCCAGGAAGGGGAAGGTCTCGATGTTGCCGAGGTCGGCCTGGGCCATCTTGAGGATGACCGAGGCAAGGTTGGTTCGCAGGATCTCCGGTTCGGTGAATTCGGGACGGGCGAGGTAGTCCTCCTCCGAGTACAGCCGGATGCAAATACCCGGGGCGATGCGCCCGCACCGCCCCGCGCGCTGGTCGGCGCTGGCCCGGCTGATCTCCTCGATGGGAAGCCGTTGCACCTTCGTGCGCGCCGAATAGCGCGAGATGCGGGCCAGGCCGGTATCGACCACGAACATGATCCCGGGCACCGTCAGGGAGGTCTCGGCGATGTTCGTGGCAAGGATGACACGCCGGCCGGTGTGGGCCTGGAAGACGCGGTGCTGTTCGGCGGCCGAGAGCCGGGCGAACAGGGGCATTATCTCGGTGTTGGCCAGGCGGGCGTCGCGCAGGGCCTTGTCGGCATCCTTGATCTCGCGCTCGCCCGACAGGAAGACCAGCACATCGCCGGTGGGGCCAAGCTCCCGCACGGCCTGCACGATGCCACCCGAGATGTCCTCGTCGCCCTCGTCGGTGCCCTCGGGACCCAGCGGACGGTAGCGCATCTCCACCGGATAGCTGCGGCCCGAGACCTCCACGATGGGGGCAGGCCTTCCGTGCGCATCCGAGAAGTGCTCGGCAAATCGTTGGGTGTCGATGGTGGCCGAGGTGATGATCACCTTCAGGTCACGACGTCGCGGCAACAGCTGCTTGAGATAGCCCAGCAGGAAGTCAATGTTCAGGCTGCGTTCATGGGCCTCATCGATGATGAGGGTGTCATAGCGCCGCAGGGTGCGGTCGTGGTTGATCTCGGCCAACAGCACGCCATCGGTCATCACCTTCACGGCCGTATTGCGCCCCACCTGCTTGGTGAAGCGCACCTGATAGCCCACGGTGTCGCCCAGGGGAACGTGCATCTCCTCGGCCAGCCGCTCCGCGACCGTACGTGCGGCGATCCTCCTCGGCTGCGTGTGCCCGATGTGGCGACGACCGATCCCGAGGCAGATCTTCGGGAGCTGGGTGGTCTTGCCCGAGCCCGTCTCCCCCGCCACGATCACCACCTGGTGATCGCGGATCAGCCCGGCGATCTGGTCGACGTGGGCACTGATGGGCAGGGCGGGATCGTAGGACAGCTGTGGCTCAACGGCAGTGCTGGAGGGCTGGGACATAACCCCACAAGCCTAGCCACCCGTCCCACAGCGTCCGGGCGCCCCGCGGCCGAGGCGCCCGCGGGCCGCGAACGGGTGGGGCGGCCATGGTCGGGGTGGATGCCCCCGGCCGGGAGGCTGGCCGCCCCACCGTCGGGCTACTTCTTCTTCGGCCCTGTGTCCTTCTTCAAATCAGTGCCCTTCTTCACATCCGCGTCCTTCTTCGACGGGGCGTCCGCTCCGGGCTGGGCCTGCTTACCGGTGTCCCCGACATCGGCACCGCGGGCTGCGGGCGTGTCGGCGGCCTGTGCCTTGGCCACGGTGCCCTTGCCCCCGGCGCGCCGGGCCACCGTCCCGGCACCGGGACGTGGCGCGACCTGCTTGCCACCGAACTGGGTGACCGCGCCGGAGGCGTCATCACCCAGTTGCCAGTCACGGATCTCCGGCATGTCCTGCAGGTTCTCCACGATGTACTCGCTGTGGCGCACCAGCTGGGATTCGCACCACTGGTACAGCTCGTGGCTGCCCTCGGGACGGTAATGGGCGTTGTTGATCGCATCCATCACCAGGTGATAGCGGTCCACCTTGTTGCGCACCACCATGTCGAAGGGGGTCGTGGTGGTGCCCTGCTCGCGGAAGCCGCGTGCCCGGAAGCGGTCGGCATCGGGGCGTCCGTGCACGAGCTGGTGGATCGCTCCGGGATAGCCGTGGAAGGCGAAGATCACGTCCACGTCGTCGGTGAAGGTGTCGGAGAAGTCCTTCACGCTCATGCCGTGCGGATGGTCCTTGGGCCGGTAGAGGCTCATGAGGTCCACCACGTTCACCACCCGCACCTTGAGTTCGGGCAGGGCCACCTTGAGGATCTCAGCGGCCGCGATGGCCTCCATGGTCACCACGTCGCCGGCACAGGCGATCACGATGTCAGGCTTGGTGTCGCCCAGCCCGTCGGTGCCCGCCCAGTCCCAGATGCCGTATCCACGGGTGCAGTGCTCGACGGCCTCGGGCATTGACAGCCACTGGGGTTGGGGCTGCTTGTCCTGCACGATCAGGTTCACATAGCTGCGCGACTTGAAGCAGTGGTCGGCAATGTCGAGCAGGCAGTTGGCGTCCGGTGGCAGGTAGATGCGGCTGACCGTGCCGCGCATGTTCAGCACCAGCGACAGCAACTCGGGACTCTGGTGGCTGAACCCATTGTGGTCATTGCGCCAGCAGGTCGAGCTCAGCAGGATGTTGGTGCTGGGCACCTTGGCCCGCCATTCCAGGTTGTAGGCCCCCTCCAGCCACTTGGCCTGCTGCATCGTCATGGACGCCGAGACCATCGCGAAGGCCTCGTAGGTGGCGAACATGCCGTGGCGCCCGGTGAGGGTGTACCCGTCGAGCCAACCATGGCAGTTGTGCTCTGAGAGCACCTCCATGACGCGTCCGGTGTTCGACAGCTTGACGTCGAGCATGTCGGTGGGCTCCATGAAGGTGCGGTCGCTGACCTCGAAGACCGCGCCGAGTCGGTTGGAGTTGGTCTCGTCGGGGCAGAAGAGCCGGAAGTTCGTCGGATTCTTCGTGTAGATGTCGCGCATGTACTCGCCGAGCTTGCGGGTCGATTCGAGCCGCTCAGTCGCGCGTGTTCCCGGCGTGACGTCCACGGCGTAGTCGTGGAAATCGGGCAGGTCGAGCTCCTGGGAGAGCACTCCCCCATTCGCATAGGGAGAGGCGCTCATGCGCTTGGTGCCCTCGGGGTTGTTGGCGCGCACGAGCTCGGTCGGGGTGCCATCGGGACCGAACAACTCGTCGATGCGGTAGGACCGCATCCAGTCCTCGAGCTGCTCACGATGGGCCGCGTTGGTCTTGACGCCCGCGAGCGGTACCTGGTGGGCACGCCAGGTGCCCTCCACCTGGTTGCCGTCGACGATCCGGGGTCCGGTCCAGCCCTTGGGGCTGCGCAGGATGATCATCGGCCATGCCGGCATTTCGCCGTCCCAGCTCCCGCCGCGTGCCTCGGCCTGGATCTCCTTGATCCGGTCGTAGCAATAGGTCAGGGCGTCGGCAAAGCGAGCGTGCATCCAGGGCAGGTCGCTGCCCTCCACCCACACCACCTCGTAGCCGTGGCCCTCGTAGAGCTCCTGCAGCTCCACCGGCTCCTTGCGGGCCTGCACGGTGGGTCCGGAGATCTTGGCGCCATTGAGGTGGAGGATCGGCAGCACAGCCCCGTCGGTGACCGGGTTGAGGAAGCTGATGCCCTTCCAGCCGCCCTCCGCCGGGCCCGTCTCGGCCTCCCCGTCGCCCACGACGGTGGCCGCGATGAGGTCGGGGTTGTCGAAGACAGCACCGAAGCCGTGTGACAGGGCGTAGCCGAGTTCGCCGCCCTCGTGGATCGACCCCGGGGTGGTGACCGAGGCGTGGGAGGGGATCCCGCCCGGCGTGGAGAACTGCCGGAACAGCCGCCGCATACCCTCCTCATCGCGGGTGACCCGCGGATAGATCTCGGTGTAGGTGCCCTCCAGGTAGCCGGCCGCAACGAGTGCCGGTCCGCCGTGCCCAGGGCCGGCGATATAGATCATGTCCTGACCCGTATGGCGGATCAGTCGGTTGAGGTGGGCATAGATGAAGCCCAGGCCAGCGCTGGTGCCCCAGTGCCCCAGCAGCCGTGGCTTGATGTCCTCGGGGGTCAGTGGACGCTTCAGCAGCGGGTTTTCCTGCAAGTAGATCTGGCCGGCGACCAGATAGTTGCACGCGCGCCACCAGGCATCCACCTGGTGCATCTCGTCGATACTCAGGCTCGGAACAGAACTCATGTCACCACGCTAACCGCCGCGGGGCCCATTTCACGACGCCGGGGTGGGAATTGATGGGCTCAGGCCAGCATGTGCACAGCCGCGGTGAGCGCCATGATCACCGGTATCGAGGCGAAAGTGGTGATGAAGATCACATCGCGTGCCAGACGCACATTGGTGTCATAGCGGGACGCAAAGACGAAGACATTCTGGGCGGTGGGCAATCCCGCCATCACCACCACCGCCAGGGTCGCCACCAAGTCGAGGCCGAACAGGCGTGCGAGGGCCAGGGCGACCACGGGTTGGACCAGGGTCTTGATCACCGACAGGAACACCGTTTCCGCGGTGTCGACGCGCCCCGGCAGGGGCCCCTTCAGCAGGGAGATCCCGAAGGCGATCAACATGCAGGGGACGGCGATACCCGCCAGCAGATCGAGGGTGTTTCCCACCAGGGCAGGCGGTTGCCACCCGATGAGGTTCGCCACCAGCCCCGCCAGCACCCCGATGGTCATGGGGTTGCGGACCGGGATCGTCACATTGTGGAGCCAGGAACTGTGCACGCCCCGGGAATGGGAGTGCACCACGTCCAACAGGGTCAGGCCGATGGGCTGCAGCAGCGCGGACTGGATCAGCAGGATGGGGGCAACCCAGCTGGTGTCCTTCATCACATAGGCGGCGATCGGCAGGCCCATGTTATTGGCATTGACGTAGCAGGAGCAGAAGACGCCGATCACCCGATGCGACAGGCCGGCGTGCCAGCGCAGGACGCCGACCAACAGGTAGAGGCCGGCGGCGACGATGATCGCCAACACCGACACCACCACGTTCAGGTTGAAGATACGGCCCAGGTCGGCATGTGACAGGGCCCGGAACATGAGCGGGGGCAGGCCGACGAAGAAGGACAGCCGGCTCAGGATCGTGGCTGCCTGGTCGCCCAGGATTCCGAGGTGTCCCAGGAATGCGCCGATACCGATCACCACCCAGATGGTGGCGAAACCGCTCAGCACATCGATCACGGGCAAGAGCGTACGCGGGGCGCCGACCGCAATGTCGGGGTGTCGCCCGGTGCACCCGGCCGGTGAAAGCGGGCCGTGGGGCCCGCGGCGCGGTGCTCCGCCCGCCGGTCGGCCCGTGGGGCGTCGGGGCTAGACTTGCGAGAATGACTCACCGGGTCACCGAGAATGACTCACCGGGTCACGACGAATGAAAGTGGGGACGATGGCTGAACGCGAGGACGATCTGTATCGCACGGCATTGTTGTATTACGTGCAGGGGGAGTCCATGGATGCGATCGCCCACCAGCTCGGTGTCTCACGCTCCACGGTTTCCCGGCACATAAAGCTGGCCCGCGATACCGGTGTGGTTCGCATCACCCTGACCCATCCACGTGGCGCGCATTCGGCACTGGAGGACATGCTGCAACGTCGTTTCGGCGTCAATGCCCACGTGGTGACGATGAAGGATGCGGTGTCGGATGTCGGTCGCCTCGACCGGGTGGCCAGGGTCGCGGCGAGCGTCCTGGGCGAGGCCGTCCAGGACGGCACCATGCTCGGTATCGCCTGGGGCACCACGATTGCCGCGGTGACCGCCCACCTGCAGTCGAAGCCGGTCAACGGCGTCACCCTGGTGCAGCTCAACGGAGCCGCCAATGACCGCACCACCGGCATCGACTATGTGTCGAACATCATGTCCCGTTTCGCCCAGGCCTATGACGCCGAATCGCTGTTGTTCCCGGTGCCGGCCTTCTTCGATTATGCGGAGACGCGCGAGGCCCTGTGGCGCGAACGCTCGATCGCCCGGGTGCGCGAGATGCAATTGCAGTGCGGCCTGGCGGTCTTCGGTGTCGGATCGGTGGCCGGCGGACTGCCCAGCCATGTGTATTCCTCCGGGTACCTGGATGATGAGGCCCGCGCGGAACTCAGCCGCGATCACGTCGTGGGAGATGTCTGCACGGTCCTGCTGCGCCAGGACGGGAGCTGGGCCGATATCGCGTTGAACACGCGGGCCTCGGGTCCCACTCCCCTACAGCTACGAAGGATCCCCCGCCGCCTGGGCGTGGTTGCCGGGGTCGGCAAGGCCCGTGCCCTGGTGGCCGCGCTGCGCGCCCAGGTGATGACCGACCTGGTGGTGGACGAGAAGACGGCCCGGGTCGCCCTGGACCTGTCGCAGTAACCGGTCTGCCGCATCGACAGATGGGAAGGGTCCGGCTCCCCTTGCGGGGGCCGGACCCTTCCCATGTCCAACAGGTTGAACTCAGACCTGGGGGCTGTGGATGCTCGACAGTCCATAGGCGGCGTGGATCACGTGGATGGGATGCACGGTGGGCACGCCGGTTGAGTTGCGGATCTGCCAGCGGCAGGTCTCGGTGTCGCAGACCGCCAACTTGTCGTTGGTCTCCTTCACCTTCCGGAAGAGGTTCTTGCCCACTTCCTGGGCCACGTCGTACTTCTCCTTCTTCAAGCCGTAGGTGCCGGCGATGCCGCAGCAGTTCTCCCCGGACTCGACGACCTCGATGCCGGGCACCAGCTCCATCAGCCGGATCGCCGGCATGCCCATGCCCTGGCTCTTCACCTGGCACGGCGCATGGTAGGGAAGCTTCATGTCGATCCGCACGAAATCGGTGGGCAGCTGACCCTCGTCGTACATCTCCAGCAGGAACTCGCTCGTCTCACGCATCCTCGTGCCGACGCTCATCACCTCGGGGTCATCGACGCCCATGATCTCGTGGGCCTCGTGCTTGATCATTCCCGCGCAGGAACCCGAGCTGGAGATGATCGTGAGGTCCTTGCCGGCGGCGTTGAGCTGGGCGCACAGCTTGCGCACATGGGCGCGGGCGCCGTTGAACAGGCCGTTCGACTGTTCGGCCAATCCGCAGCAGCCCTGCTTGGGTACCAGGACCTCGAAGCCCAGGTGCTCGAGCACCTCGATCGTCTTCTTGGAGGTCTCCACCTCGAAGTAGCTGCCGGCGCATCCGGTGAAGAAGACCACCGGACCGCGGTCGGGCTGTCCGGGCCGGCGGGCCGCGGGTCCCTTGCGCTTCTTCAGCCAGCCCTGGACGCTCTGGCTCTGGGCCACGGGCATGGGGGCATTGCGGTGCACGCCGACGACCTTCTCGACGGCCACCCGGATCGGCTTCTGCTTGAGTGCCCAGTTGGCCACGGGGGCGAACGGGGTGAGCAGCTTGCCCTCGAGCTCGGTCTGGGTGATGATGCGGTCGCGCAGGGGCATGTGGCCCTGCTTCATCACGGCGCGCGCCATCGAGTTGAGTTCGGCGATGCGCACGCCCTGGGGGCAGTCCAGCGTGCAGATGCCGCAGCTGGAGCAGTAGTCGAGCGTGTGATCCACCGACTCGCCATTGCGGAACCGCTCCGCCTGCGGGCCGACGAACTTGGGTCCGCTGAACAGCGGGGTGGCCTTGGCCACCGGACACTGCGTCTCACAGATCGTGCACTTGACGCACTGGTCCAGCGAGGCCCGATTGAGCTGCTGCGCCTCATAGGTGTTCGGATTGTTCTTGATCCGGGGACTGACCTGGGCCAGGTGCTCCCAGACCGTGGCCCCCGGGCCGAGGCTCCCGGGTCGGTCCTGCACGCGCGACTCCTCGTCGGCCTCGACGGATGCTTCGGTGTTCTTCAGCTCGGTCATCGCTGTCCTCCCGCAAGATTGCTGATGATCGCATCAGCGGCGCGTACTGCGCTGGCCACGGCAATGCCGTCACCGGTCTTCTCGTCCCACCGTTGGGCACCGGCCAGCACGCCGCCAGCGGCCCAGAGATTGTCATGGACGGGCTGACCCGTTGCCGGATCGACCACGACCATGTCGTCGTTGGTGGCGACACCTGCACGGAACAGCGGCTGCTGGCCGGCCCAGGTGTCATTGATCAGTTCTCCGGCCGGCACCGCCAGCGGAAGTCCGAGGATCGTTTCCGACAGCTTCTGGTAGGAATCCAGTTCCAGGGTCCCCGACTCGAAGCCTCCGGCCGCCAGGAGGAAGGTCCTGGCCTTCAGGTGCGTGTCATGGCCCGAGGTACCCACCACGGCCGCATCAAGGTGGCCGTCGGTGGCGTCGGCCCCCGTGACCTTGCTGCCCAGGATGATCTCCACCCGCTCACGCTTCGCATGGCGGATCAGTTCATCATTGAGGCGCATCCCCGGCACGCTGGGCGGGGGCACCGGGATCTCGAAGAGGGGGCTGCCCACCTGTCGGCGGATGTCGGCGAACGCGCCCGGGTCCTCGTCGCCGAGCACGGCGGGCAGGGCGATGGTCTCGCCGTGCTCCACGAGCTTCTTGAGCTGGCGCACCAGTGCACCGCGACGGTTGGGGTCGTCCAGCGCGCGGGCGATGTTGAGCCCGGTCGAGTCGACCTCGCCCTTGCGGGCCGGGAAGCTCACCCACGCTGCGCGGGCCTGCAGATGGCCCCCTGCGGGGAGCTCGGTGCGTTCCAGGTTGCCGGCGATCAGTTCGGGGGTGAAGTCCTTGAACTCCCGGATGCCGACCACGACCAGCTTCGAACCATCATGCAGCGCACCGGGCGTGGCGGGATCGAGGCTGATGACGCCCTCTGCCATCGACGGCTGGTACAGCGCCGTGGGACGCAGGGCCCCGATGGCCGTCGGCAGTGCCACGTTGACCGCAGGATCGCCCATCAGGAATCCCTCGCCGAGTAGTTCGGCCAGGTACTCCGCACCCTCGCGGATGGCATCGACGCCGATGTGCGCGTAGGGATGGGTGATGTCATTGTCGCGATGCTGGACGGCCAGGAAGTCGTCCAACTCGTCGAGCGGACGGGCGACCCGGTCGGGTCGGTATCCCAACAGGTCGATGGTGCCCTGGCCCAGTTGGAGGCCGCCCCTGCCCTTGTGAACCATGGTGACGGCCAGGCCGGCCCGGCGCAGCCGGATCGCGGCCAGCAGGCCCGACAGGCCTGCCCCGATGACTACGACGTCCCTCATCGTGCAACCTCCGCGTTCTCAGTGCCGTTGGCCCCTGCGCCCACCGGATAGCGTTCCGGCGGATTCTGCGTACCCGGGGCGTGGTCGATGTCGAGGGTGCCGCGGGCAATCCACTCATCGAGCGCTGTCTGGCGCACCTGGGCGCCGGCCACGATGGGCCACAGGCCGATCCAGCGGTGCTTGAGGAATTCGCGCAGTTCCTCGGTGGCCTCGGCGGAATCCTGGATGCCGGAGGAGCACAACAGTCCGGCGGCCCGCGAGGAACAGAAGCCGCCCTGACAGGGACCCATGCCCAACCGCAGCCGGCGACGCAGGTCGTCCAGCGTGGCGTGCGGGTTCTCTTCTGCCAGGTCCACGAACATCTCGCGGCTCATCAGCTCGCACTCGCAGATGATCTGGTCCTTCTGGAAGCCGTGGTCACGCTCCTCCAGTCGGTGGGTCACCCGGTAGGTGTGCTGGTGGCGGGCCGTCGGCACGACCTCCTGGTCGGTGGTGCAGCGGCGGTCCTCCCCGAGCTCCTCGCACATGATGTCGACGATGCGCTTGGCCATCAGGCGGTAGGTCGTGAGCTTGCCGCCGCTGATGGTGAGCAGGCCATTGACCCCATCGCGTTCCTGATGGTCCAACACGGCCATGCCGCGGCTCATGTGGCGGGTGTCGCCGGCGGAAACCCGGTTGTCCTTGACCAGCGGGCGTGCGCCGGCCCAGGCATGCACCGCCCGGGCCTGGCGGAATCCGGGGACCAGCGCCTCGCCGGAGTCCAACATCTGCTGGACCTCGTTGCGCGGGATGGGAAGTCGATCGGGATCGTCGGCCTTCACGTCGGTGGTCCCGACGATGGCCACGGTGTGCACCGGAACGATGATGTCGCCATCGGCGGGCTTGATGCAGCGGTTGACCACCGTGTTCACCAGGCGATGGTTCATGGCGATCATGATGCCGCGACCGGGCACGACCTCCACGTCGTGGCAGCCGGCCATCTCGGCGATGTGACCCGCCCAAGGGCCCCCGGCGTTGATCACGAAGCGGCAGTCGATCGACAAGCGCCCGCCCGCCTTGCGGTCGACGCATTCCACACCGGTGATCTGGTCACCGACGCGATGGATCTTGTCCACCTGGTGGTAGGTGAGGATCGTGGCGCCGTGTTCCTTGGCGGACTCTGCGGCGCCCCACACCATGGCCCAACCGTCGACGGTGCCGTCGCACACGGCGAAGGCCCGCTTGATGCCCTTGTTCAGGCGGGGCTCACGCGCCAGTGCCTGGGCCACGCTGATCTCCTCGGCGGGCATGTCGGCCTTCTCGGCCCCCGCCATGAACCCATCGGAGTATTCCTCGGAGTCCTCGGGGGTCACCACGAACAGGCCGCCGGTCTGCTCCACCGCATTGGCGTGGATCCGCGTGATGATCGCATTCTCCTCAGCGCACTCGCGCGCTGATTCGGGATCGGAGATCACATATCGCCCGCCCGAGTGAAGTAGGCCGTGGTAACGCCCCGTCGTGCCCTGCGCCAGGTCGGCGCGGTCGACAAGCACCACGCTGAACCCTCGCATCGCGACATCGCGTGCCACCCCAGTCCCCGTGGCACCGCCGCCGATTACGACGACGTCCACAGACATGTCCGCCATGACAACCTCCCTGCATTGGCCATCGCACCGACGCAATGGCCCGTGTTGCCACACTATGGGGATCGCACGCACAGGGCCATGCAGCTGCCCGGATGTGCACTATGTGGTGGATTGGTTGGACCAATACCCGCAGTCGAATGCGATGGTCCCACCGAACACCATCCGAGCGCGTTTGCACCCGGGGAGGGCCCGTGGGCGAGACTTGGTGCATGCCCCACCTCCACAGCAATGTCCTGCATACCGCCCTGATCTTCGAAGGGGGTGGCATGCGCGCCAGTTACACCGCAGCCGTGGCCGTCGCACTGCTGGAGGCAGGCATCCACATCGACTGGGTGGCGGGGATCTCGGCGGGCGCGTCGAATACGGCGAACTACATCTCGCGCGATCCCCTGCGCGCGCGGCGCTCCTTCGTCGATTTCGTGGGAGATCGGCGGTTCGGGGGCCTGGGCAGTCTGGTGCATGGCCGCGGCTGGTTCGATGCGAAGTACATCTATGAGCAGACCGGCGGCCCCGATCAGGCGCTTCCCTTCGACTGGGCCACCTTCGTGGACAATCCGGCCCGGGCCAATGTCGCTGCCGTACGGATGGACACCGGCGAGCAGGTCTGGTTCACCAAGGCGGACATGCCCACCATGCCCGATCTGATGCGTCGGGTCCGGGTCTCCTCGACGATGCCGGGCCTCATGCCGCCGGTGACGATCGGGGGTACCGACTATGTGGACGGGGCGTTGGGGCCGAACGGTGGGATCGCGCTGGACCGGGCGCAGGACGCCGGCTTCGACAAATTCCTGGTGGTGCTGACCCGGGAACGCGACTACGTCAAGACTCCCCCGGACCGGGCCCAGCTGGCGATCTACCGGGCCATGTTCCACCGTCATCCTGCCGTCATCGATGCGCTGGTCCACCGGCATCTGGGGTACAACGCCACACGCGAGGAACTGTTTGACCTGCAAGCAGATGGCCATGCGTACCTGTTCGTGCCGCAGACGATGCCGGTGAGCAATGTGGAGCGTGACGTCGGCCGCCTCAGGGAGTCCTACCGCGCCGGATTGCGCCAGGCGGCCCACGAGCTGCCGGACATCGCAGAATTCCTCGGCGTGGAGCCTGCGCCACTGGCCGAGGCGGACCGCTGAGCACCGACCCCCGCAGGGACATGGCAGGGCCCCGACCACGTGAAGTGGTCGGGGCCCTGCCATGTCGTGCACTGGGCTACCCGGTCGGCAACCGGCGCTGCCGGCGGATCAGCTGCAGCCGCTGGTCGAGCCGCAGCTCTCGCAGACGTAGCAGGATCCGCTCGGACGCATCTTGGAACCGCAGGTCATGCACAGCGGTGCATCGAAGGCCTGCCCGATGATGTCCTCCATCATCTCGGTGGTGGTGTGCGGTGCATGGCCGTCAGAGGATTCGACCTCCACCGGGCGCACATCTGCCGCATCGATCAGGCTCGGCTGGTGCGCGCCGGCCTGGTCGACCTTCAGGTCATCCCCGGCGTCGTTCTTCAGCTGTTCGCTCTCGGGCAATGATGCCTCGTCCTCCTCCGACAGATAGGAACCCGTCTCCACGTAGTGGGCACGCTCGTCGGCGGTGTAGATGCCCAGCTCGCCGCGCTCGTCGAAGTCGAGGTAGTCCAGCGCCAGGCGGCGGAAGACATAGTCGAGGATCGACTGGGCGATGCGGATGTCGGGGTCGTCGGTCATGCCGGCAGGCTCGAACTTCAGGTTGGTGAACTTCTGCACGAAGCTCTCCAACGGCACACCGTATTGCAGGCCGATGGACACGGCGATCGAGAAGGCATCCATCACACCCGACAACGTGGAGCCCTGCTTGCCGAGCTTGAGGAAGATCTCACCGAGTTGGCCCTCGGAGTAGGCGCCGGTGGTCATATAGCCCTCGGCACCGGCCACGGAGAAGCTCGTCGTGCGACCGGCGCGGCTCTTGGGCAGGCGGCGACGACGCGGGCGATATTCGACGCGCACC
Organism: Propionibacterium freudenreichii subsp. freudenreichii; assembly: GCF_000940845.1. Classification (NCBI taxonomy): domain Bacteria; kingdom Bacillati; phylum Actinomycetota; class Actinomycetes; order Propionibacteriales; family Propionibacteriaceae; genus Propionibacterium; species Propionibacterium freudenreichii. The sequence goes on along the minus strand of NZ_CP010341.1, from coordinate 1,036,845 downwards.
TCGGGCTTGGCCTGATCGGTCGTCGACTTGTTGTCGTCCTTGCCCTGATTGCCACTGCTCAGGGGCTGGCCGACCTTGCAGTTGTCGCGGTAGACGGCCAGGGCCTTGAGGCCGAGCTTCCAACCCTGCATGTAGACGTCGGCGATTTCCTCGACGGTGGCGCTCTCCGGAAGGTTCACGGTCTTGGAGATGGCGCCCGACAGGAAGGGCTGCACCGCAGCCATCATGCGCACATGGCCCATCGGGGCAATGGCCCGCACGCCCATGGCGGTGTCGAAGACCTCGTAGTCGGCCTCCCGCAGGCCGGGGGCACCCACGACATTGCCCTTCTCAGCCACGTAGTCGACGATCGACTGACGGGTGGTGGCGTCATAGCCCAGATTCGTCAGGGCCCGCTCCACGGTGTGGTTCACCATCTGCATGGACCCACCACCGACGAGCTTCTTGAACTTGACCAGCGAGAAGTCCGGCTCGATACCCGTGGTGTCGCAATCCATCATGAAACCGATGGTGCCGGTGGGGGCCAGCACCGAGGCCTGCGCATTGCGGAAGCCATTGGCCTGCCCCATGACGTCGGCCTTGTCCCACTCATGCTGGGCAGCCCGGCGCACCTCGGTGTCGATCGCGGCCACATTGTCGAGCGCCTCGTTGGCTGCGCCGTGCTTGCGGATGACCCGCTGGTGGCTCTCGGCGTTGCGCGCGTAGCCCTTGTAGGGCCCCACGACGCCGGCCATTTCTGCGCTGCGACGGTAGGCGGTACCGGTCATCAACGAGGTGATGGCCGCCGCCAGGGCACGACCGCCCTCGGAGTCATAGCCCTTCCCGAGCGCCATCAGCAGCGCACCGAGGTTCGCATAGCCGATGCCGAGCTGGCGGTAGTCACGCGTGGTGTCCCCGATGGCCTCGGTCGGGAAATCCGCGAAGCAGATCGAGATGTCCATGGCCGTGATGATGAGTTCGACCGCCTTGGTGAACAACTCGGTGTCGAAGCTGTCATCGTCACGCAGGAACTTCAGCAGGTTGAGGCTGGCCAGGTTGCAGGAGCTGTTGTCCAGGCTCATGTACTCACTGCAGGGGTTCGAGGCATTGATGCGTCCCGACTCCGGCGTAGTGTGCCACGAGTTGATCGTGCCGTCATACTGCATGCCGGGATCGGCGCACTCCCAGGCGGCCTTGGCGATCTTCCCCCACAGGTCCTTCGCGTCGACCTCCTCGATCACCTCACCGGTGGTGCGGGCCTTGAGGCCGAACGGGGTGCCGTCCTGCACCGCCTGCATGAACTCGTCGGAGACACGCACCGAGTTGTTGGCGTTCTGGTACTGCACCGAGGTGATGTCGCGTCCGCCCAGGTCCATGTCGAAGCCGGCATCGCGCAGGGCGCGGATCTTGTCCTCCTCGCGCGCCTTCGTCTCCACGAATTCCTCGATGTCGGGGTGATCCACGTCGAGGACGACCATCTTGGCGGCACGACGGGTGGCCCCACCGGACTTGATCGTCCCGGCGGAGGCGTCGGCGCCCCGCATGAAGCTGACCGGTCCGGACGCGGTGCCGCCGCTGGAGCGCAGCAACTCCTTGGAGGAACGGATCCGGGAGAGGTTGAGGCCGGCGCCCGATCCCCCCTTGAAGATCATGCCCTCCTCCTTGTACCAGTTGAGGATCGACTCCATGGAGTCATCAACCGACAGGATGAAGCAGGCACTGACCTGTTGCGGGCTCGCGGTGCCCACGTTGAACCACACCGGCGAGTTGAAGCTGAAGTACTGGTGCACGAGCATCCAGGTCAGCTCCTGCTCGAACACCTCGGCGTCCTCCGGGGAGGCGAAATAGCCCTCCGCCAGGCCCGTGGCCGAATACTTCTTGACCACGCGGTCGATCAGCTGCTTGAGGCTCGACTCGCGCTGATCGGTTCCCAGGGCACCGCGGAAGTACTTCGTCGTGACGATCGTGGAGGCGTTGACGCTCCAGAAATCAGGAAACTCGACGTCCTTCTGCTCGAAGACGACCTCACCGGTCTTCCAGTTGGTCTGCACCACATCTCGACGCTCCCAGGTGACCTCGTCATAGGGATGCACATCGGGCCGGCTGAAAACGCGGGAGACGCGCAGGCCTCCCGGCTTCTGCCCGGTCTGCCCGGCCGTGCTCGTGGTCTGTGTCATCGTGGCCTCTCTTGCTCTCTTCGACGGTCCGCCCGCGAGGGGAACCCTGTGGGGGTAAATGCATATCCACCGGATGCTCCGGGCCGCACTGGTCCGAAGGCGGTGTTGTCCTGATGGGGAATTACTTGGTCATGCGTCGTGACGGGATGGCCCCGGAACCGCAGTGGTCCCCGGGCTCCCGGTGGTCAGGAGGTGGTGGCTGGGGTGGCCGAGTCAACGAGTTCGTCGGAATCGGTGAGCTGCTCGGCCTTCATCCTCGCAATCTCCGCCAGGAAATCATCCACGCACTGATAGTGCTTGTAGACGCTGGCGAAGCGCAGATAGGCCACGGCATCAAGTTCGCTGAGGGGCTTGAGGATCGCAACGCCCACGTCCTCGGAGCAGACTTCCGCCTGTCCGGTGGCACGCACGGTGTCCTCCACCGTCTGCCCGAGCCGGGCGAGCTGCTTGTCGGTGACGGGGCGTCCCTTGCAGGCCTTCCGTACCCCATTGATCACCTTGTCGCGACTGAAGGGCTCCACCACATCGCCCTTCTTCACCACCATGAGCTGCATCTGCTCCACCGTGGTGAAGCGACGCTGGCAGCTGAGGCACTGGCGGCGGCGACGAATGCTCGCACCGTCTTCGGTGACACGCGAATCCAGCACCCGGGAGTCACTGTGGTGACAATAAGGACAATGCATGCCTTCTCCTCGAGCCTGGTCCGGTCCCCCGGCCGGCCCCTCATCAGGCGGCTGGGGAGGTGAACATCCGATACATCACGGCCACAACCCATGGACGAATCCTATCGGTGCAACCACTACATATAGTACACCTGTTGGCGTCAGACCCCACATTCAGTGTCCATCCGTGAACGCCGCGGACATTGCGCCATGCATCCCCGACCGCATGCATCCCGGACCGCATGCATCCCGGACCGCATGCATCCCTGACCGGCAGTGGGCACAGGGGCAGCTGGCAACCCACGCCCGGACGGCGACCCGCCATCCGGGGATCCCGCAGCCGGCCCCGAACCTATCAGCCCGCGGGGACGGCCATCGGAGCGCCAGCAGCCGACCGCGCCATGGCCGCGTCCGCACGGGCGGTTCCCACCAATGACCCGAGGATGACCCCCACGCCCAGAGCCATCGTCACCACGAAACCACAGATCACCACGGCCATTCCCCGGGTCGTCAACCGCCAGCCACCCGCCGTCCGCACCGACACCACGGCGGAGCCCGCACTGGCGGCACGGGCGCCGCTGGTCGCGGCAGGGCGCGTCACGCGCGCCTCCGAGCGGGTCACGTGCACGAGCCCCTTGGTGATGCGCGGCGCACCCTCGCCGGATCGTTGGGATCCCGCCAGGTCAAGGGGAACCAGGCTGGGACCGACCCCGGGGGCAGCCGTGGCCACCGTGCCAGCCCGCAGCGCCACAGACACCGAGCCAGCCCGCGGCGCCACAGACACCGTGCCAGCCCGCGGCGCCGATGGCACCGCAGAGCCGGTGGCGACACGGGAGCGCACCACCGGCTCGCCCAGGCGACCGCCGCGGGACACAGTGCCCGTCGAACCGGTGCCGCGCGCCGCCCCGCCGTCCCCGGACCCCGCATCACCCGAGGACCCAGCATCACCCGAGAACCCCGCATCATCCGAGGACCCAGCATCACCCGAGAATCCGGCACCACCCGGCAACAGGGTCAGGGTGGGGCGGCCGGCGGCGGTCGGGGGCCACACGTCGCGGCCAACGATGCCGTCCGGCTCCGGGGAAAGGATCTGGATCTGACTCATGCGTGATACCTGCTCTCTGATCGAGTGCTCCGTGCGCCCCACCGTGACCGACATGGCCGCAGACCTCCTGCGCCATCCCGCCCCATCCGGACCACCCACGCAACCGGGACGCTGAATGCCAGCCCGCCGCATGTCGAACACCTGTTCGAACAACATATTAGGACATCTGTTCGATCGCAAGGCTTGTGCCACCCTGCGCGATTCCGGACCGGTCGAACACATGTTCCAAACCAAGCACCCGCCACTGACAAAAACGGATCACCCCGCGACACGCCATCATCGAACAACCGTATGATTGTCCCCCTGCCCGGTATCCTGACTCCATGACTGGTCCCGCGTCCCGCACTGATTCCTCCAGCGCCGAGCAGGATGCCCCGGAACCTTCGGACGGAGGTTCACGAAAGGCGGGCCGCCCCAGTCGGGCGCGCATCAACCAGGAGCTGGCGGCCAGCCAGCCGCGGCGCGACGCAGTGAAGACCCTTCAGCGCTCCGGCGAGGCACCCGGTGCCATCAGTGACCTGAGTCCCCGGCAGCGCCGCATCCTTGAATTCGTGCAGGCCAGCGTGGAGGCCATCGGTTATCCCCCCAGCATTCGCGAGATCGGCAAGGCCGTGGGACTGACCAGTCCCTCCAGCGTGTCCCATCAGCTCGAGGTACTTGAGGACAAGGGCTTTGTGCGTCGCGACCCGAAGCGCCCTCGCGCGCTGGAGGTCTTCATGCCCCCGGCGCGCCGTGCGGACGCGGATCCCGCCGAGACGATGGACATCACCGGCTTCGGTGATGCATTTCCCGAGGCGATCAATGTGCCCGTGATCGGGCGGATCGCGGCCGGCGCCCCGATCCTGGCCAGCGAACAGGTGGAGCAGGTGATGCCGATGCCACGCGAGCTGGTCGGTGATGGCACCGTGTTCATGCTGGAGGTTCGCGGTGACTCCATGATCGAGGCCGCGATCTGCGACGGCGACTATGTCGTGATCCGGCAACAGAGCACGGCCGACAATGGTGATTTCGTGGCGGCCCTGCTCGACGATGAGGCCACCGTGAAGGAACTCCAGCGCCGCGATGGCCATGTGTGGCTGATGCCCCACAACCAGGCCTATGAGCCCATCAACGGCGATCAGGCGACGCTCGTCGGCAAGGTCGTCGCCGTGCTGCGCCGGATGTAGGCCCTACTGCTCCCCGCGCAATCTGCGCAGCGCGTTCACCGCCACGTCGAGGTTCTTCGTTTCCCAGAACGCCGGCAGCGATGCCCGCAGGAAGCTCCCATAGCGGGCCGTCACCAACCTCGAGTCGAGGATGGCAACGACGCCCCGGTCCTCGGAGGTGCGGATCAGCCGGCCTGCGCCCTGTGCCAACAGCAGTCCGGCATGGGTCGCCGCGATCCGCATGAACCCGTTGCCGCCGGCCTTGGCAATGGCCTCCTGCCGTGCCTGCATCACCGGATCATCGGGACGCGGGAAGGGGATCCGGTCGATGATCACCAGCTGGCAGGTCTCGCCGGGCAGGTCGATGCCCTGCCACAACGACAGGGTGCCGAACAGGCTCGACTTCGGATCGGCGGCAAACCGCCTGGTGAGCTCGGGCAGTTGGGCCTCCCCCTGGCACATCACCGTCAGGGCGGGTAGCTCGGCGCGCAGGTGGCGCACGGCCGCCTCGGCATTGCGTTGGGATGAGAACAGTCCCAGTGTCCGTCCCCCGGCAGCCCAGACCAGCTCGGCGATCTGGGCCAGCACCTCGTCAGACAGGCCCTCTCGCCCCGGACGCGGCAGCCGCGCGGCCGTGTAGAGGATCCCCTGATGGGGATAGTCGAAGGGCGTCCCCACGTCGATCCCCCGCCAGGCGACGGCCTCCGGGTCGGCCGCCGGCTCACGCACGCCGGAATCGTCGGTCAGTTCCTCCTCGCGGCGCAGGCCGAGTTGACCGGCCATCGGACCGAAGGATCCCCCCACCGTCAGTGTCGCCGACGTGAGGACCGCTGCCTTCCCGGCGATCACCCGATGACGCAGCAGGCCGGCCACCGACAGGGGGGCGACATTGAGCTGGCGCCCGAAGCGTTCCCGCTCACTGACCCACACGACGTCGGCGTCGGAGAGGTCCGCTATGCGTTGTGCCGTCTCGTGGACCTCGCGGGCGTCCCCCTGGGCAGCGGCACGGGCGGCGTCGATCCCGCCCTTTGACGACCCCGGGGACAGCGCACTGACCGCCTTGCGGGCGACATCGCGCACGCGGGCTATGGCCGCGACGGCCGTGCTGTGGGGATTGGTGAGGCGCCCGACCTCCGCCTCGGCGATGGCCCCCGTCAGTGCATCGGCAACATCGAGCAGTTCGACGGCCAGATCATCGTCGATCCAGTCGGAGGCGCTGCGGCTCAACCGCTCGATCTGTTGGGGACTCAATTCCTGTGAGGCCGCTCCCGTCACGCGCGCGGTCAGCTCGTGGGCCTCGTCGATGATCACGGCGGCATGCTCGGGCAGGATGTCGCGATCGCTCATCGCGTCAATGGCGAGCAGTGCATGGTTGGTGATGATCAGGTCGGCCGCGCGCGCCCTGGCCCGTGCCATCTCGACGAAGCATTCGTTGTACAGGGGACAACGCGATCCGGGGCATTGGCGCGCTGAAATGCTCACCTGCGCCCATGCCCGGCCGGTGTGTGCCGGTGCGTCGTCGCGATCTGCCAGCTCGTGATCACGGGCCTGCTCGGCGACCCATTCGCGCAGGGCAACCACCTCGGCGCCCAGGGCCGTGTCGGCGTCCGCGCCCGAGGCGTGGGCGGCCTCGGCCAGCTCTGCACCGGACAGCAGGGTGTCCTGTTCCGAGCCGGTCCCCTCCTGGGCCTTCACCAGGCAGGCGTAGTTGGCGCGCCCCTTGAGCACGGCAATGGTGGGAGTTCGCCCGGTGACCGAGGCCAATGTGGCGGCCACACTGGGCCCGTCCTTGGTGGCCAATTGGTTCTGCAGGGCGAGGGTGGCCGTGGCGACCACGACCTTCGACGCTGAATGCTGGGCATGCACCAGGGCCGGGACCAGGTATCCCAGGGACTTGCCCGTGCCCGTACCGGCCTGCACCAGCAGGGCATCATCGGCAGCCATGGCCCCGGTGACTGCCTCGACCATCCGACGCTGTCCCGGACGAGCCTGCCCCCCGATTGCCGCCACCGTCGCATCCAGCACGCTGGTGCACAGTTCGTGTTCGTCGCCCGGGTCGTTCGCTGCCTCGGATGCGGGGTCCTCCATGTCGTCGGCGCCCTGTGGGGCTGCCGACGTCTGCTCAATCCGATCCGATGTCACCCGGACACCCTAATGCGCCGGCAACACCGGCCCCGGAACTCGCCCGGTACGGCCGGCGACCCGGTAGGTCCGGCGAGGCGGAACGTCTGGCAGGGGTGTCGACGGGAATCGCTCACGCCCGCTCATAGGGCTTGAGTTCACCGGCCAGGTCGGGATAGACACGCGCCACCAGGTGCGTGCCCTCCGCGAGGTATTCGTCCTGGCTGATCTCACCGAAGCGGTGCACCTTGTCCACCAGGTCGCCGCGATCCCAGGGCACCACCACGTCCACACTGGTCTGCGGCGTCGGCAGGCGCGACTCGGTGCGGGTGCGCAGTTCCTCCAGCCCCTCGCCGGTCACGGCGCTGACAAACACGGCGTCGGGGTGGTTGTGCCGCAATTCGAGCAGGCTCTGGCTGGAGGCCAGGTCGACCTTGTTGACCACGATCTGCTCCGGGCGCTCCCCCGCGCCGATGTCGCGCAGGACCTCGTGGACGGCCGTGATCTGGCCTTCGGGATCGGGGTCCGAACCATCCACGACGTGCAGCAACAGGTCAGCGCGTACCGACTCCTCGAGGGTGGAGCGAAAGGCCGCCACCAGGTCGGTGGGCAGATGGCGGACGAACCCGACGGTGTCGGTCAGCGTGTAGACGCGTCCATCAGTGGTGCGGCAACGCCGGGTCGTGGGATCCAGCGTGGCGAACAGGGCATCCTCCACGAGCACACCGGCCCCGGTGAGGCGATTCAGCAGCGAGCTCTTGCCGGCGTTGGTGTATCCGACCAGGGCCACGGAGGGGATCCGGTGGCGTACCCGCTCCTCGCGCTGGAGGGCACGCGAGGCATCCATGGCCCGCAACTTCTTGCGGAGCGTGGCGATGCGCGTGTTGATGCGACGTCGATCCGTCTCCAGCTTCGTCTCACCGGGACCACGGCCACCGATTCCCACACCGGAGGCCGCCCGTCCGCCGACCTGCCGCGACAAGCTCTCGCCCCAGCCGCGCAGGCGTTGCTTCATGTAGTTCAGCTGGGCCAGTTCCACCTGTGTCTTGCCCTCGGTGCTCTTGGCGTGCTGGGCAAAGATGTCGAGGATCAGGGCCGTGCGATCCACGACCTTCACCCCGACCCGGTCCTCCAGGTTCCTCAGCTGCGCCGGGCTCAATTCGCCATCGGCGATGACGGTATCGGCGCCCGTGGCCACCACGGCCTCGCGCAGCTCGGTGACCTTGCCCTCGCCGATGTAGGTGGCGGCGTCGGGGCGGGAACGACGTTGCACCAGCCCCTCAAGCACCTGGGAGCCGGCCGTCTCGGCCAGGGCACGCAGCTCCTGCATGGCGTTGTCGGCGTCGGCCTGGGTGCCCGTGGTCCACACGCTCACCAGGACCACGCGTTCCAGGCGCAGCTGTCGGTACTCGACCTCGCTCTCGTCCTGGAGCTCGGTCGACATCCCGGCCACCCTGGTCAGCGAGTGGCGCTCCTCGAGGTCCAGCAGTTCGTCGGTCACGTCATGGCGCGCTTCGTTGTCGCGCTCGTGGGGTTCGGGAACGCCCGCCGTCATGTGCTCATCTGTCATCGTGCCTCAAGGGTGACACGCCCGGCACGCAGGACCAAGCCGCTCAGCGTGCCGCCTCATCGGGCAGCACCACTGAGCCGTGCGCGACGATGACCGCCGGGCCGGTGAGGTGGGCCATCGAGTCGTCGAGCTCCACCTCGAGGTGACCACCGGGCACGTCCACCCCGAAACGTCCCTGCTCACCCAGCCGGGCACCCTGAGCAGCGGCCGTTGCCACGACCCCGGTGCCACACGACATCGTCTCCCCCGAGCCACGCTCGAAGACGCGCATCGACAGGGAGCGGTCGGAGTGCACCCTCACGAATTCGATGTTCGTACCGGCCGGGTAGACACGGGTGTCGAAGCGCGGTGGGTGACTGAGGTCCAGGGATTCCAGGTCGACGTCGGCGGGGAGGAAGACCACGGCGTGCGGATTGCCGACATCCACGGTGGTGGCCTCGTATTCCACGCCATCCAGGGACACATGCGTGGGCTGCGAGGCAACCTGCACGTGACCGATGCCGGCCCGGAAGAGCTCGTCGTTCATCTCTGCCACATCGCGCTGCCCCGCCCTGGTGGCAACCTGGATGTCGGGTCCGTCGGCGAGGTTCTCATCAAGCAGGAAGTGGCCGAACACCCGCAATCCGTTGCCGCACATCTCGGCGACCGAGCCGTCGGAGTTGCGATAGTCCATGAACCACATGTTGGGATCGCCGGTCCAGCTGGGCATGTACTTGGCCCACACGGCCCTGATCACCCCGTCGCCGCCGATCCCGGCGCGCCGGTCACACAGATAGCGAACGTCCTGGGGGCTCAACTCGGTGCTGTTGGTCCGATCCTTGAGCAGCACGAAGTCATTCATGGTGCCGTGGCCCTTGGCAAACTCCCAGTTCCTCATGAACGCCATTGTGGCACCGGCGTTCAATGGCCCCCGTCGGGCGCGAACAGCCGCGCGGCGATTCGTTGCGGAAGGTCCGTGCCATCAGCGGGCAGCCATTCGATGCGCGGGTCACGTCGGAACCAGCCGAGTTGCTTGCGCGCGAATCTGCGCGTGCCGTCGATCGTGGCCCGGATGGCGCCCTGCTGGTCGAGTTGGCCGTCGAGCATTGCCAGCACCTGCTGATAGCCCAGGGCCCTGGCGGCAGTGACCCCCCGACGCAGTCCCCGGCCCTCCAGGCGGCGCACCTCGTCGACCAACCCCGCATCGAACATGGCGTGCACCCGCTCCTCGATCCGGCGGTCCATCTCCTCCCGATCGACCACCAGTCCGAATTGATGCACATTGACGAGCAGGTAATGGGGTGGCGGCAGGTGCGGACTGTAGTGGCCGGTGAGTTCCAACACCTCCAGCGCACGCACGATGCGCCGGCTGTTCGCGGGCTCGATCGCTCCCCTGGCCTGGGGGGCGCGACGAACCAGCTCCTCGTACAGTGCGGCAGCGCCGTGGGCGGCCAGCTCGCGCTCCCACCGGGCGCGCACCTGCGGATCGGTCCCGGGGAACTCGAAGTCGTCGATGACCGCTCGCACGTACAGGGACGATCCCCCCACCAGGATGGGGATCCGTCCACTGGAGCGCAGGCGTGCAATCACCTCACGTGCCAGCTGCTGGAAGTCGGCCACCGTTGAGGTCTGGGTCACCTCGAGCACATCGACCAGGTGATGCGGCACCAGCGCGCGATCTGACGCGCTGGGCTTGGCGGTGCCGATGTCCATCCCGGCGTAGATGGCCATGGAGTCCCCATTGACGATCTCGGCCGGATGCCCACTGGCATCCAACGATCGGGCCAACTGGATGGCCAGCGATGACTTACCTGACGCCGTGGGGCCGATGAGCACCACGAGCGGCGGCACCGGGCGTGCACCATCGGCCGACGCGCCCGTCGTCGCCGGAGAAAGCGGTGATGTCATCGGGAGCGTGGGGCCAGCGCAGGGATCCCCAGTCCCACCGCCCGCGAGGTGACGTCCGGCTGGTCCTGATGCGCCTGCCAGGCGTCGCCGCCGCGCGTGCGCCGAAGGTTGCGGATCGGCGAATCCGCCACCAGGTGGTGTGGTGCGGCGTAGGTGATCGTGACCTCCCCGATGTCGCCGGGACGAGGTCGGTCGGCAGGGTCGGACGGCACGCGGACGTGGACCAGCCGGTTGTCGCGAGCACGTCCCGAGATCCGGTCGGTGGCCTGGTCCTTGCGCCCGTCACCGGTGGTGAACATCACTTCCACGTTGGCCCCCAGCAGGAGCTTGTTCTCCTCCCACGAGATCTCGTCCTGCACGGCCACGAGCCGCTCATAGCGCTCCTGCACCACGTCGTGGGGCACCTGGTTGGCCATCTCGCCGGCAGGAGTGCCGGGGCGGATCGAGTACTGGAATGTGTAGGCGTTGGTGAAGCGGGATCGCCGGACCGCCTGCAGCGTCTGCTCGAAGTCCTCGTCGGTCTCGCCGGGGAAGCCGACGATGATGTCGGTGCTGATCGCCGCATCGGGCATGGCCGCCCGGACGCGCTCCAGGATGCCGTGGAAACGTTCCGAGCGATAGCTGCGGCGCATGGCACGCAGCACATGGTCCGAGCCGGACTGGAGCGGCATGTGCAACTGGTGCATCACATTCGGTGTCTCGGCCATCGCCTCGATCACGTCGTCGGTGAAGGCAGCGGGGTGCGGACTGGTGAAGCGCACGCGCTCCAGGCCGGTGATGTCGCCGCACGCCCGCAGGAGCTTGGCGAAGGCGCCTCGATCGCCGAACTCGACGCCGTAGGTGTTGACGTTCTGCCCGAGCAGGGTGATCTCCTGGACGCCCTGGTCCACGAGCATCTGGATCTCGGCCAGGATGTCGCCGGGTCGCCGATCCGTCTCCTTGCCGCGCAGGGCCGGGACGATGCAATAGGTGCAGGTGTTGTTGCAGCCGACGCTGATCGACACCCAGGCGGCGTAGTCCAACTCACGATGCGTGGGCAGGTTCGACGGAAAGGTCTGCAATGCCTCGGTGATCTCCACCTGACTGGCCTGCTCGATGCGGGCGCGTTCCAACAGGATGGGCAACGAACCCACGTTGTTCGTGCCGAAGACCACGTCGACCCAGGGGGCCTTGGACACGATGAGGTCACGGTCCTTCTGGGCCATGCAACCACCCACGGCGATCTGCATGCCGGGGTGCTCCTTCTTGAAGGTGGCCATCCGGCCGAGGTTCCCGTACAGCCGGTTGTCGGCGTTCTCCCGCACGGCGCAGGTGTTGAAGACCACCACGTCGGCCGGGCCGATCTCGGTGTGCTCGTGCGCAGGCAGCGCCACATATCCGGCCTGGTCGAGCAGGCCGGCGATCCGCTCGGAGTCATGGGCGTTCATCTGGCATCCGTAGGTGATCACCCGATAGCTGCGCGCGGGCGCGCTGGGGGCATCGACGGCTGGTGTGTATTCGGGCTTCAACATGGCCGCTCCATCGTAGTCCAGCGGCCCCGGGGAATCCCGACGCGCAATCTGCGTTCACCCCGTTGTGCGCGCCCCATCGTGACGGTGGCGTTATCGTTCACACATGGCCGAGCCGAGTGACAACAACGCCGCACAGGCAGCTGCCGGCGCTGCGCACGAATCCGTCAACGCCGCGCAGGGGCCCGCGGGCACACCCGCCGTGCAGATGCGTGGGGTCAACAAGTCCTTTGGTGCCAAGGCAGCGCTGATCGACATCGACCTGTCGGTGGCCAACGGCCAGACGGCGGTGGTGATCGGACCCTCCGGTTCCGGCAAGTCGACGCTGTGCCGCACGATCAATCGCCTTGAGGTGCCCGACACCGGTCAGATCCTCATCGGCGGCACACCACAGCCGACCGGGGGCAAGGAACTGCCGGCGCTGCGTGCCGACGTCGGGATGGTCTTCCAGGATTTCAACCTGTTCCCCCAGATGACCGTCCTTGACAATGTCACCTACGGGCCCCGCGCCGTACGGCATCAGTCCCCCGAGATCGCCCGTGATCGGGCGATGGATCTCCTGCGCCGTGTGGGAGTGGCCGATCAGGCGCCGAAGCTGCCCGCTGAGTTGTCCGGTGGCCAACAGCAACGTGTGGCGATTGCGCGCTGCATGGCCATGGATCCCACGATCATGTTGTTTGATGAGCCGACATCGGCACTGGACCCCGAGATGGTCGCCGAGGTGCTGGCGATCATGCAGAGCCTCTCGGAGGAGCACCGCACCATGATCTGCGTCACCCATGAGATGGGCTTCGCACGACATGTCGCCGATCAGATCGTCTTCATGGCCGATGGCCGCATCCTGGAGCAGTCCCCGCCCGCCGAGTTCTTCGAGCATCCGGCCACATCACGGGCCCAGGAGTTCCTTGCCTCCGTCCTGTAGCCCACGCGATCAGTGCGCCAATTGGGTGGCCACCGATTCGCGCACCACGGTGATGCGGATATTGCCCGGATAGCTCAACTCACTCTCGACTTCATGGGCGATCTCGTGGGCCAGCCGCTCACTGCCCGCATCATCCACGACGTCCGGCAGCACCATGACGCGTACCTCCCGCCCCGCCTGCATGGCGAAGGCCTTGTCGACGCCCTCATGCGCGGTCGCGATCTGTTCCAGTCGGGTGAGCCGGTGCACATACGCCTCCATGCTTTCGCGACGAGCGCCCGGCCGCGAGGCCGAGATGGCATCCGCGACCTGGGTGATGACCGCCTCAGCGGAATCCGCCGGCACCTCGTCGTGGTGGGACGCGATGGCGTTCACCACGGCATCGCTCTCACCGAAGCGGCGTGCGAGTTCCGCGCCCTCTGCGGCATGGGATCCGTCGCCCTGGGTGATGACGGCCTTGCCGATGTCGTGCAGGAAGGCCGCCCGCTTGCAGGAATCCGGGGGAAGTCCGATCTCCGAGGCGATCGCACCGGCGATCCGTCCGCATTCCTTCAGGTGCTCGAGCACCACCTGCCCGTAACTGGTGCGGTACTGCAGGGCCCCGATGTACTGGTACAGGCCCGGATTGATCCCTACCAGCCCCAGCTCCATGATCGCGCTCTGGGCCGCCTCCTGGCACTTGTCATGCACCTTGTCCACGGCGCGCGAATATGCCTGCTCGATCCGCGCCGGGTGAATGCGACCGTCACCCACGAGCTCCTGCATGGCCAGTCGGGCTATCTCGCGACGCACGGGATCGAAGCTGCTCAGCAGGATGGAGCCCGGGGTGTCGTCGACCAGCACGTCAACGCCCGTCACCTGCTCGAAGGAGCGGATATTGCGGCCCTCGCGTCCGATCACCCGCCCCTTCATCTCGTCACTGGGCAGGTCAACGGTGGAGACCACCGCTTCGGCGGTCTGATCGGTGGCGATGCGCTGGATCGTGGACAGCACAATGCCCCGGGCCACCCGATCCGCGTCCCGCTTGGCGGCATTCTCGATCTCGCGGGCCCTCGCGGCACTGAGGCGTCGGCTGGAGCGCTCCACGCGGTCCAGCAATTCCTGACGCGCCTGCTCCTCGCTCATGGCCGCGACCCTGCTCAGCTCCTCTTCCGCCGCGGTGCGGGCATCCTCCACGGCGTCGCTGCGGGCCTGCAATCGTTCGCTGCGCGATTCGAGTTCATCGGACAACTTGCGCAGTCGTCCGCGTTCGAGTTCCAGGCGGGTCTCGCGCTCATCCAACGCCAGGGAACGCTCATGCAAGACGCCACTTCGCTGTTCCAGGGCAGCCAGCATCTGGGACTGCTTCTCCTCGGCGGCCGATGACGGCTCTGGGCCCTGTGGGTGGGGGTCATCGCGTGGGGGCTCCGACAGGGACGAGCCGGAATGCCCATTGTCCTCGAGTGGCCCGCGTCGCAATCGGCGGATGGCCACCACGCCCATCGCCACGATGACGACCAGCAGCACGATCAACACCACGAACAGCAGCAACCAGAAGGTCCCCATCCCGCCTCCTTGCGGTCATCGCCAGTCGGGGTCACAGGCATGGAAATGGGCGAGGCATTCACACCTTGCCCGATTGTCTCGCATTCCCGCGCTTTGTCCTAGGCCGCGGGCCCGCAGGCCGTGCCGGATCACCCCGCCGGACAAGAAGAACCGGGCGGAACCTACTCGGCCAGCTCGTCAAGTACCTGGAATATCACCGGCATGGCGACGCCCGTGGAGTAGCCCCGTCGTGCGAGTTGTCCCGACAGACGACGCAGCGCAACCTGCCGGTCGACCCCATGAAGGCGTCTGGCCTTGATGCGGCACAACTCGAGCGCCGCCTGCCGCTCATCGTCGGGCGAGATCTGGTCCAGGGCGATCTCGATGAGCTCCTCGCTGACTCCGCGGACGCTCAGCTCGCGACTGATGGCCCGCCGGGAGAGCCTGCGGGTGCGTGCGCGTTCCTGTGCCCAGTTGCGTGCGAACCGGGCATCATCAACGATGCCGACCTCGACGAACCGGTCGAGGATCTCGGCAACGATCCCGGGATCGAGCTGACGCTTGCGCACCAGGTAATCAGTGAGCTCGCCGCGCGAGTAGTCACGCCGGTCCACCCGTCGCAGCGCGATCTCCTTGGCGCTGGCCACCTCGGAGGCACGTCCTGACGGGGCTGCCCCGCGCTTGCCCGAAGCTGTCGGTGATGCGTCGTGCTCGGCAGGGGTTCGCGCCGCGACGTCGCTGATGAGCCGTGCAAGCTCATCAATCTTCGCCGCGGCGGAACCACTGTCACCCACCACGATCAGACCGTGGCCTTACCGGACTTCGACGCTGACTGCTTGCCCGCCTTGGCATCCACCAGCTCGCTCGCCGGGGAATCCACGACCTCCCCGGTCCTGGGATCGATCCCCTCAGGTACCTCATCACTGGCGTCCAGCCCGAGCTTCACCCGGATCTTGTGCTCGATATCACTGGCGACCTCAGGATGGGTGATCAGGAAGGTGCGGGCATTCTCCTTGCCCTGCCCGAGCTGGTCATCACCATAGGTGAACCATGCCCCGGCCTTGCGCACGATCCCGGCGTCCACACCCATATCGATGAGGCTTCCCTCACGACTGATGCCCTTGCCATAGAGAATGTCGAATTCGGCCTGCTTGAACGGCGGCGCAACCTTGTTCTTGGCAACCTTCACCCGGGTGCGGTTTCCCACGATCTCATTGCCGTTCTTGAGGGATTCGATGCGCCGGACGTCCAAGCGCACCGACGAATAGAACTTCAGGGCTCGGCCACCAGTCGTGGTCTCGGGCGAGCCGAACATCACGCCGATCTTCTCGCGAAGCTGGTTGATGAAGATCACCGTGGTGTTCGCCGACTTGATGGCGCCCGTCATCTTGCGCAGCGCCTGGCTCATGAGCCTCGCCTGCAGGCCCACGTGGCTGTCACCCATCTCGCCCTCGATCTCGGCGCGGGGCGTCAATGCGGCCACCGAGTCGATCACCAACAGCTCCAGGGCACCGGAGCGGACCAGGGTGTCAGCGATCTCCAGGGCCTGCTCACCGTTGTCGGGCTGGCTCACCAACAGTTCGTCGGTGTTGACGCCCAGCGCATGGGCATAGCTCGGGTCCAGCGCATGCTCCGCGTCGATGAAGGCACAGATGCCACCTTCTGCCTGGGCGTTCGCGATGGCGTGCAGGGCCACGGTGGTCTTACCGGATGACTCGGGACCGTAGACCTCCACGATGCGACCTCGCGGCAGTCCCCCGATTCCCAGGGCGATGTCGAGCGCCACCGACCCGGTGGGGATGCTCTCGATCTGCGCATAGGCCTGGTCGCCAAGGCGCATCACCGAGCCCTTGCCATGGGCCTTCTCGATTTGGGCAAGCGCTGCGTCCAGAGCCTTGTTTCGATCTGCTACGGCCATGTCCCGATCCTCTCCTCGTGTCGGCACGGTGGCCAACGGAATGTGCGTGGTTCTCTTCGTCTGTTTCAAGCTGTGTCACGTGTGGTGCGCCATCTTGCGCCGTCTTGTGTTGACTGTAGGACCGGCCTCTGACATTTCCCGCCCCACCGGGAAGCTGTGGACGTAGCGCCAAGCACTATTCACAATATGCGAACAAGCGTTCGAAGCGAAGCGACACGCCCCATGATCCCCTCACCGGCACCTGCCGGCGACCCATCGGCCCGGCGACCTAAGCTCGACCCGTGCGAGAAACCGAGTTCTGGCGGCGGATGGATCACCATCTTGGTGGCAACTACGCGCGCGTATGGGCAGACCAGATCGTGTTGTCGGAGCTGGACAATCGCACGGTGCGTGAGGCACTGGACGATGGCGTGCCGTTCAAGGTGGCGTGGCGCGCCGTGTGGAAGTTCCTTGAGCTTCCCGAACGCGATCGGTAGTCGGCCTGCCCGTGCCCTCCGCCGTCATCCCGCTGGCCCCCCCGCGCCGGGTGCGCGGCGTCGCCCATTCGAAAATGTCAGTGCCCCGCGTCAGACTGGCTCCCATGACATCCGACGCAACGGCGCCCGCGAACGATGCGGCGATGGCCGGCTTCGGGCCCATCGCCCGCACGTGGTTCACCGATGTGTTTGCCGCCCCGACGCCGGTGCAGATCGCCGCCTGGCAGGCCATCGGCTCGGGCAACAACGCGTTGGTCATCGCACCAACCGGTTCGGGTAAGACCCTGGCCGCCTTCCTGCAGAGCCTGGACCGGCTGGCATCCCGTGCGACACAGCCCGCCCTGATCGGAGCCTCCGAGGGGGCCGCACCGACGCAGGAGCCCGCCGCGCACGTCAAGGGCGTCCGCGTGTTGTACATCTCCCCCCTGAAGGCCCTCGCCGTGGACATCGAGCGGAACCTGCAGGCCCCCCTGCGCGGCATGACGGCGACTGCGGAGCGACTTGGGCTACCCGAACCGCGGGTCAGCGTTGCGGTGCGCTCCGGCGACACCACGGCAGCACAGCGCCGACGCATCGCCACCCATCCCCCTGACATCCTCATCACCACCCCCGAATCGCTGTTCCTCATGTTGTCGAGCAAGGCCGCCGAGACCCTGCGCAACGTCGAGACGGTCATCGTCGACGAGGTCCATGCGCTGGCAGGCACGAAGCGCGGCGCGCACCTGATGGTCAGCCTGGAGCGGGTGGCCGCGCTGAGCCAACGCGGCGGATTCCAACGGATCGGACTGTCGGCCACCGTGCGTCCACCGGAACGGGTCGCTGGCTTTCTGGCAGGAGACCGCGACATCGCGGTGATCAGCCCCCCGGCAGCCAAGACCTGGGATCTCAGCGTCGTGGTGCCCGTGGAGGACATGACCGAGCCCGACGCCGGGCGGGATGCAGCCGAGCAGGACGGCACCGGACGCCAACCCTCGATGTGGCCGCCGATCGAACGACGGATCCTCGACCTCATCACGTCCCACCGCTCGACCATCTGCTTCGTGAATTCACGTCGGGTGGCAGAGCGCCTCACCGCCCACCTCAACGAATTGCATGCCCACGATCTGGGCGTCAGCGATGAACCGCAGCCGCTGCCGGCCCAGGTGATGGAGCCGTCGGCGGCCACGAAGGGCCGGGACGGCACCGAGGTCCCCATCGTTGCGAGTGCCCACCACGGTTCGGTGAGCAAACAGCGTCGGGCGCAGATCGAGGATGACCTGAAGAGTGGGCGACTGCCGTGCGTGGTGGCGACCAGCTCGTTGGAACTGGGCATCGACATGGGTGCCGTGGACCTGGTGATCCAGGTGCAATCGCCCCCCTCGGTGTCCAGCGGCCTGCAGCGCGTGGGCCGTGCCGGCCACCAGGTGGGCGCCATCTCGCAGGGGGTGCTGTTCCCCACGGCGCGGGGGGACATGCTGGAATCGGCGGTCGTCGCCCGAAGGATGGCCGACGGGCAGATCGAGGCCGTCCACACCCTGCGCAATCCGCTCGACGTGCTGGCCCAACAGCTCGTGTCGATGTGCGTCAACGCCCCGCATTCGGCCAGCGAGCTCTTCACGATCGTCAGGCATTGCGATGCCTTCCGGCAGCTGCCGCGCTCCGTCTTCGACGGGGTGCTCGACATGCTCACCGGCCACTATCCCAGTGAGGACTTCGCCGAACTGCGCCCCAGGCTGGTCTGGGACCGCCGCACCGACATGCTGAGCGCACGTCCCGGTGCCCGGCGCCTGGTGACCACCAGTGGTGGCACGATCCCCGACCGGGGCCTGTTCGGCGTGTTCCTGGTCGGCGAGCAAACCGCCTCGGGGAAGCACGAGCCCGGCCGGCGGGTGGGCGAGCTCGACGAGGAGATGGTCTACGAGTCACGGGTGGGCGATGTCTTCACCCTGGGCACCTCGAGTTGGCGGATCGAGGACATCACCCACTCGCAGGTGATGGTCAGTCCTGCTCCGGGCCATCCGGGTCGATTGCCCTTCTGGCGCGGGGATTCCCCGTCCAGGCCGCGTGAGCTCGGAGCCGCCATCGGCGCCAGTGTCAGGGAGCTGGCGGCGGCAGATCCCGGGGATGCCCTCGCCCGGCTGGCCCATGGGGGGCTGGATGAGATGGCCTCCCGGAATCTGCTGGCCTATCTGACCGAGCAGCGTGAGGCCACCGGACAGCTCCCCGATGATCGCACCATCCTGGTCGAGCGCTTCCGTGACGAGATCGGCGATTGGCGCCTGTGCGTGCACTGTGCCCTGGGGGCCGCGGTGCTGCAGCCGTGGGCATTGATCATTGAGCACGCCGGCCGCGAGCGCTACGGCGTCGACGTCCACGTCACTGCCACCAATGACGGCATCATCATCCAGCTACCCGACGTCGATGCCGACGCTCCCGACGCAGGGCTGCTGTCCTTCGCGGCCGATGACGTCGAGTCGCTGGTGTCAGAGCAGGTCTTCGGTTCAGCATTGTTCGCCGCGCGGTTCCGCGAGTGTGCCGCCCGCGCGCTGCTCCTGCCGCGCCGCAATCCGGGCACGCGCGCACCGCTGTGGCAGCAACGCATCAAATCGGCACAGCTGCTTGCCGTGGCGGCGGGATACCGCGATTTCCCGATCGTCGTGGAGACGATGCGCGAGTGCCTCCAGGACGTCTTTGACCTGCCCGGCCTGACATCCCTGATGTCGGCCATCGCCTCACGGCGCGTACGACTGGTTGACGTGGAGACCCAACAACCCTCCCCCTTCGCCCGCAACCTGCTGTTCGGCTATGTCGGCGAATTCGTCTACGACACCGATCAGCCCCTTGCCGAACGCACCCTGGCGGCCATGAGCCTGGATTCGGGCATGCTGGCCGAACTGTTGGGCACCGAGGCCGGCCGCCAGATGCTGGACGTCGGGGTGGCCACCCGGGTGGAGGCCGGCCTCCAGTCGGTGGTGGCGGATCGTCGTGCGACAACCCCCGAACGCCTGTGGGAGGTGATTCGCACGATCGGGCCCCTGACCGACGACGAATGCCGTGATCGCAGTACCCCGGACGCCGCGGCCTGGCTGCGAACCCTGTCGGCAGAACACCGGATTGCGCGGGTCCAGATCAATGGTCGTCCGGCCTGGTGCGCCGACACCGATGTCGGTCTGCTGCGCGATGCGCTCGGAATCCCGATCCCTGCGGCCATGCCCGCGCCACCGCCGCGTGAGCGGCACCTTGCGGTCCGTGATCTGGTGCTGCGCTGGGTGCGACGCCATGCGGCGGTCACCACCGAGTCAATCCGGCAGCGCTACGGCATGGCCGTTGCCACCGCCCAATCGGCACTCGACGGGCTGATCGATGAGGGCCTGGTCATCCGGGGAGCGCTCATCGCGGTTCCGCCGACGCCCGGCGAGGATTCGACCGAATACCGTCTGGGCGCGCTGGTCGGGGAGCCCGACGCCGACCAGTACTGTCATGAGCAGGTGCTCGCGCTGATCAAGCGTCGCACCCTCGCGCAGCTGCGCAACCAGGTGGAGGCCGTCGACCAGCAGCAGTTCGGCCGCTTCCTGGACGCCTGGCAGCAGCTGCCCCCGGCCGGGGCCCAGGTGCCCCAACGCCCGGCAAGTCACAGCGCCCCCACCCCCGACGACCTGCTGGCCGTCGTCGACCTGATCGCGGGCTATCCGATTCCCGCATCCATGCTGGAGTCGGTGGTGCTGCCGGCGCGACTTCCCGGCTACCGCCCGTCCCTGCTCGATGAGGCACTCGCCACCGGAGAGATGGTCTGGACTGGAACCAGGGCCATTGGCCAGCGGGATGGCTGGATCTGCCTGTGGCCGGCAGACATCGGCCCGGTCCCTCCCCGGAAGTCGACAGAACTGACGCCCCTCGCCACCCGACTGGCGCAACGACTGGATGCCGGTGGCGGTTGGCGGGTCACCGACCTGACCGACGAGTCGGCCGGGCCCTCGGCCGTGCTCGATGCCCTGTGGGAGCTTGCGTGGCAGGGACGTGCGACCACTGACACCTTCGCGCCGGTGCGTGACCTGTGCGCGGGACGCGGGGCCCTGAAGACCCCCACCACCCCGCGCGCACGCCGTCGCCCCATGCGGGTCCGGGTTGCCCGCCCGCTGCCCGTGGGCGGGGCCCGCTGGGCCGCCCCACCCGAGCCCGGCGACGAGAGCACCCGGCTCCTGGACGCCCTGGAGCTGGAACTGGCCCGATATGGCGTCCTCACCCGGGGCAGCGTCATGACCGAGCCACAGACACCGAGCTTCGCCGACGCCTACCGCCTGCTGTCCAGGATGGAGGAGTCCGGCGCCACCCGCCGCGGCTATTTCGTGACCGGCCTGGGGGGAGCACAGTTCGCGACCCCCGGCGCAGTCGACCGGCTCCGCACCGCTCCGGCTGCCCCCATGCGACTTCTCGCTGCCTGCGATCCGGTGAACCCCTACGGTGCTGCCCTGGAGTGGCCCGCGACCAATGGACATCGTCCGGCTCGCAAGGCGGGCGCCCTGGTGGTTCTCGATGACGCGAAGCCCGTCTGCTACGTCGAGAGGGGGGCCCGGACCCTGTTGACCTTCACCTCCACCGACCGGCCCCGATTGGCGGAGGCACTGCGTGCAATCGGTGCCGCCGTGGACGCAGGGCAGATCGGTCGCCTCACGATCGACAAGATCGATGGCAGTCCCGCCCTGCAGGCCGACATCGGCGACGAGCTCAATGCCGCAGGTTTCGTGATGGTTCCCCGGGGATACACCCGACGCCGCAGGACGCCGGGGAGCAACCGCCAGGAATGAACCGGACAGCCGGCCGCAGACCCTTGGGAACCAGCGGCCGCAGAGCGTGAAGACCCGGACCACCAGCCTGGTGGTCCGGGTCTTCAACGGCGCGTCCGCACAACGCGCCGCACGCCATGGCGGACAGCGGCTCGCCGTCACAGGTTCCCCACCTCTGCGGTGGGTCCTGCGCCGCGATGCCGGCGCCTGCGCTGCCACCTGCGGCAGCGCAGGCGACAGGTTCAGGCGGCGATGACCGACGGAGCAGCTGCCTCGAGGCCGATGCGCGAAGCCTGCAGCTGGCCGGCCTCGACCACCAGCATCTTCTCGCTCACCTCACGCAGGATCTCGGACAGGGGCACATTGAGCGCCTGGCAGATGGAGAACAGCAGCTCGCTGGACGCCTCCTTCTGCCCGCGTTCAACCTCCGAGAGGTAGCCCAGGCTCACGCGCGCAGCCAGCGAGACATCGCGCAGGGTGCGGCGGTCATGAATCCGCTGTTCCCGCAGCGTTTGACCTAGTAGGACTCTCAGCAAAGGTGGCTTCACGTTGCCCTCCGATCGCGCTCCGCAATGGAGTATCTGCCCATTCAAACCTGATCCGCATGGGATTAATTCCCTGGTGGATCCGATCATCTCGCATAGTGGACATTTCAACCAGTGCTGAGCGTGATTCACCTGCTACCGGGGCAGGTCCCGCACCGGGATGACCCGGCTCACTGCGGCCAGGTCAATGCCTTGAGCAGATAGCCCAGGGATTCCTCGATGGTGGCCTGCCGGATCGCGTCGCGCCCGCCTTCGAGCCGCAGCTGTCGGGCTCGTACCGTGCCGAGCCATGACAGGCCCAACCACACGACCCCGGGAGCAACCCCGTCCTCACCGGTGGGACCGGCCGTACCGGTCACCGACACGGCCACATCGGCAGCACACGCACGGGCCGCGCCCGCCGCCATCTGACGGGCCGTCTGCTCGTTGATGACCCCGTGGCGCGCGATGAAACCAGCATCCACCCCGGCCAGCTGGGCCTTCAGGGAGCTTGCATAGGTGATGAGCCCCCCGCGGAAGACCTCGGAGCTACCGGGCACCATCGTGAGGGTCCAGCCGATGCCGCCGCCGGTGATCGACTCGCACGTCGCCAGGCTCAGCGAGCGGTCACGGTACCGATGGATCACCTGCTCGGCGAGACCCCGAGCCCCGTCAGCGGCGGTGGAGTCACTCATGGGCCTTGCGGGCCCGCAGGATCTCGGCGTAGTCGACGGGATGTCCCACCTGCAGTGATGCGCGGCGCAGCTTGATGGCATCGACGACATAGTCGAGACCCGTCACGACGGTGAGCAGGAAGGCGACCCCCATGACGATCCAGCTGATCACCACATACCAGGCCCCCAGGCCGGGCAGCCACAGCAGGAACAGGATCAGGGCGATGCTCTGGAGGAAGGTCTTGAGCTTGCCGCCCTGCTTGGCGGCCATCACTCCGTACTTGAGCACCTGGAAGCGCATCAGGGTGATGCCCCATTCCCGCACGAGCACGATGATGGTGAGCCACCAGGGAAGCTCGCCGATGATTGACAGGCCGATGAAGGCCATACCGGTGAGGGCCTTGTCGGCGATCGAATCCCAGATCTTGCCGAAATTCGTGACCATGTTGTACTTGCGGGCGATGCGTCCGTCCGCAAAGTCGGTGAGGATTGCCACGGCGAAGACGAGCGTCGCACCGATGCGCCACCCCTCCTGATCGGGATGGCTGAGGAGCACCACGGCAAAGACCGGCACCAGCACCATGCGGGTGATGGTGAGGATGTTGGGCAGGTTCCAGGCGAATGCGAGGGTGGCCTCATCCGGTTTCCTACCTGCGGGCGCGCTCATCGGCCTAGCCTTCCTCGTCGATTTCGGCAGTGAGATCCACTCCGACCGTGTCGATCACCGACGCGGAAACCATATCGCCTGGTGTCGGCATGTGACGCCCCTGCCCGACCAGCACGGTGGTCGTGCCGTCCACATCGGGTCCCTGGTGGGCCGCGCGACCGGTGACCTGGGATCCCTCGACCCCCTCCACGAGCACCTGCACCCTCTGCCCGACGCGTTGCGCCGCCCGTTCGTCACACAACACATTCGCCAGGTCGGCGATGCGCTCGTGGCGGGCCTCGATCTCCTCGGCGGCGACGTGGTCCGGCAACTCGGCAGCAGCCGTACCATCCTCGTCCGAGTAGCTGAAGACACCCACTGCGTCGAGGCGGGCACGCGCAAGGAAATCGGCAAGCACGTCCACGTCGTTGCTGGTCTCCCCCGGGAAACCGACGATCACATTGCTGCGGATACCTGCCTGTGGCGCCCGTTGGCGGATGGAATCGATGAGTCCCAGGAATGATTCCGGATCGCCGAAGCGACGCATGCGTCGCAGCAGCGGGGCCGAAGCGTGCTGGAAGCTCAGGTCAAAGTAGGGCAGCACCTTGGGCGTGCTGGTCATCACGTCCACCAGGCTCGAACGCAGCTCGGCCGGTTGCAGGTAGCTCACGCGGATCCAGTCGAGCCCGTCCAGGGCCGACAGCCGCTTCAGCAGGGATTCCAGGGCCCGCAGGTCGGCCAGGTCCTTGCCATAGCTCGATGAGTTCTCCGAGACGAGCATGATCTCGCGCACGCCCTGCCCGACGAGCCACCCGGCCTCCTCGACGATCTCGTCCGCGTCCCGCGACAGATATGCGCCGCGGAAGCTGGGGATGGCGCAAAAGGCACAGCGCCTGTCACACCCGGAGGCAATCTTCAGGGGGGCCCAGGGCGCATTGTCCAGCCGGCGGCGTGGAACGCGCGGGCCGGAGGCGGGGGCGATGCCGGTGGGCAGTTCTCCCTGGTGTCCGGGCACCGCCCGGCGCCGGTGGCGCTCAATCGGGGCGATCGGCAACAGGGTGCGTCGGTCCATGACGGTCGGTGGTTGCACCGTGCCCCCGGCCATCACGGTGCGCAGCCGCTCGGCGATATCGGTGTAATCGTCGAAGCCCAGCACGGCGTCGGCCTCCGGCAGGGAATCGGCCAGTTCGGCGCCGTAGCGCTGGGCCAGGCAACCGACCGCCACCACGGTCCTGGGGCCGCCACTGTCCTTGAGGTCCGCCGCCGCCAGGATCGTGTCGATGGAATCCTTCTTGGCCTGCTCGACGAAGCCACAGGTGTTGACGATCAGTGCATCAGCACTGTCGGGCTCATCCACCAGGCTGAAGCCCCCGGCTTCCAGCCGTCCTGCCAATTCCTCGGAATCCACGTCGTTGCGGGCGCAGCCGAGACTGATGAGATGAACCTTCTTATTCGCCATGATGCCTCAAGTATCCCCGCCCGAAGGCGTCAACCCCAGTCCGCACCACAGATGCGCCTGCCGGTCGGGTCAATGCCGACTACTGGGTGGCCGATTCCGGTTGTGGTTCGCCCGACAGCTGGGCGAGCACCGTGTCGAGGTCATCGGGCTTGACATAGACGTCGCGGGGCTTGCTGCCCTCGCTCGGTCCCACGACGCCCCTGGTCTCCAGGATGTCCATGATGCGGCCCGCCTTCGCAAAGCCGATCCGCAGCTTGCGCTGGAGCATCGAGGTGGAACCCAGCTGCAGGTTGACCACATTCGTGGCCGCCTCCAGCACCAGGTCGAGATCGTCGCCGATGTCCTCGGCCACCTTCTTCTCGGCGCTGGCCACGGCCGTGACGTCGTCGCGGTACTGGGGCTTGAGCTGTTCCTTCACATGGTCGACGACCTCGCGGATCTCGGCCTCGGTGACCCAGCTGCCCTGGACACGCTTCGGGTTGGCCGCCCCCATGGGCAGGAACAGCCCATCGCCCTGACCGAGCAGGCGCTCAGCGCCGGCCTGGTCGAGGATCACCCGGGAGTCCGTGGCCGAACTGGTGGCAAAGGCCAGGCGCGACGGGATGTTCGCCTTGATGAGTCCGGTGACCACATCAACGGAGGGGCGCTGGGTTGCCAGCACAAGGTGGATGCCGGCGGCCCGGGCCAGCTGCGTGATGCGCACGATGGAATCCTCGACGTCGCGTGGGGCAACCATCATGAGATCGCTCAACTCGTCGACCACGACGACCAGGTACGGATACGGCGTCAGCTCACGTTCGGAGCCGGGCGGTAGTTGCACCTGGCCGGCCCGCACCGCCTTGTTGAAGTCATCAATGTGGCGGAACCCGAAGGCCGCCAGGTCGTCGTAGCGGCGGTCCATCTCCTGGACCACCCATTCCAACGCCTGGGCCGCCTTCTTCGGGCTCGTGATGATGGGCGTCACCAGATGCGGGATGCCCTCATACTGGTTGAGTTCGACGCGCTTGGGATCCACCAGGATCATCCGCACCTCGTCGGGAGTTGCCCTCAGCATGATCGAGGTGATCATCGAATTCACGAAGCTCGACTTGCCCGATCCGGTGGCACCGGCAACCAACAGGTGCGGCATCTTGGCGATGTTGGCAAGCACCACCCGACCTTCGACGTCCTTGCCGAGTCCGACCACCAGCGGCTTGGTGTTGCTGCGCGCCCGCGGGCTGCGCAAGACATCGCCCAGGGAGACGACTTCCTTCTCCTTGTTGGGGATCTCGATACCGATCGCCGACTTACCGGGGATCGGCGACAGGATGCGCACATCGGGCGACGCCACCGCATAGGCGATGTTGCGTTGCAGGGCGGTGACCTTTTCGACCTTGACGCCGGAACCGAGTTCCACCTCGTACTGCGTCACGGTGGGTCCGCGCGTGTAGCGGGTCACCTGGGCATCGATGTTGAACTCGGTGAACACGTCCTGCAGGGAGTTCACGGTGTGATCGGCCGCATCGGTGTGCACCTTGGGAGCCGATCCGGGTTTCAGCAGGCTGAGCTCGGGCAACGAATACTGCACGTCCCCGGAAAGCTGCAGTTGTTCCACCCTGCTCGTCGCCGGAAGGTGCTCGGGGGGCTCCAGGTCGTCGGGGGCCACCACCGCCGCGGCCGGGTGCGCCGGGTCGGGACGTGGCGCCACGGGGTCCGCATGTGGCTCGGTGGATGCGGGATGTTGGTCCTCGTCCTCCACCGGGGTGTCGTAGGCCTCGTCGACGCCGAACTTCAGCTTGCGTTCGGCCTTCTTGGCACGGTTGTCGGCCGCCCAGGACGATGCCCCGCTGGCCAGCTGCCGGATCTGGGCCCACATCTCGTGGACGGGACGACCCGTGATGAGGATGGTGCCCAATACGGCGACGATGACCAGCAGCACGGCGCTGAGCCAGCGCGGCACCAGCTGGGTGAGCATCGAGCTGGAGATGTAGCCGATGATCCCGCCCATGGCCCGCATGCGCGCCGGATCGGCCGGACTGGGCAGGGGCCATTCGGTGACATTGATCAGCCCGAGCAGGCCGAATGCCAGCACGGTCCAGCCGAGCGCCTGGCGCCCGACGGGGCCGTTCGAATCGGGATTGCGCAGGGTCCGCCAGGCCAGCACGAACAACAGCACCGGCAGCAAATAGCTCGCCATACCGAAGATCGTCGCGACGCACGCCTGCAGGATCTTCCCGACCACTCCGGGCAGGCCGACCCAGAACTCGGCCGCCACGACAACCGCAAGGGCCACCAGGAACAGCCCCATGCCATCGCGACGCACCGCTGGGTCGATCTCACGGGCCGATCCGCCGATACGGCGCACGGCGGCCCCGAGTCCATGGGCGATGCCCTGCCACGCGAACACCACGGCACGGAGCACCGGATTTGGGCGTGGCGCGGTCGGCCGGGGACGGCGTGACGCCGAACCCCGACTGTGATTGTTCTTCTTGCTCCCACCGCTTCGCGCACTCGCAGGGCGGCGTGAGTTCTTCGAGCCGCTCTTGCTGCGAGGCCGCGACGGGGAAGACGCGCGGGTCGCCATATTCCGCAGACTACTCGGAGGCCGGCTCCGGCGCCCCTGGGGCACGCCGCCGGGCGGCACACCCCCGCCTGTCACTGACCGTGCTGGAAGTGTTCCCACCCGCCATGGCCCTCATGGGGACGACCGTCGACAGTGACACCGGGCCCGTCCTGCCCGGGCGCATGCACCACTCCGACCGCGGTGAAGCCCTCGGGTAGTTCACCGGGGGGGAAACACGCCGCCAGGGCATGGTCCTCCCCGCCGGTCAACACGAAGTCAAGCGGATCCTTGTTCACCGCTGCGGCAACCACCGCAACGGGTTCCGGGATCTCGAACGCCCCGGAATCGAGGTCGATCCAGACTCCCGAGGCCTGGGCGATGTGGTTCAGGTCGGCCAACAGGCCGTCGGAGACGTCCAGCATCGCCGTTGCGCCCGCCCGTGCCGCCATCCGTCCCGCCCCATAGGGCACTGACGGGACACGCTGGGCGTCGACGGCGGCGCGGGGACTGCGGAAGCCACGTTCGAGAGCGGCCAGTCCGGCAGCCGCCCAACCAAGTCGGCCACACACCGCCACGATCTCCCCGGGTTCGGCGCCATTGCGCAACACCGGGTCCAGCCCTGCGGTCTCGCCGATCACCGTCACCCCGATGGTGACCTTGTCAGCCTCGGTGATGTCGCCACCGACCAGGGCGATACCCGCCAGGTCGGCCTCGGCCCGAACCCCCTTGGCGAATTCACGAACCCACTCGGCGGGCAGGTCCGCGGGGATCCCGAACCCGATCACCATGGCCACCGGCTTGGCACCCATGGCCTCCAGGTCCGCCACGTTCACCGCCACCGACTTGCGACCGACTTCTGCCGCACTGGACCAGTCACGACGAAATTCCACGCCTTCGACGAGCATGTCCGTGCTGGTGACGGCCGAGCCATTCACCAGGAACACCGCGGCATCATCGCCGGGGCCCACCGAGACCGCGGGCGGACGACCAAGGCCCTTGATGATCGTCGCGATGATCCCGAATTCGCCGACCTCGGACGCGGTCTGCGGGTTCTGCCCTGTTGTCTCGGACGCCATGGGCTAAACGCTAGCCTGCCCGGGGGCCGACCGTCCCCTCAACGCACCGGTCCGGGTCACCGGTCGTGGGTCCGTCGGCATCGTGGTGGCCAAAGCGCTCCAGTGAGGCGCGAACGCTGCCGTCGAGGATGTCGCGCAGGTTCCGTACCAACTCCCCCGGCGGTTGTTGCATGTCGGTGGCCAGCCAGTGCAGCAGGTGCCCCACGACGCTGAGCGTGTAGTGGTCGATCACGAAGTCCCGATCGCGGCGGGCGAGGGGCTGGCCCGCGTGGAAGGGGAGGGTTTGCTCCACCTCGTGGACGATCGCCGTCATCATCTTCCGCAGGTGCCGGAAGAAGAACTGCTCGAGGGAAACCGACGAGAGGGCGCGAATCACTGAATAGCTCTGTTCGCGGTGTTCCTGCATGTAGAGCAACAGCTTGAGGAATCCGTCCGCCCACTCCGCACGCGACCGATATTTCATGATGTGGCTGGCCACCTCGTTGGTGAATACCCACACTGCCAGGTCACTCACATCGAGGAAGTGGTAGTAGAAGGCCTGACGGGTGATGCCCGCACTGCGGCTGAGCCCCGCAACGGTCACCTTGTCGAGCGGGGTGGTTGCCAGGGTCTGCTTGAGGGCTTCTCCCAGCGCGTCGCGCGCCGGGCGTCGGGCCGGCGACTCGGGGGCCGGGGGATCCTCCGGGGGTTCAATCGGCCCGCTCGGGCCCGGCCGGAAGGCATCGGTGCGGGGTGGGTCCACCATGGTCGGTCCTCCACTGGACACTTTCGTAAATCTGTCCATCGCGCGGCGCGCACGCCCACCGTAACGTGCCGCCTACAGGGGCCGCTCGTTGGGGAGGGGCCTCGTGACGATGGAGGACAGAGACGTGTTCCTATTCGCTTCCATCCCCTGGTACTCATGGGTGGCATGGTTCGTCGTGCTGGGAGCCCTCATCGGGCTCAATGAACTCACCCGATGGTTCCGCTGGGCGGGACTCGCCATTTTCGTGGCGCTTCCCATCATCCTGACGATCTTCGTGTGGCCCACCTCGGCCGGCGCCGGATCCTCAACGGGTACCTGGTTCCACTGGGTGAAGGTCTATTCGGCATTGGCCGGCGTACTGGGGTTCATGGCACTGCGCTACCACCCCCGGCTCGCGGCGCGGAAGTGGGCGCTGTGCTTCCCGCCCCTCATCCTCGCGATCAACATCCTCGAGGCCTGCATCCGTGACTTCCAGGTGGGCGGTATGCATGCCAACGGGATGGTCGATGGTGTCTACATGCTGTCGGGGCCGTGGAACTGGATGAACGGCGTCGCCGGGCTGCTCAACCTGCTCACCATCTGCGGTTGGTTCGGCATCTTCATCTCCCGCGACAAGTCGAAGGACATGATCTGGCCCGACATGTTGTGGTTCTGGATCATCGCCTACGACCTGTGGAACTTTGCCTATGTCTACAACTGCGTGGGTGACCATTCCTTCTATGCGGGTGCGGCGCTGCTCATTTCATGCACGATTCCCGCCTTCTTCATCAAGAAGGGCGCATGGCTGCAGCACCGGGCCGGAACCCTTGCCCTGTGGATGATGTTCACCATGGCCGTGCCGGCCTTCGTGACCGATTCCCGGTTCTCGGTGGACGCCTCGGGAAGCCCGGTGGCGTTGTTCACCGTGTCGGCGGTGGCGCTGCTGGCGAATGTCGCCGTGGCGGCCTACCAGCTGCGCACCATCATCAGGCGTCGACGCAATCCGCTGACCGATGAGCTGTACACCCAGCTTCCGGCATTCCAGCAGGTCGTTGCGCAGAATCGTGGCCCTCGCGAGGTCGCCGGGCCGGTGGCGCACCCGCAGCCGGCAACCGCACGCTCCTGAGCAATCCCCGCTGTGGCGCCCGCCGCGGTGACTGCCCCTAGCTGTACTTCCCCGTGACGTTGTGAACGCGGGCTGAGGGAGTCTGGCCGCCGATCCCGGTGTGGGGTCTGTGGTGATTGTAGTGATGGAGCCAGGTCTCGTAGGCTGCGGCGCGCTCGGCTTCGCTGGCGTAGGGCTTCGCGTAGGCCCACTCGACGGCGAGGGTTCGGTTGAACCGCTCGACCTTGCCGTTGGTCTGCGGCCGGTATGGCCGGGTCCACTTGTGCTTCACCTCGTCGCCGAGCGCGTCAGCGAAGGCGCCTGACCGGTAGCAGGAACCGTTGTCGGTCATCACCGCGGTGACTGTGACGCCCAGGCCTGCGAAGAACGCGTTCGCGCGGGTCCAGAACCCCGCTGCGGTCTCTTTGCGCTCGTCGTCAAGGATCTCTGAGTACGCGATCCGGGAGTGGTCGTCCACGGCGTGGTGCAGATACCGGTAGCCGCGAGAGCCGGCTGCCCCGGCACGGGCTGCCTTGTCGCGGGCCACTCCCGCGTGACGGTCCTGCATGGATCCGCGACCGTGGGCACGCCACCCGCCGCCGTCGGGGATCCGGCCTTGTTTCTTGATATCTACGTGCACGAGCTCGCCCGGCGCGGCGACCTCGTACCGTTTCGGCTTCGGGCGGCGAACCGGCAGCCCGGTGGCCTGGTCGATGTTGATCAGCTTCGGCATCTTGTATCGGGCGAGCACCCGACCGACCGTGGAACGGTGCAACCGCAGGTGATACGCGATCCGGTGCGGACCCCACCGGCGAGTGAACCGCAACGCGACGATCCGATGCTCCGTCTTACGCGGAAGCCGGTTCGGTGACGAGGTGGGCCTCGAACTACGGTCGATCAACGGCAGCCCTGCCCGGTACCTGTCGGCCCACCGCTTCACCGTCGCGGGCGAGCACTGGAACCGTTCCGCCGCCCGCCGCAACGACCAGCCCTGTTCCACGACGAGAACAGCAAGACGACGACGCCCTTCCGGTGTCAAGGGTGCGTTAGCGTGAGTCACGAAGACCTCCGTGGTCAGGAGAGTGAGTGTGGTAACCCACATCCTGCCCGGAGGTCTTCGCTACCTCACCCGTTCACAACCTCCCGGGGAAGTACACCTAGCGCAGCACCGTGGCCGGGCGTGACAGCGCCAGGGCGATGAGCTGGTCGATCAGCTCGGGGTAGTCGATTCCGCTGGCCCGCCACATATTCGGATACATCGAGAACTTGGTGAATCCGGGCATGGTGTTGATCTCATTGATCAGCACCTGCCCATCGGGCAGGACGAAGGTGTCCACGCGGGCCAGCCCCTCGCAGTCCAGGGCCGTGAAGCACTGCAGTGCCAGTTCCTGGACCCGCCGTTCCACCTGGGGCTCGAGTCCGGCCGGCACCCGCAGGTCGACTTGTTCCTCGGGCAGGTACTTCGCCCGGTAGTCGTAGAAGCGGTCCTCGGTATGCATGACGATCTCGCCGGTGTGCGACGCGCGGGGGGCCGTGCCATCCCCGCCGAGGATCCCGCACTCCACCTCACGGGCACCGACCACTGCCTGTTCCACGAGCACCTTCGGATCAACCAGGCGCGCTGCGTCGATGGCGGCGGCCAGCGAGTCCGGCCCGGTGACGCGGCTGATGCCCACCGAGGATCCTCCCCGCGCGGGCTTGACGAACACCGGATAGCCGAGCTGGCTGCCGATCCGGGCCACGATGGCATCCGGATCACGCATCCATTCGTCGCGTCCCACGCGCACCCAGGCAGCCGCGGGGACTCCCGCCGCCTCGAGGACGGTGTGGGTGTACTCCTTGTCCATCCCCAGGGCGCTGCTGGTGACGCCGCAGCCCACATACTTCAGGCCGAGCATTTCCAGCTTCCCCTGGACGGTTCCGTCCTCGGCGTAGGCGCCGTGCATGAGGGGAAAAGCGACGTCGATGGGCTCGCGGGCAGTGAGCCGATCCTCATCCAGGGTCGCCAGGTGGACTCCCCCGGCGTCGCGGAAGAGTTCCGCGAGCGGATGGTCCGCGCCAATTGAGGGCATCACGCCGTCGACGATCTGCAGGGCACGAATCTCGTCGACCGAGTAGCGGTGCCACAGACCTGACTTGTCGATGCCGATCCCGTGAACCCGGTAGCGGGTCTGGTCGATGGCGCCGAGGACGCCGGCGGCCGTGAGGCACGACACCTCGTGCTCGTTCGACTGGCCGCCGAAGATGACGGCCACATTGATCAGGTCTGCAGTATCCGAGGCCATGGGCTTCCTTCCGAAGTGCTCTTGCAAAGAGTAGCGATCCCCCACGGGTCCGGGGCGAGCGGAAACGCTGGCGCTAGAGCACCGCCTGCGCCGGATCGACCCGCTTCTTGCGGCCCGGGTGCCAACGTCCATGTGGCGCCGGCAGGTCCCGGACGGCGCTGACCTCATGGGTGATGGCGTCCATGATGCGCACCGTGGCGTCATGGACGGCATGTCGATCCGACTCGCCCCGCGCCACGAGGTCGGCCAGGTCGAGCCGGGCGCCGGCATGCACTGTGACATCGCTTCGCCCCAGGAGCTTCGGTCGACGCTTGTGGCGCGGCGGAATGATGAAGTTTGCGCCCCACTGGCCGATGGGGACCACGGGTGCCCCGGTCCGCAGCGCCAACCGCGCGGCGCCGGTGTGGCCGGCCATCGGCCACTCATCGGGATCGTAGGTGAAGGTCCCCTCCGGATACACGATCACGACCTTGCCCGCCTCCAACTCGTGCTGGGCTTCGGCCAGGGACCCGGCAGCACTCACCGAGCCCCTTTCGACGGGGATTTGTTCCAGGGCCCTCAGCAGGCGGCCGAGCACCGGCATGGTGAACAGATTGGCCCGCGCCAGGAAGTGCGGCCATCGACCACCCCAGACGAGGAAGTAGCCCACCACGAGGGGGTCCAGGTCACACAGGTGGTTCGGCACGATGATCGCGGCACCGGTTGTCGGCAGGTTCTCCTGACCCGAAAGGTGCAGCCGGGCAATGGGCCTGAGGATGACCCCTGCCAGGCGGGCCGCGAAGCGGAACGTGCGATTTGCCGGCTCGTGGTTCGCCCGTCCCAACCTGCCCAGGTACAGGCGCCTATCCGGAGCGACATCGCTGTTCATGGCCACCATTCTGACAGCCCCGGCGCCGGACCGCGGGGGGGTACCGGGGCTGGTCCGGCCGTTGACATGCCGACGGCCCGGCTGCCCCCGCAAGGAGTGGCAGCCGGGCCGTGCGGACGAATTGTGACCGGATGTCGGGTCAGGCGACCTCGGTGGTCACCGGCTTGAAGCTCGGACGCTTGTCCTCATAAGCCTTGATGTCATCCTCGTGGCGCAGGGTGAGCGAGATATCGTCCAGGCCCTCGAGCAGGCGGTGACGGGTGTAGTCGTCGACATCGAAGGGATATGACTTGTCGCCGGCAGTGAGCCGACGAGCCTCGAGGTCGACGGTCACCCTGGCACCGGGATTGTCCTCGGCATAGGTCCACAGCTCCTCGACGACCTCCGGGGGGACGGTGGCCAGCAGAAGGCCGGCCTTGCCCGCATTACCCCGGAAGATGTCGCCGAAGCGTGAGCCGATGACCGCCTTGAAGCCATAGTTCTGAAGCGCCCACACCGCGTGCTCGCGTGAGCTGCCGGTGCCGAAATCAGGCCCGACCACCAGCACCGTGCCGTTCTTGTAGGCGTCCTGGTTGAGCACGAAATCGGGGTCGTCGCGCCAGCTCTTGAACAGCCCGTCCTCGAAGCCACTGCGCGTGACCCGCTTCAGGTAGACGGCCGGGATGATCTGGTCGGTGTCGACATTGCTGCGTCGCAGCGGAACGGTGACGCCGCTGTGGGTGGTGAACTTATCCATGATGGTTTCCTCTTTATGACAGGTCGGCGGGGGCGGCCAGATGACCGGCGATGGCGGTGGCGGCGGCAACGACCGGGCTCACCAGGTGGGTACGTCCACCCTTGCCCTGTCGGCCCTCGAAGTTCCGGTTTGAGGTCGACGCGGCGCGCTCGCCGGGGGCCAGCTTGTCCGGGTTCATGGCCAGGCACATCGAGCACCCGGCATGGCGCCATTCGGCTCCGGCATCGGTGAACACCTTGTCGAGTCCCTCGGCCATGGCCTGCTCGCGCACGGCATCCGAACCGGGGACAACCAATACGCGCACCGAATCGGAGACCTTGTGTCCCTTCATCACCGAGGCGGCTGCCCGCAGGTCCTCCATGCGACCGTTCGTGCACGACCCGATGAAGACCGTCTGGACGGCGATGTCACGCATCGGCGTGCCGGCCTTCAGCCCCATGTACTCCAGGGCCCGGGTCGCGGCCGCGCGCTCGACCTCGGTATCGAAGGCAGCCGGATCGGGCACATTGGCGCCCAGCGGAACGCCCTGGCCGGGATTGGTTCCCCAGGTGACGAACGGGGTCAGCTTGCTGACGTCCAGGGTCACCTCGACGTCGAAGGTCGCGTCGTCGTCGGTGCGCAGGCCCTTCCAGTACTCGACCGCAGCGTCCCAATCAGCGCCCTTGGGCGCATGCTCACGGCCCTTGACGTAGTCGAAGGTGGTCTGGTCGGGAGCGATCAGGCCCGCCTTGGCACCCCATTCAATGGACATATTGCAGATGGTCATCCGACCCTCCATCGACATGTCCTCGATGGCCTTGCCGCGGTATTCCGCCACGTGCCCCTGACCGCCGCCGGTCCCCACCTGGGAGATCAGCGCCAGGATGAGGTCCTTGGGCCCCACGCCGTCCGGCAGGTCGCCCACGACGTTGACCGCCATGGTCTTGGGCCGGGCCTGGGGCAGGGTCTGGGTGGCCAGTACGTGTTCCACTTCGCTGGTGCCGATGCCGAAGGCCAGGGCTCCGAAGGCGCCATGGGTGGCGGTGTGCGAATCCCCGCAGACGATGGTCATCCCCGGCTGGGTGAGGCCGAGCTGGGGCCCCATGACGTGCACGATGCCCTGCTCACGGTCGCCCATGGAGTGGATCGGCACCCCGAACTCGGCGCAATTGGCCCGCAGGGTCTCCACCTGCGTGCGCGAGACGGGGTCGGCGATCGGCTTGAAGACGTTTGTAGTGGGGATGTTGTGGTCCTCGGTGGCCACCGTCAGTTCGGGATGACGCACCCTGCGGTTCGCCAGACGCAGCCCCTCGAAAGCCTGTGGGCTCGTCACCTCGTGGGCGAGCTGAAGATCGATGTAGAGCAGGTCGGGCTCGCCCGCGGTGCTGCGAACCACATGATCGTTCCAGATTTTTTCCACGAGTGTTGATGCCATGACAGTCATTATGCCCTTGCCATACCAGAATACGAGATGATAATCTCACTCTATGGACAATTCGAGTGGGGTGGGCGTCCTCGACAAGGCGGCGCTCGTGCTGGGTGCCCTGGAACAGGGACCGACGACATTGGCTGGCCTGGTCCAGTCTACGGGACTGGCCCGTCCGACGGCGCATCGTCTTGCCGTCGCACTGGAGCATCACCGGCTGGTCGGACGCGACCTGCAGGGCCGCTTCGTGCTGGGACCCAGACTGGTGGAATTGGCGGCCGCGGCCGGCGAGGACCGCCTGTTGGCCACCGCCGGACCGATCCTTGCCCGGCTTCGTGACGTCACCGGGGAGTCGGCCCAGCTCTATCGCCGGCAGGGCGATGTGCGCATCTGCGTGGCGGCCGCCGAGCGCCCGTCGGGACTGCGCGACACCATCCCGGTGGGTGCCCAACTCACCATGAACGCCGGTTCCGCCGCGCAGGTGCTGTTGGCCTGGGACGATCCCGACCGCATCCAGGCCGGCCTGGCCTCTGCGAGCTTCTCCGCGGTGGCACTGAACACGGTGCGTCGCCGCGGTTGGGCACAATCGGTTGGGGAGCGTGAACCCGGCGTGGCGTCGGTGTCGGCGCCCGTGCGGGCCCCCGCCGGAAAGGTACTGGCCGCCGTGTCGGTGTCCGGACCGATTGAGCGCCTGACCCGCCAGCCCGGCCGACTCCATGCCCCGGCGGTGATCGCCGCTGCGGAGCACCTTTCCGAGGTACTGCGCAGGGCCGCGGTCTCGGAGGGCTGAGCGGCTTCGGCGCCAGGCGATCCACTCCGGCAACATTCACCCCCGACGACAACGCAGTGAAGGCTCCCACCTGATCAGGTGGGAGCCTTCACTCACTTGTAGCCCCGAGCGGATTCGAACCGCCGTTTCAGCCTTGAGAGGGCCGCGTGCTAGGCCGCTACACAACGGGGCCAAGTCTTGTCCGAAGTGATTCGGACGCTTAGCTATTCACTTGTCGTTCCAGCGTATGCGGACCGGACCACAACTGCTCCGAATCCCACATGCGCTGGGGTACCAGGACTCGAACCTGGACTGACGGAACCAGAATCCGGCGGGCTGCCAATTACCCCATACCCCATCGTCACCCTTGGCGTTTCCGCGGTGACAACGCCCACAAACTCTACAGAATCGGTTCGGAACTATCAACTTGGGGTATCCGGGGTGACCCGGCGCAGGCGCAGCAGGCGCGCGACGGCGACCATCGCCACTCCGGTGACGAGATAACCGACCACATTGCTCCCGGTGGTGGCCCAGTTGCTTGCCGAGATCTGTCGGGTCTGGGCGAGGGTGCCACCGGCGATCGCGTAGCCGAAACTGCTGACGTTGTTCGCCGCGTGCGCCGCGATCGATGCCTCAAGTCCTCCGGTGGCCAGCACCATGCCGCCCGCGATCAGTCCGAAGCCGAAGCGGTCGATGAACAGCGGAAGGTTCTGCGAACCATGCATCGCGGCGAAGACGAGCGCCGAGACGATCAGTGCTACCCAGGACCTACCGGTCAGGGCACCGAGGGCCTGTTGCAGGTAGCCCCGGAAGAGGAACTCCTCGCCGGCGGCCTGCAGGGGCGAGGTGACCACGACCAGCACCATCAACAGCCAGGCATTGGATGGCGGGTTCCAGTGCAGGGCCGCCCGCGCGGGCGCCAGTAGGTAGATGCCATTGAGCACCACCAGGCCCACCACGACGGCACATGCCAGGAATCCCCAGCGCATCCCCGGGCGCACCGAGACCAACCAGCCCGGTTGACGGCCATTGCACCAGCGGGCAATCACGAGCACGACGATGATCGCCGCGGCCAGGGCCAGGTTCACGATCACGATGCCCTCGGGCACCTGATAGCCGGCCACGGCGGCATAGCCGTCCTGCATGCTGCCGTGTTGTCCCCGTGCCAGCCATGACAGCCAGGCGCCCAGGTAGAGCAGGATCTGGGTGATCAGCAGGTACCCCGCCGCCACGAGCGCCAGGCCCGTAATGGCCCTCATCGCTCCCCCGGGCGCGGGCGAGCGCATCACCAACGCATAGTCGACGCCCGGCATCGGCTCACTGGCGGGCATCGTGAACATCGGCTGATAGGGGTAGTCGGGCTGCAACCGCCCCGATCCGCGCCCAGCGCTCCCCACCCGCGAGGCGCTCGCGCTTCCACTGCGCGGGGCCTGGCGTGCTCCCTGTGATGTCCCGGGACGGGGCGAACCCGATGCCTTCGGGGACGTCCGGGCCTGCTTGCGCTTCTTCTGGCTCACTGTGTGATCACTGCCCCGCCGGGGATTCCTCGTCGCCGTAACCGAGCGTCTGCGCCCCGTCGACGATGGGATTCGACAGGGCTCCGATCGAGCCGATCTCGATGCTCACCCGCTGGCCGGGCACCATGCGGGCAACGCCCGCCGGCGTGCCGGTGAGGATCACGTCGCCGGGCAGCAGGGTGGTGAATCCGGAAATATAGGAGACCAGCTCCGGGATGGAGTGGACCATGTCGGCGGTGGATCCGTGCTGCTTGACCTCGCCATCCAGTGTGGTGGTGACGTCCAGTGCTGCCGCCTCGTCCAGGCTCAGGTGGCTGACGATCCACGGACCGAGGGGGCAGAAACTGTCCCAGCCCTTCGCGCGGGTCCATTGCTTGTCGGTCTTCTGGACATCCCGCGCGGTGACATCGTTGGCCACGGTGTAGCCGAAGATCACCTCGGCGACGCGGTCGACGGGCACCAGCCGACAGATGCGCCCGATCACCACGGCCAATTCGCCCTCGAACTGCAGGTCGTCGGTCTCCACCGGCTTGATGATGGGGTCGTCGGGACCGATCACACTCGTATTGGGCTTGAGGAAGACCAACGGGTTGGCGTCGACGGTGTTGCCCAGCTCGGCGGCATGGGCGGCATAGTTGCGTCCCACGCCCACGATCTTGCTGCGCGGGATCACGGGGGCGAGCAGTCGCACCTCGGCCAGGGGGTGCCGTTCTCCGGTGAGGTTGACGGGCCCCGCCAGGGGATCACCGGTGAGTGTTGCGACCGTATCGGGGTGATCTCCCCCGTCATCGACGAGTTCCACGAGGCCATAGGCCGGATCAGTTCCCGGGCTGGCATAACGAGCAATACGCATGAGCCAAACCTACCTGTCGGGCCGCCCGGGGGCCTCGGCGTTCCGGGCAGCCCCGGGGACTATTCGTCGGCGCCGAAGCCCTTCAACAAGCCGAACAGGTAGGCGTCCGACAGCGCTTCCCAGCTCGCCTCGATGATGTTCGCGCCGACCCCGACGGTGGTCCAGGTGTCGTGCTGCCAGGTGGTACCGATCTGCACCCTGACGGTGGCGTCGGTGCCGCGGTCCTCGTCGAGGATTCGCACCCGGTAATCGGTGAGCTCGTAGTCGCGCACCTGCGGATAGGCGGGTCGCAGGGCCCGGCGAAGGGCCTGGTCGAGGGCATTCACCGGGCCGTTGCCCTCGCCGACGAAGATCTGCGGTGAACCCTGGGCCTCGAGCTTCACCGTCGCCTCGGTGTAGGCGTCGTCCTCGGAGGAACCACGCTGCTCGATGAACACCCGCCAACTGGTCATCGAGAAGGGACGGTCATTGAGCTCGCCGCACGTATCGCGCACGAGCAGCTCAAAGCTGGCGTCGGCGGCCTCATAGGCGTAGCCGTGGGCCTCGCGCTGCTTGACCAACGAGGCCACCTGCCCGGCAAGGTCGCGGTCCGAGAGGTCCATGCCCAGCTGTTCGCCCTTGATCTGGATGTTCGCGCGGCCGGCCATGTCGGAGATGAGCATGTGCATGTCGTTGCCCACCGCGGTGGGATCGATGTGCTGGTAGAGGTCGTTGTTCACCTTGAGGGCGCTGGCGTGCAGGCCCGCCTTGTGGGCGAATGCCGACTCCCCCACATACGGCTGCCGCGCGGAGACCGGCTGGTTGGCGATCTCGGCCACCGTGCGGCTGACGCTGGTCATGTTCCCCAGTTGCTCGGGGGTCACCACGGGCCACTCATATTTCAGTTGGAGGTCCGCGATGAGCGTGGTCAGGTCGGTGTTGCCGGTCCGCTCGCCATATCCGTTGATGGTGCCCTGGATGTGGGTGACGCCGGCGTCCATGGCGGCCAACGAATTGGCCAGCGCACATCCACTGTCGTTGTGGCAATGGACCCCCAGCTCGACGCCGATCGACGAGGTCGCCGAGATGATGTCACCCATCCAGTGGGGCAGCATGCCGCCATTGGTGTCGCACAGCACCACGGTCTCGGCACCGGCCTCGGCCGCGGTACGCACGACCTCCAGGGCATAGGCGGGGTTCGTGCGGAAACCGTCGAAATAGTGCTCGGCGTCGACGAGCACCCGCTTGCCGTGCCCCACCAGGAAGCGCACCGAGTCGGCCACCATCGCCAGGTTCTCGTCCAGGGTGGTGCGCAGCGCCTGGGTCACGTGGACGTCGTGGGCCTTTGCCACGATGCACACATAATCCGTACCGGCCGTACACAGCGCCTCGAGCAACGGATCCTCGCTCGCCCGTGAACCGGCGCGGCGCGTCGATCCGAAGGCCACGAGCTTCGCCGTGCGCAGGCCCAGTTCGGGCGCGCGCGCATAGAACTCGGTGTCAATCGGATTGGCGCCCGGCCAGCCGCCCTCAATGAAGTCGACGCCCATGGCGTCGGCCTGCAGGGCAATGGCCAACTTGTCATCCAGGGACAGGTGCATGCCGGCCTGCTGGGCCCCGTCCCGCAAGGTGGTGTCGTAGATGTGCAGCTTCTCCGGGCGCACTGGATTCATGGTCATGTGTGTGATCCCCTCTGCCCGACCGCGCGGCTCAGACGACGCGCTGGGTCCAGCCGCGGGTGTCCTCGCGACGTCCGTACTGCACATCCAACAGGTAGTTGCGCAGCGCAATGGTTCGCCCACCATCGGCGGGGACCGCCATATCGTGACGACCCTGTTCGTTGGTCAGCGAGCCGATCGGCGTGACCACTGCGGCCGTGCCGCAGGCGAAGAGCTCCGAAATGGTGCCATCGTCCATGCCGGCGTACACCTCGGCGATGTCGATGGGACGCTCGACGGGCTTCAGTCCCATCTCCGGGGCGATGGTGAGCAGGGAATCCCTGGTGACGCCGGGCAGGATGTTCCCGTTCAGCGGCGGCGTGACCAGCTCGTCGTTCTTGGTGATCATGAGGAAGTTCATGCCACCCAGTTCCTCAACCCAGCGGTGCTCGGCGTTGTCGACGAACATCACCTGGTTGCAGCCATGGGCGAAGGCGGTCTCCTCCGGCACGAGGCTGGCGGCATAGTTGCCACCACACTTGGCGTCGCCGGTGCCACCGTTGGACACGCGGCTCAGGTGGGACTCGACCCAGATGTCGACCGGCTTGACGCCGCCGGAGAAGTAGGCCCCCACCGGGGAGGCGATCACGCAGAAGGCAACCGTCTTGCTGGGCCGCACACCCAGGAAGCTCTCGGTCGCGATCGAGAAGGGACGCAGGTAGAGGCTCTTCTCGCCCTCCTTGGGAACCCAGCGGGCATCGAGGCGGGTGAGCTCACGAACGGCCTGCACGAAGTCGTCCACCGGCAGCTGCGGCAACGCCAGGCGCTTGCTGGAATTGAAGAAGCGCGCCGCGTTGCGCTCGGGACGGAACAGCCAGATGGAGCCATCCTCGCGGTGGTACGCCTTGAGCCCCTCAAAGGCCTCCTGGGCGTAATGGAATACGGCACCGGCGGGGTCCATCGGGATGGGCCCGTACTCAATGAGTCGGGGGTCAACCCAGCCCTCATCCTCGCTCCAGTCAATGCGAGCCATGTGATCGGTGAAGTGCACCCCGAAGCCGGGGTCCTCGTTGATCTTTGCGATGTCCGCCTCAGTACGATACGTGGGGTCGGACGGTGCGTTGAACTTCAGTGCCATGACTTCAGGCTACTGCGCGCCCACGGCCCGACAACCGGCCGTTCATCTGTCGGTTGGAGGGTGTCGAGGTTGCGCTGATTAGCCATCTGCAACGCCGTAGTTCGCTGTTTCGTCAGGGCTGAGACCGCGCATGGTCCTCCTGCGGGGACACTTAGTGTGACAACCATGAGTAAGTCTTCGCACAAGCCAGTCATTGCAGTCATCCCGGGCGACGGAATCGGCCCCGAAGTGGTGGCCCAAGCCGTCAAGGTCCTTATCGCAGCGGCGGGTGAGGACACCTTCGAGTTCTCCCAGTACGAACTCGGGGCCCAGCACTGGCTCGATACCGGTGAGGTGCTTTCCGACGAGACCCTCGCCGATCTGGCCACCCGTGACGCGATCATCCTCGGTGCCGTGGGCGCTGCGCCCGGCAGCAGCACCATTCCCTCCGGACTGCTGGAACGCGGCCTGCTGCTCAAGCTGCGCTTTGAATTCGATCAGGACGTGAACCTGCGCCCGTCGAAGATCTATCCCGGTGTCGTGACCCCCCTGTCCCAGGCTGTACTCGACCAGGGTCCGGTGGACTTCGTGGTCGTGCGCGAGGGCACGGAGGGCATGTACGTGGGCAATGGCGGGACCCTGCGCCAGGGGACGCCCAACGAGGTGGCCACGGAGGTCAGCATCAATACCGCGTTCGGCGTGGAACGCGTCGTGCGCTATGCATTTGAGCTCGCCACGAAGCGCAGCAACAAGGTCACCCTCGTGCACAAGCACAACGTCCTGGTGAATGCCGGGGGCCTGTGGCGTCGCATCGTTGACCAGGTCGCCACCGAATATCCCTCGGTGGAGCATGACTACCTGCACGTTGACGCGGCGACGATCAACCTGGCCGTTGATCCCCAGCGCTTTGACGTGATCGTCACCGACAACCTGTTCGGTGACATCCTGACCGATGAGGCCGCTGCAGTGACCGGCGGCATCGGACTGGCGCCGAGCGCCAATATCAACACGGCACGCACCTATCCCTCGATGTTCGAGCCCGTGCATGGTTCGGCGCCCGATATCGCCGGCAAGGGCATCGCCGACCCGACAGCCGCCATCAGCTCGATGGCGCTCCTGCTCACGCACCTGGGATACGAGAAGGAGGCACAGCGGGTGAATGACGCCGTGAGTGCCGATATTTCCGAGCGTGGAATTGCCAAGCGCAGCACCGTTGAGATCGGCGATGCGATCGCGGCCCGCCTGGCCTGAATTGGGCACCATCCCGGTGTTCCGGGATCGAGGATGATGGCCCGTGGCTCCCCGGAGTCGCGGGCCATCGTCGTGTCCGCACCCGGGACCCCGAGCCCGGGAACCGTGCCACATTCCCACCTGAAGTGGCTCTTCACGAACGAGGGTGTAGCGCGGGTCTGAATCCGCCGGCTTCGAGCAGCGACCGAGCGATGTAGTGGCTGAGGTTGCGGAAGCCGAGGGCCGTGCCGCGGAGGTGTTCGAGTCGGCCGTTGATCGCTTCGGTGGGGCCGTTGCTGGTGCCGGGGCGGTCGAAGTAGCCGAGCACGTCCGAAGCGCGCTGTGTGAGGGTGCGGGCGAGTTTGCGGATCTCGACGAGCTGCTCCGGGACGCTGGCGCTGATCTTGTCGATCGTGTGCGCGAGGAAGAATCTGCCCAGGCCGCGGTCCTTGTCCCGGTAGGCGGTGATCATGTCTTGGTAGAT